>CAZOTB010000085.1:2875-27368 GCA_964582645.1 uncultured Verrucomicrobiota bacterium | reverse complement strand
GCTGAGCTTGGCGTGACGCGCGGCGGACAGTGCGAACCGCTCCCGGGCGCGCGCGACGAGTTTCGGGTCGAGCGCTTCACGGCAGAGAACCAGCCCGTAGATCAAGCCTTCGATGTCCCAGCCATGCGCCCACGTCTCGCCGTTCAACCCGAATGTGGCCAGCAGGCCATCGTCACGAATCGAGTCCACATGATGTCGCAGCCCAGACTCGAAGAACTGCAGCAGGTCCCCGTTGCCGTGATGTCGCGACAGCGTCGAGTGCCAGCAGAACGCCGCCTGACAAAGCCGGGACGTGCTTTCGCGTCCCGTGTATTTCGTGTAGATGGGCTCGGAGGCGGGAGCGCGCTTGAATTCAGCAACGATGCGGTCCAGCGCCTCCTGGTAGCGTCGGGAGCGCGCGTTGGAGACGAGTGGTCGGCGAAGGGCCAGGGTGAGTTGATTCATAGATCGTGTCGCCGTGCTGCGCGGAGCTGTTGTCATGGTCGGGTCACCTTTCCAGAACCTCGAGTTGTATTCCAACGTGCTTTCGTATTCGATTCCATCACCAAGCTGCCGTCCGGCGTTCATCGAACGACCGCGCTGCTGGCCAACCGCGCGCTGTCGCCGACGCCGAACTCCCAGACGCGGAAGATGCTTCCAATCAGAAAATCCTGCTCGGAAACGTTGCCGTCAAGCTGATAGACGTATCCTGCGGAATCGCCTTCCAGCACTTTGCACCTGCAACTCTTCTTCCTGTCATCGGTCGTGCAAGTCAGGCCATCGTCCATCCCGCGTTCGATTTCCACGGGGCCGATGTTGGGCACGACCTTGCGTTCTTCTGGGGAAACCTCGATCACATGGGCGTAACTGAGATCCATTGCCTTGTCCAGTGTGAGCATCGTCAGGCCACGTTCTTTGGAGGCTGCCACCACCACGAAGCTCGTCTTGTGGTTGGCGTTGCCGAACTCGATCTGCTGGCCAACGGGCTTCGCGTCAGCCCAATCGCCGTCGAGCCAGACCTTCCGCTTCGAGTAGTCCACGCGCACGACTTTACCGCTGTGCCAGGATTGCTCGATAGTAAGCATGCCCCAGGGCGTGGAAAGGCCCGTGCCCTCCACACGGTGCGCCAGGCGCAGACCCATTTCGTCGCCCGAGACGTAGGCGAATCGGCCGGTGATGCCGAATGAACCGACCTCCCTCCGCTTGATTCGACCATCGCGGAAGCACAAGTCCTTGCGTCCGGTTTTTGTGACGACCTCGACGGCGATGGCACGCTGGGCGTCTGCTTCATTACCGGCAATGTCAAGTGGACGCACCTGCGTGATGAATGACTCGCCGGCGTAGGGTTCGATGATCGCAGGCCAGACTGATTCCAGATTCTCGCCGCGTCGTTGGACAAAAAGAAATGGCCAGGTTGTCTGCTCGTTGACGACGTTGGGGGCGATGTGGGCAACGAGCACGCGCTCCCCGCCGTGGCCGGCCAGGTGAAGCCGGGTGAACTTGCGCGGGCCGCTTTCGTCATAGCTCCCGCCCAACATCGTCGCCTCGGCGTTGTCTTGTTTCAGTTGGACGGACTGGCCTTCTCGATCCCTGGCCTCGATGGTTTCCGTGCCCCGACGCAACCGCCACGTCGCTTCGAGCACCGGCGGCGCTTCCCCGCCGTACTTGAACGCATCGCCCTGCAAGCAACGGCGCAGGTAGTGTTGCTCGTTTGTGCCGAGGGCAGCGGTCTGGTTGACGAGATTCACCGAGAAATCGTCCGACACGGTGCCGTGAAAACAATACGTGTGAAGCTTCCCGCCGGACACCCGCTCGACATCGAACACGTACGAGTTGGGCGCCGCAGCCTTCGGGTCGAACTTCGTATGCTCCGTGTACGGCATTGGCGCTGGGGGGCGTTGCCGGGAGTTCCTCCGTCCACATCAATCAAGGCGACTTCCCGCGTGCGCGATTGTACCGAGTTCAGATTCGATGGGGGACCGCCACGCCCATCCGGTACTGCGCGCCCGAGGCGGGGGCGAACGGGGCGATCCAGGAATGCCCGTTCCAGTTTGCCTCGTCCACCTCGACCAGATTGTGAACCATGGCGCTTTCGGGACTGGGTCGTGCGTAACTTCCGCGCCAGCCAACGTCGTTCGCCAGGCGAACCCCATGCGCGAGCAGTTGCAGGTCGAGCGTATCGGAGTGCGCGTGGCCATGACCCGTGCCGACGCGAAGGCAGACACTTCGTTTGAACCGGAAGTCGCCAGCCTCCCGGCCGCTCTCCAGAATGCCCGCCCAGTTGGCGAGGACGCGGGACGATTGATCGAGAAAAGGATTGCGTCCCTGCTTCCGGGCGTTGGCTTGCAGCCGCGCCCACTCCTGGTCGCTCTCGCCGCGGCGCCCAAAATAGTTCGCCACCACCCAGGCAAGCCGGGGATCGCGTGTGAGTTCGTAACCTGCCGGTCCTGCTGGAAGGCAGCTCTTGCGAAGCCAGGACGGGGAAGTGATTCTATCACCGGCCGTACCGTCATCCTACGGGTACGGATAGACGTTGTTGCTGCCCGGCTTCCCGTCGGCCGTGAACCGCGGGCGCAACGCGAACCGGTTGGAGGCGGGCGGGGCCTTGATGCTCTCCACGTGCCCGTTCCAGAACAAGGCCTTGGGACCTGTGGGATGATAGGTGGGCTGTGGGTCGGCGTAGTTGGCGCTCCACCACGAGACCACGCCGAAACAGGTGTAGTTGTCGCCGAGGTTGTAGTAGCCGACCTCGGCCGCCATGCCCCAGTCCGTTCCGTAAATGCCTTCGACATCGTCATACGCCACCGCGTTACCGGCGAGAATCGTGCGCGCAGGATCCGCAATTTCATGCTGCCGGTACGGACCGCCGATGTTCCGGCGCACGTACCCCGCGGCGCTCGGCGTCGAGATCAGGTGGCTGAAGAAATAGTCAGACTGCACGTTGCCCCAACTGCTGTGGTGGATTTGGTGGATGCTGCGCGCCCGCGCTCCGGCAGCGGCACATAACAGCACGTTGTTACCCCAGTAGCCGCGCGAATTCTGCTGAACCAACGGGAAATAGCCCAGGGCGATGTAGAAGTCGGGCTGCACGGTGCGGAGACGGGTGTCCCCGGCAACGCGCGCTGCAGACCCGCGGTTGCCGCGATCTACCTGGTCATCCGAACAGTGATCGCGCCAGTGGTCAGGTCCTTCTCGGCCAGCTTGACCTCCAGCCGCGCGCCGTCGGCTTTGGCGGCGATGGGTTTGAAGCTCTTGCCGTCGGCACTGACCTCGGCTTTCGTGAACTCGCCCCGCGGCAACGAGACGGCGCACGGCACGTTGCTGCGAACCTCATACACGCCCGGCGACTCGCGGCGCACATGGACGAATGTGTCCACGCGCATCGTGTCTCCGGGGCCGAAGAGATATGCGCACAGCTTCGTCTTGCCGTCCTTGTTGGCGTCGGAGAAGTCGGCCTTGGCAAAACCGCCGTCGAGTTTCCAGAGGAAGCTCGAGCCGGGATAGTACGCCATCAGCACCGTCTTGCCGGCTTCGTTCACGAGCGGCCGGTAGGCGTACTGCCAGCCGCCGCGCTGATATTTCTCCTCAGCCGGGAGCTTGAAGTAGAACGTCTCGCCTGCGAGCTCGGGATCGCTGATGCTCCCGCCGCTCAGCGCACCTTTCGAGGCGATGGCATCTCTCCCGGCGGCGTTCACGATGCGCGTCGCGTCCAGTTCGAGCAGCACCTTGCCGGCGAGCGAGTTGGTTTGCTCGTCCTTCTCGTCGGCACGCCCGAGAAGTTTCAGGGTGCGCCGCCCGTCGCCGTTGGCGTCGGGGATGTCGTCCCACGAGATGGCATTCGGGAACGACGTGCGGTAGCCGGGATAGCCGATGTTCATCCAGCGGTCGGCTTCCTGGATCGTGGCCTTCCAGAACTTGTCCTGCTTCTCGTTGCTGACGGTCGTGCCATCAATGAACTCGGTGTCGCAGCCGAACACTGCCGGCTCGATCTCGCACTCGACCGTGCCGGCCTTCTCATCAGTCGAGAGGATCGCCGACTGAAAGTAACGCGCGGTCTTTTCGTGCGTGACGGTCCTGCCGTTGATCTCACTGATCTTGAACGCGTGCTGCAATTCTCCGCTGCCCAACCCGACGACCGCACCGCGCAACAGCCGGGAGGGCAGCGGTTGATCCACGGTAAAGGTCCGATCGTCGTAATTCACGCCGGTGAGTTTCGCCCCATAGCTCGAGCGCTCCGTTTTGATTACGATGTCGTCGGCAGCCAACTCTGTCCCGCCGACGAGTTCGGCCAGTCGCAGGCCGTCTGCATCGCGGGAGATCACGGCGAACTTGGCGGAGACTTGTAATCGGTAATTGGTAATTGGCAATTGGCGCTTGCGATCAGGGCGACCGTCGCTAAGGAGAATGTCCGTCCGTCCGTCTGTCGTCTTCACTTCGATTCCCACGGCGCGAAGCGCGTCGGCTTCGTTGTTGGGGATGCTCACCAGCCGCTTCTCCGTGATGAACGGCTTGCCGGCGAATGGCTCGATGATCGCGGGAAACACGCTCTCACTCCGCTGGCCCTGCACATAGAGAAACGGGAAGTTGTACTTGTACGCTTCGGAATACGCGTTGCCGACCAACGTCTTGTCGCCGTCGTGGCCGAACAGCGCCAGCCGCGTGGTCACGGGCCGGTCGGCTTGAAACCTGTCGCCCTGATAACTCTTCTGCAGCTCCGGCTTCAGCGCCCAGTCAGCCTGCAACATTGCCGGGGTCGTTCCCTCCTGTTGCGTGCCGTCGTAATGTTTCCGCAGGTATTCGTCCTTCGAGGGTGCGAGCGCTGTGTTCACGGCGAGCTTCTCGGTCGGGCCGCCATGGAAACAATAGGTGTGCGTCGAGCCGCCGCGCACGCGAAACACGTCGAACACGTAGCTGTCCTCCGCGCCGACGTCCACCAGCGCGGTCTGCCGGGCGTAGAGCGAGACGTTGGTGTGCGAGGTGGCGCGGGCGTGATGCTCCATGAACTGCGCGCCCGGCAGCGGCGAGAAGCTGGTGTTCCACCCCGTGGCGGCGACCGTCGAGCCGGCGTAGCTGTTCTCGAAATTCCTCTCATCCACTTCGACGAGGTTGTGGACCTTGTTCCAGCGCATGTTCGGCGACCCGCGCAGATTGCCTTCGTGGCGACCCCCGAGATCGGGCGCGACCCGGCATCCGTGGGCGAAGAGTTCGATGTTCAAGGTGTCCTGGTGGGCATGGCCGCGACCGAGGCCGAAAGTCAGCCCCACGCCGCGCATCGCGAGCGGATCGTTGCCGAACTGCCCGCTCTCCAAGGCCGAGATGCCCACGCCACCCAACACGCGCGACGGGGACGCCTCATATTTCGGATCCCGACCGAGGCGCAGGTCGCCGGCGTCGCCCTGCACAAGGCGAAAGCCGCTGACCCGGCATTGGGCGATGGTTTTGTCCGACTCCATCATCTGCGGGTAGCGTTTCGGGTCGAGCAGATCGTAGCGCGCGTCGCCGCCGGCGAGCCGGTACTGGTGCAGGATCTTCGCAATGTCCTGCAGATCCGGAGAAAGATAGCCGACGGAGCCGATGTAATGCACGCCGTCGCGCGAGTAGCCGCACACGGCCTGGTCATCAATGCCGCCGCGGAACGTCATGTCCATCGCGATCTTGGTGAAGATGCCGCGGTCGAGCATCGCGCGCGAGATGTCGTTCACGCCCTGCACGAGCGGGATGAGCGCCTTGGGCGAATCGCCGCCGCTGATCACGTCGCGCGTGCAGGCGTCGAGTCCGTGCTGGAGGAGGTTCACGTCAATCAGCCTGATCACGTCCTGCGGCGTCTTGACCCAGGGGATTTTTGTCCCGACATATGCGGCCAGCGCCTGGTTGTCCTTGATGAAATCGAAGAGCCGGTCGTACGACCGCGCCAGCCGTTCCATGTCGCCGCCCGCCCAGCCGCGATAGACGCTCTTGCCGGCAGGCATGGTGAACTGGAACGGCGGATCCGCGCGAAGGTTGGATCCTTTCATCGCTGCCTGGGCATAGTAGTCGAGCGCGGGGAACTTCTCGGCCAACGCGCAGAGCGCCACCGCGCCATCCCAGCCGAACTCGGAGTGGCCGGTCTTCTCGAACGCGAGGGAAGCATCCATCACCAGTCCGTTGCGGTCGCGCCCGATCAACTCGGCCCAGGGGGTTGCGCCGACGTTGAAGATGTGTTCGTTCCAGTCCGGTACTTTCGCCCACAACTCTTCGTTGCGCGCGTTGCGCTCGTCACCGCCACGGCCGGTCGCCCACCAATCGGGCTGCTTGTCCTTCTTCACGTCCACGAAATTCTTGTGGCCGAGCGGAAAGCGGACGCCTTTGTCGTTGATCTGTGCTCTGGTTTCGCTGCGAAGCTTTGCCAGTTCCTCGTCGCTGGTGAGCATTCGCATGGTCTTACCGGCTTTGCGCGCACAGTTCCCGAGTGGATCGCGGAGTTCGAGCCGATCCACAAGCAGCGGCACCAGTGTCCTGTCTTTCAACGTGAGCGTCGCCGCATCCACGATCTCCTCGGATAACGGGTCGGACGGCTTCTGTGCGAGCTTCGTGGCAAGCCTGACTGTCAGCGTGTACTTCCCGCCCGCGTGCGCCGGGAAGTAAAGCTGGCCGACGGCGTAGTACGCTTCGCGATAGGCGCCGAGCATCGTCCAAGACCGGGTTTGGCCGGTGGCGTGTTCCTTGACCTCGAGCGAGACCAGATCGAGGCCGTTCGTTTCCGCGGGATTGCGCGCAATGACGAACACTTGATAGATGCCGGACGGGACTTCGATTTCCGTGGTCAAACCCGGCCCGCCCGGCTTGAGCAGCACGGATTTTCCGCCGCGTCCGCCGTTGGCTTGCTCGTCGTTTACGGCCTCTTCCTTCGTACACGATTCCGCCTCGATTTCCCGCACCAGGGGCACCGGCCGCGAAGTGGCAAGGAACGTGTCCCACCAGCCGAGGGCCGATTGCGAGACACAAACGCCGCAAGCGAGAACAGTGCGGACAAGGGTGCGGGCAGTGCAGATTTTCAGGTTCATGGCTTCTTTTCCAGGTGGAGCGCGATGGTTGTGACCGAAACGGGTGGAACAAGGCAATTCCCTTCGGAAGTGATTTTCACCGCGTCCTCGCGCAGGGTGATTAGCGCGGGCTTGCTGTCTTCATTCATCGCCGCGGGATGAGGCCCGGTCAGCATCATCGCCCTGGCCTCACCGGTTCGCCGCGCGCCCTGCACGTCGAGCTTGATTTGCGCGGGCCGCGTCGGATGCCAGTTCACGATGCTGACGGCGAGTTCAGTGTCGTCGCTCACGGCGACGGCGGTGACCCACGGCGCTTTCCCCTTGCCGAGCAGAGTCGGGAAGCGGGGTTGTTCCTGCCATTCGGTGCGGACGACATTGCCGCGCATGAGCGGGATCATCGCCTTGTACACGAGTCCCGCCGGCGCCAACCGCAAGCCTTCCGGCCCCGGCTGGACGATCAAGAACCACGCGCTCTTGATGCACCAGAAGTTGGCAGCTTCCACGTCGCCGGTTTCAAGGAAAAGGTGAAGATACCGTGCAGCGAACAACGCGCTCTTGAGGTCGGCGCTTTGCTTGAGCAACTCCGGCGTGCTGCCATAGAGGGCGTTGAACTCGGTCACGTGGAACGGAAGCGAAACGCCGTTCTGTTTCATCAGGTCACGCACGCGTTGCAGATGCGAGTCGAACATTTCGACCTGAGCGCTCATTTCCTGTAGCACCTCGCCAACGGGCATCAACTCGACGCGCTGGCTGCCGCCGTCTTGAGTATGCAGAGAGACATCCTCGATGAACAGGTTGCGGTCCTCCGGCGGCAGGTACTCGTCATTGAGGAAGGAAATGAGCAGGGTGTGCTCGCCGGCGTCGAGTGGGAGTGAGTGTTTGACATCCTGGCTCTTCCGTTGATCGTGGAGCGCCGTGATGGTGGTTTCTCCCAGCGTCTTGCCGTCGCATGCAAGCCGCAACTGCGGGCCGATCCCTTTGGCCGCTTGCCCGGAGGCGCGGACGATGAGTTCGTAAGCGCCAGGTTTTGAAACCGGAAACCTCAGTGACTTGCTCCCGTTGCTCCACAGGGGCAGTTCCCGGCCCACCGCTCCCGGCCCGTAGGCGTGGACCACGAAGAAGTCAATCCGCGGCGGCTTGGCTGCGGCAACGACCGGCCGAAACCAGGCCGGGATGTCCTCCTTGATGACCGCGCCAACACGGATCGTTTTGTCCACGGACTTCATCCGCTTGGCGAACTCGAGCAGACGCGATGCGTAATCCGAGCCGCTCATGCCGGCGCCCTGAGCGGGATCGTGCACTTCGTTGCCGATCTCCCAATAGCGCACGTCATAGGGCGATGGATGCCCGTTCTTCGCGCGCAGCGTCGCCCAGTGCTGGGAATCGAGCCAGTCCATGCCGCGCTTGTCCTTGCCGAGCGGCACGGGCGGGTCGCCCAGGCGCGCATTGGCGTAGGCCACCCACGCGGCGGCCTCCTGCGCGCTGCCGCTGAGCTCCGGGTTGTGCGGCCACTCGGTGCAGTTCACGGTGAGGAGGGCGCCCTGGGCGACGACCTGTTCCGCGAACCGCATGAACTCGTCGAAGCCGAACGAAGGGAGCTCGGATTTGTAGCGGGCAGGTTTGCTCCGCCAGTCGCCGGTCAGGGAGAAGAAGTTGGCGATGGGTCTGCGGTCCGCAAGCTTCCCGATGGAATCGGCGAAGCGGAACGTGTTGGCCAGCGATCCGCCCGGATAGCGGATGAGGCCGGGCTGGATTTCCTTGAGGAGCGGCACGATCCCTTCGACCGGCCCCGAGGCATCCGGCTTGAACAAGCCCTGGCCGCCCCAAGCCCATTCCATGTTATGGCCGAACAGCAGCGGCGGCACGGGACGGATCGTTTGGTTGGCGTGAATGGTGAGTTGGGCGCGGAGCGGCTCCTCAGCGGCGCGGCTGAACGGCGGCAGGGCGTTCGCGATGACGCAAACCAGCGCCGCGATGTATGCGAAGCGGCGTTGCCGGACACTGCCATTCAACCTGATCATCTTCGCTTCAACAACCTGGGCATCTCACTCGGGTCGAATTGTGCCTTTGAGTTGCCGATTCTCAAGTCCACTCTGGCGTTTGTTGTGACCTCGTAACCTCTGCCGGTGCGCCACACGGTCACGTCGGTCAACAATTCGACCTCGTCGCCGAGGCCGATCTCGTAAGTCTTCACGTGGACGCGACCGTCGCGGTTGGCGTCGGTGAAGATTTGCTCGCTGAGTTCGCCGACCGGAGAGGGCCTGATGACTTTGCCGGCGCGGAATTGCCAGGTCAGATCTTCGTTCGCGACCGTGAATCCGTCGAGTTTGCGGTTGCCATTACCCGCCTGGAAGAGCTTCTGACTGGATTCGATCGTCACGAGTTTGTCGTCCTTGATTTCGAGCTTCGTGATCTGGCCTTCGTGGCAAAGCAGCTCGTCGTCGAAGGCAAAGCTTGTGCCCGAGCCGCGCAGTTCGAGGAAGGTTCGGTGACCCTGGTTGCCGACGGTGACGCGCGGATTGGCCGGGAGCGGGTCTTTGGTGCGGAGGGTGCGCTTCCGATAATCGACCTCGGTGATGGTGGTCCGGTAGGCGGCACGGTTGGCTTTGATGGAAATGCCTTCGGCTTGAAGCGCGTCGCCGCCGTTGAGCTTGGCGAAGCGGATGCCCCGCTTGTCGCGAGAGACAACACTGAAGGTCGTCGGTGTCACGGTGAAGGCGTCCACCTGGCCCGAGGTGGTGGTGACGCGAACCTGCCCTTGAACCAACTCGGCTTTCTCTATCACTGGCACACCACCGCGATACCACTCGTAGATCGCGGGATAGAGGGACTCGCCATCGTTTGCTTCACGCTGCACCCAGAGGACTGGGAAACAAAAGCTGTACGCCTCGGAGTAGGGATTGCCCTGCATCACAGCCTCGCCGGCGTGCCCGAGCAACGTCGCGCGGACGCGCACGGGCGGGGCGTTCGAGTCGTACGCCGCGCCGAGCACTACCGGCTCGCAGGCGGCGGTCTTGATCACGCCGCCGCCGTTGAAGCTGTGTTTGATCTCCCGGCCCGCGCGCGTCATCGTCCAGGTCGCTTGCAACGTGTCGTTCGCCTGGCCGACCTTGTGCGTGCCCTCGAGCATTCGATCAATCCAACGGACGGCCCTGGCTTCCATCGGGACGTTGAGCGCGAGGTCGTCGCTCTCGCAGCCATGAAAACTCCACGTGTGCAGCTTGCCCCCGCGCAGGCGTTGGAGGTCGAACGCGTAGTGCGTGTCGGCCTCGCCCACTTGCATCAGGATCACATCGCGGTCGAGACGGGCCGTGCCCTCCCGGTTCACGTAGCTGGCGCGAACGAGCGGCGGGGCGAATGAACGGATCCACGGCTCGCCGGTCTGGCCACCGGCTTCGTGGAAATTGTCGGTGTCGTGGGCGATGGCCATGTTGTGCAGGCCGGCGCTGCCGGATTTGGGTCTCGTCCAGTTGTTGCCCTCGGTGCGGCAGGCGAGATCCACGGCAACCGGCAAGCCCAGCGCGAAGAGATTCAGGTCGAGATAATCCGAGTGCGTGTGTGCCTGGCCGATGCCGACGCGCAACGTGGCGGCGGTTTTCTTCGTGAGATTGGTTTCGTCCACACCGCATTCGAGGATCGCGCCGTAGCCGGGCACGACGCGCGACGGAGCGTGAAGGATCGGGTTGCGAATGTCAGCCGCGGCTTTGGCGATGGTGGCGTTGGTTTCGCCGATCCAGTTGCTGAGAATCCACGCATGGCGAGGGTCACCGGCCAGATCCCAAGCGTCGCGGAGTGAGTCCGCCGCCATGGTGAGCCGTTGCCGGGCGTTCGGGCCGGTATGTGGTCCGCCGCTGGCATCCCCGAGCATGAACGGGAACCCGCCCGCGGGCCACATCTCGACGATGAAATCACACGCGCCCTTGATCTTTGGGTAGCGATCAAGGTCGCTGATGTCCATCGGCAGTTTCACCCCCTGCCGGCGCGCTTCGAGGAACAGGCGCGCTTTGCCAATCTGTCCGCAGGCGTCGCCGAAGGCATACACCAGGAACGACCCCGCATGGTAGGAGCCGCTTCGATTGAGCGCGGTGGCGTAGAGTTCCTGGTACGTGCCGCTGTACGGATAGATCTTCACCTGCTGCTTCGTCAGATCGTAGAACTCCTCCGTGAACGGCCCCGGCCCGAGCACGCGCGCAGCCATGTCTTCGACGGGCGCGGCGCGGATCAGGCCGCGATGGACGTCGCGCACGCTCGCGAATACCAACCCGCGATCGAGGTAACGAACGACATCCTGCGGCGTGTTGATCCACGGGATGAACCGATGCACGGCCTCGGCGAACGCCTGGTTGTCCTGGATGTACGGATAGACCTGGTCGTAGGCCGTGAGCAGGCTGATCGTGTTCGCACCCGACCAACCGTCGTAGAAATACTTGCCGTTTCGACGCGCGCCCGTCCAGTCCGTGTTGAATTCCAGGTCGGGCGAGTGCGAACAGAGCCGTAGTTCGTGCAGATTCATCTCGACGGCAGGCCAATCGTACGCGAGCCGCACGAGTGCCATCGCGGCATCGTGGCCTACGTTCGGATCGCCCTGCTCGAAGTACTGCTTCGCCAGACTCCTGCCGCCGTAATCACCTGCGCCGAGCAGGCCGAGGTAACATTTGACGCGGTACCCGAGCAACGTCGCGCGCGGCGCCCAGAGGATGTCGTGCGGCAACTCGGGAAATTTCTCCTTGGTGAAAAAGACGCCCGTGCCGTCGTCGCTCCACTCGCCCGGCCACGGTTCGCCCGCGACGATCTGTTCGTGCGGAAACACTTCGCCGGTTTGGGCATTGACGAAATCGAGCGGGGCGAACGACAGCCCGGGGTGGCGCTGGCTATACACGCCTGCGTACGCCTTCGTGTCCCACTTCGGCAGCGCGAGCGAAGCCGGCGGTTGACGGAACAGCTTGGGCGCGTCGTGTACCTGGAGCATCGTGTTCAAAGGTGGAAGGCCTTTCCAGATCGCGTCGTCGCGTTGCCGGCGATCCTCGGTCAGCGCGGCGAGTTGATTTGTCTTGCCCGAGCCGATGTGTTGCGCGCGCTTGACGGCTTCGTTCGGCACGTCCTTGAGATGATCCACCAACTCAAACCGGGTGATCCGAACCGTCTCTTGCGCGCGGCCGGACAATCGGAACGTGGCCGTGTAATCGCCCGGCTCGTTGATGTGGAAGTGAAACCCCTGCATCCGTTGCGGGGTGAAGCTCTGTTTGAGCAACATCCTCCCGCGCTCGACAACTCGCCCGGCTGCATCCCGCAACTCGAACTCCATCGGGCAGGGCCGCCAGACGCGCCCGAGCTTGTCGCGTCCCTGCGGATCAATCGAGCCATGGACCATCAGTGAGTAGATGCCGGTATCGAGCGCATTGAGCGTCCGGGTGATGGGAGCATCACCCCGGCTCAGTGAGATCGCGGTGTCCAGTCGGTTCGTT
The DNA here is from genome assembly GCA_964582645.1 of uncultured Verrucomicrobiota bacterium. GTDB lineage: Bacteria > Verrucomicrobiota > Verrucomicrobiia > Palsa-1439 > CAZOTB01 > CAZOTB01. The sequence continues at coordinate 14,902 of CAZOTB010000085.1, read as the reverse complement.
TCTGTCTCGCCGGCAAATAATCGACCGGCGGCGAGCAGCAACACGACCAGTACACGTGGAGAAACTCTCATTGAAACAGAAGCGAGGCTCACCAACCGGGACCACTGCCGTCGAACGTGAGCATCCGGTTCGGAAGGTCCGGCGCGCCGGAAATCGGGTCAACGTGGCTGCCGTACACATGCCGCGCGACGTGACCGTCGAAGAACAAGAGATTGGGCCCGCCGTGCGTGGTGTATCCGACCCACGGCCCAGGGTTGCCGGTCGCGGACCAGTGTTGCCCGAACAATCCTGAGTTGACGTTGGACAAGGCTTGGCGGGAGATGGAGGCGGCGAGATTGTTGCCGTAAACCCAGCCGCTGTATCCCACGGCCACCGCCGAGTCGCCGGCGAGGACGCACATCGCCGGGCGGACAATCTCCTCGACCCGGTACGGGCCGTAGTACGCGGTTCGATAGATCCACCAGACCCAGGGAGGGTTCATATAGCCGCACAACAACGTGCTGCTGTAATTGACCTGGTACTGCCCGGCCGTGGCGGAGTTGCGATGGTAGATCTTGCCGCCGTACTTGAGTTGCAGGGTCGGACAGCGGAAGACATCCACCCCGACGGTGGTGCCGTTGATGGGATGGGAATAGGTGTTGGTGGGGAGGTAGCCGTTCTTGGGAAGGTAATCGAACATCGTGTAATTCGGGCTGAGGTTCGCCGTATTGATCGGTCCGAGAAACCCATCGGAGTCGCCGGCGTACAGCATCAGGGCCACACCGACCTGTTTGAGGTTGCTGACGCACTGGGAGGTGCGTGCCGATTCCTTGGCGCGCTGGAGCGCCGGCAAAAGCATCGAGGCGAGGATGGCCAGAATCGCGACGACAACCAGCAACTCGATTAACGTGAAGCCGTGACTTCTGCTCGCCTTCATTTTGCCGCCTTGACCATCTCGGGCAGCTCCGATGCCCTTACCTGCCTGGCACCGTCATTCTCCACCACGGTCTTCGATCCTGCAACCACGATGTCAGCGAGTTTATGGCCTCCGAACTTGTTGCCGCTGATTTTGTTTTCATCAGCCCGGGTGGGCTTGTCGCGATAAGCGCCGCTCTTCTCCTCGATGCCGACGTACTGCGTCGGCGTCGACTGCGTGTCGCGGATGGTGTTGTTGGCGATGGTGTAATCGAGCGCATCCTCCGTGGAGGCATAGACCGCGATGCCGGGAGCGGTACCGGGCTTGGCCTGGGAGTTGTCCTCGATGGTGTTGTCGCGAATGACGTTGCCCGATTTCATCCCGCCGTTGATCCCGATGCCGGGGCCGCCGTTGCGGGCGACCAGGTTCTTCTCGATGAGGTTGTGAACGTCGCCGGGGTTGCCCAGACCCGCGATTCCGGCGCCTTGGTTCTCCGTGATCTTGTTGTCGCGAATGATGCACTTCTGGTTGTGCCAGCAGAAGTACAGCCCCTGGCCGTTGCGCGTGAGCGTGCCGGACTCGACGATGGTGTTCACGAGCCCCGTGCCGATGTGAACACCGTTGCCGCGACATCCCGTTGCCTCACAATGCGAAAGACGGCAATCGGCGCCGGTCTGGATGCTGATACCATCCGTAAACCAATCACGCACGGCCACCCGTTCGAGCGTCACGTTCTTCGAGTCGAACAGATGGATGCCGCTTACGGTGTAGTTGCAGCAGAGGGGATACGCCTCGGTGGTGTCGAGCCCCTTCACGGTCAGTTCTCGGATCGCGGCGTTCTTGATCTTGGCGCTGTGGATCATCGGGAACGACGCCCACACCAGTGGCGCGGCGAAGTCGTTGCCGAACTTCTCCCGCGGCGGCCACAACGCGAAGTCCACGGCCACCGGAGTTTCGAGGACGACAGTGTTGCCCTTGACCTCCTTTACGAAGACGTGGTTCAGCAGCGATTCGTTCGGCGGCGTGCCGAGCGTCAACTCGTCCCCGGGCTTGATGTCGGCCGCGTTCTTGAGGACGATCTCGGTGTCGCCTTTCTGGATCGCCTTCTCCAGCACCCACTGCACGCCGGCCAACAGCACCCCTTTGCCGGATGTCAGCTTCCCCGCACCGTACGGCGACAGCACCGTGACGGTCTTCGTTCCCGGGTCCACCGCGGTAATGACGCCCGGCCGGGTGTGAACGATATGGGCGGGAGGCCACACCGGGCACAGCATCACGCCGAGGCCGGCTTTCACTGAATCGGGCAGTTCTTTGACGACGAACTTGTGCTCATTGGTCGCCGAACCTTCCGCGACGCCGACCACATCGAGGCGGATCGTTTTGCGCACGGGTGTGAGGATCGTCTTGTCCATGCCCGCGCCAACGAGTTCGACACCGCTCTTGAGCACCAATCCACGCCGCAGCGCGAATGTTCCCGCGGGAAGCCGGACCACGCCATTGCTCGACGCCGCGGCCGCGTTGATTTCTTTTTGGATGCCGCAATCTGGGAGCGCGTGGTCTATGAACCTGCCGTCGTTTGCTTCTCCCGCCGCCAACGAGTTCACCAAGGACAGGAGAATGATCCAACACGCCCCTTTGCTGAGCGGGAGGTTCATGGAGAAGTCGCGCCGTCCATGCCCGTGCCGTCCACCGTCAGCCATTTGGAACCGAAGTATTTGTTTTGACCGTTCACAGTGGGATATGGATCGGGAATATTGGGATAAACCAGTCGCCCCACGTGGCCGTCCCAAAACAGAATGTTGGGCCCGTCGTGAGTGATCGTGCCCTTCTTCCAGGTCAGCCCAAATAGTTGCCGGTTGCCGATCAGGCGGTCATTGCCCGAACCGAAGCTGGTTGCGCAGGAAATCGTGTAGGGCGCAAAAGTCGAATCGGTGAACGCCACCGCGTCCCCGGCGAGAAAAGTGCGGCTGGGGTATTGGATCTCGGTGTTCTTGTAGGGCCCGTACGCACTGTTGCGCCAGCCGGGTGGCGGATTACCGTTGCAGAGGGTGAGGAAACCGACCAGGTAACTGACGCTGTAGTTGACCTGGATGTTGAAGTAGTTCGCGTAGTTCAGATAATAGACCCTGAAATCGCGTTGCAGTTGCGGACAGAGAAACGCGCCGCACTCGGGCTGGCTGTAGGTTCCGCCGGCGGGTCGGACATAAGTGTTGGTGCGCCAGGCGATGTAGTTGTTCTCCGTCAACGACGCGAGCGAGATCCACGGATTGAGGGCGGGCGAGCCGGTACACTTCCAGTTGGCGGGCGCCATCATGTAGCCGTCATGGTCCGAAGAGTAGAGATTCGCCGCGATCCCGATCTGCTTGAGGTTGCTGATGCACTGGGCGATGTACGCTTGCTTCTTGGCCCGGGCGAGTGCGGGCAGAAGCATCGAAGCCAGGATGCTGAGGATGGCGACGACAACCAACAATTCGATCAGCGTAAATGCGCCAACCACCCTCTGTGCTCGCCCGGAGTTCTTCATGCGCTACTACCGGCGAGACTACCACCGCGCTGTCAGCCCAACAAGCGATTAGCTGTGGCCTCTTCTGAAGTCCACGCTGGGTGGCGCGTCAGGATGAGCGGGGTGCTGGCCCGATGGACTCACCATACTGCAACTCGGGCATCAGAAACACCTGGCGCGCGGGAGCATGGTCCGTCTCCACGATGCGGGCGATCCACTGGAAGAGGCGCCGTGCGATGCGATCATAGAGCGATTCATAATAGGCGATCCTCGGGATGACCGCGCGCAGCGAATCCTCTTCATCCCGGCAAATGATGGAGACGTCCCGCGGAATGTGGAAACCGGAATACACCAGATGCGTCGCGATGGTGACCGTGTACCGGGCGCACATCGCCAGGATCGCGGTCGGGCGCTGAGTGCGCCGCATCAGTTGCGTCACGGTGTGGGTGATGTTGTTGATCGTGCCATCATGTTCCACCACGAGGCAGTCGGACGGATCCAACCTGCTTCCGGCGCATCCATCGCGAAACCCTTTCTCGCTTTCGATGTCACCGGCGAACTTCCATCGGTGCATCACAAACGCAATTCGGCGGTGGCCCAGCCGTGCAAACACGCCGGCCGCGTGCCGGCAGATCGCATTGTAGTCCACATCCACGGCCGGCAGGTTCAGACCGGGATAACATCGGCCGACCACCACGGTGGGCAGACCGCGATCTTGAAACCATTGTTCCACCAGCATGGGCGTTGCCGACAACACCCAGCACCGGGCCGGGCTCTCTCGCAACAGCACTTCCAGGCGTGCCTGGGGACGCGGACCCAGGAACGGCCGAATCGAATGCACTTGCACGCTCAGCCCCAGCCGATGCGCCCAATCCCGCAGTTGTTCGAGCCGTGTCGTGACGAATCCCGCGCGTTCCCGCAACTCGGGCACGGCGCTGAGCACGCCGATGACTGGCGGAAGCTCGCGTGCGCTACTCGGCGTGGGCATGGCGGCAATGCGACGGCGTCGGCCCCGCCCCGGCGCGAACAATTTCTCGCGTTCCAGGATTGCAAACGCCTTCTGCAACGTGCGACGGCTCACGCCGAGTTGCCGGCACAGGCTGCGTTCGCCCGGCAAGTGATCCACCCAGCGCTTCTCGCGAACACCGCGCCGGATCACTTCAACGACTTCGTTAACGAGCGATGGACGCTTGGGCAGCAGTGACATGGCACCGGCTTATAGCATGCGCCCACCACCCAGTCACGCTTCCTCTCGCGTATGAAAATGCTGGCGAACGGACTCGATTTGTGGTGAGGAACAACAACAATGAAAGGCCTCGCGGTTCTCCTCCTGTGCTGCTCGCCGGCGCTGTCGGGCGCAGCCACTGATGTGCCCCTGCCACCCGGCACGCCCGACTACACCGGCATCTGCAGCACGAACTTCTTCGAGCGCGCGGCGGCGATTCCCTCCACGGACTACGCCATGCCGAAGGTTGTCGTGAGCAACGCGCTCATCGTCGCATCTGACGGGAGTGACTCCGCCGCCGGCACGGTGGAGAAGCCGTTCCGAACGCTGGGTCGCGCGGCAAAGCAAATCAAGCCGGGCACGGTGATTCTGTTGCGAAGGGGCGCCTACACGCTCGACTCCGCCGTGAAACTCGATGGCGCGGCGGGACAAAAGGGATCGCGGGAGCATCCGGTGCTCATCGCGAGTTATCCGGGCGAACTTGCAACGCTGGTGGGTTGCGCCGCGGTCAGCAATTGGACCCGGCTCGGAGAGACGAGCGTCTTCTACCACGATTTCACCAACGCAGTCGAAGGCCCGGTGGCGGTTTGGTTCAACGACAAGCTCCTCCCGAGCATCCGCCACCATGTGTACGCCACGACGGAGAATCCGCCTTTCAAGGAGAAGAATCTCCTCCCACTCGAAGGACCATCGCCGTTGAGCGCGTCCGGCACCTGGGCGATCGAGGGCAAACGATTGTTCCTGCGAGCGCCCGGTGACTCCGATCCGGACCAGGCGCGCGTGGAGATCAGCAGCCCGGGCAAAGGGAACGGTTCGGTCACGCTCGCGCGCGCGGAGTGGGTCATCTTCCACCGGATTGCATTCCGCAAACACGCACAGGCCGCGCTCTGCTCTACCAGCCCGTATGCGATTTTTCGTGAGTGCCTGTTCGAGAATTGCTCCTACGCCATCACCTTCTTCGGCGGCGACGCCGCGGAACGTGGGATCGTGGATGGCTGTATGTTCCATCGGATCGGCAACGGCGCACAGGGCGAGGCGATCTATTGCACCGCGCCGATGACGATCCGCCACAGCCTGTTCAGCGACGTCGGCCCGCTCCTCTCAATCGCCGCGTACACAAGCAAGAACGACGCATTCAGCGGGCTTCGGGTCATTGGCAACACCTTCCTCCACGGCGGCGCGTGCATTACCAGCACCGGCAAGGGTTCGCTCATCCAAAACAACGTCGCGCTCGGCAGCCGGTTTCTCTCCAGCGCCGGCAGCGATGCACAGATCGAGGGGAATGTGGCCGTGTACGATCCGCGGGATCTTGCAGAGTGGCCGAAAACACCCCGGCGCAACATCGGCTTCCGCCTGTACGGCAGGAACGCGAAGGTGTTCAACAACACCTTCGTCGGCTTTGCCCAGGGAGGCAGCATCTACAAGCCCGAAGGTGGCGTCGGCGGCCCCGCGCCCGTCGAAGTGCGCGGGAACAAGTTCTACGGTTACACGGAATACGCGCTGCGCATCCACGATCCCGCGAACCTGACCTGCGAGCAGACGTTGTTTGCGCCCGCCAGCACCAACGCGTCCGCCGTGTATCTTACGCCCGACCAGCAACACAAAACGCACTTGAGCCTGGCCGAATGGCAGACCAGGGGATTTGACAGCAACGGCGTGTGGAAGGCCGGCGCGACGATCTCCGCTCCGCGCGTGATCCAGCAGGCGGCCCCGTAGCATTCAAGCCAGAACTCGCTGCGTCCGTCCGTCCTTCACACGGATTCTCATCGTGCGATCGTCAACGAGAACCACAAGATCGAACCCGACCGGCGATTGGACTGCGATCCGGGGGCGCGACGAATGCGTCTTTCGCTTCTCCGCGATCAAGCTGATCCAGTGGCCTAAAAACGGATAACGGGCGAAGCCGTGCCGCTCGGTAAGGCGCATATCCCAGGTGATGCGGCGCTCGGGAGCGTTGGGGCGGATGCCGAGGATGTTCTCGTAAAACAGTGTCGTCGCGCCGAGAGCCGTCCACCCGACGAAGTGGGGCCGGCATCGCGACTTGCCATTCTTCATCGTGCCCGGCCGCGGCAGGTCGGGCGCGTAACACTCCCAGAGCGTGTGCGGCCTGGTCGTGCGTTCGACTTCCGCCATGCAATCGAGATGTCGCCGGGCGATCCGGTGGGCGAGGTGATTGATGCCATACTGCGTCAGTCCTTTGACGATCGCGGTGTTGACCGGCGCCCACACGCCGCCGAGCCAGTACTTGCCGGTCGGGTCGTAATTCGGGTCGTCCGCGGAAAGCGTGGGAACGGGATGATCTCGCCAGAACTCCTTCGGGTCGAGCAGATGACCCGTGAGCGATGCGACCTGCCTGGCGTTGGGAATGCCTGCGAGCAGCGTCCAGAAGCTGGCGGTGGTTTTCACGCTGAGCCAATTCCCGTCGAGAAATATGTCGTGGTAGAATGCGCTCTTGGGACACCACATCCAGTGGTTTACGAGCCTCGCGATGAGACGATGTTCTCCCTCGAATCGTTTCGCGAGTTTCTTGTTCCCGACGTGATCTGCGATTCGCGCGATGCACCGGGCGGCGAGCGCCTGCTGGCTGGTGAAATCCACCCACGCAATCTCGCCGCCCGTCCAGCTCAGGTGCGTCGCGCGCGGCGAATTGTCGCAGCCGGCCGCACCGGCGCAGGTTTCCCAATACAACCCGCCGCGGCGCGTCTCGCGATCGGGCGATTTCTCCCGGTGCGGACGATGAATTTCGCCGCGGCGCCGGTTCGCCTTGAGCCAGTCAAAGTACCGCACGAGATGAGGCAGCACGCGCTTGAACCGCGAATCATCACCGGTGATCTGGAAGTACTCCCACTCGACCCATGCATACAGCGGTGGATTGCATCGCTCGCCGTACGCCAGCTTGCCGTTGCGCAGGAAATAGGTCATCCCGATGAAACCGTCCTTGCGTTGCCAGCCGTAGAAGTTGTCGAGCGACTCGATGCCGGGAAAGATTGCGTTCGCGTAGGCCGTGTACAGCGCCATGAAACACGTATCCCATTGCCACACCCGGTCGGGCATGCAGCCCTCATCCATGTAGAACGGCGAGGCGAGCCCCTTGCGAAAGCGGATGTGTTGGTGCGCGAGTCTCCACGCAAGGTCGTGAATCCGAATCCACTCGGGGTGTTCATCGGCGACGGGCACCGGGAGCTGGGAGCGATCCAGATGTCGGAGGTCAATCGGTTTGGGTTGGTTCATCATCCTGGACGGTCCTCAACAAGGTTGCCGGCAGAGCTTCCCACCGCGCACGAATACACGAGATGTCGCTGTGCGTCGCGGCGATGGAAAGCGAGAAAGCCGTCCGTGTCCAAGTCCTGGATCGAACGCGGGGCAGCGGCGGTCCACCGAATCAACACGGCATCCTGGCGTCCGTCGTCGAAGCGCAGTTCGATCCGGGTCGCGTCGCCTGCCGCGGTCACCGACGGCGCGAGCAAACGCGCGCCGCTGCCGGCGGGCGACGGCACGAGCGCCCAGACCTGTCGCACCGGCAGCGGGCCGTCGGTCCGGTAAATCGCGCACGGCGCGGGCACATCGTCGCCGTTGATCGAAACCCAGCCCTGCGGCGGAGCGGTTTGGCCGCAGACAATCCGCAGGTCGAGCGCCGCTGGCATCAGCGGGATAATCTCGAGGTTGGCCTTGCCCGCGCGCGCGGTGTGAACGCGAAGGCCGTCGCGCTCGACGCGGAGGGGCAGGAAGTGCCAGAGGGTCTCGACGCGGTGTGGCTGCCGGCCTTCGATCTCGTCAAGCACCAACCAGTAATCGGGTTTCACGAACACCACGGTCCGACGATGAACGATTTGCTCCGCGACGCCGACGTAGCCGCATCGGTACTCGCTTCGGGCGACGTCCACGCCACGACCCGATGCCCAGAAGTTCTCGCCCGAGACATCGCGGCGCTTCTGTTCGCGGGACTCGACTGTGCCGCGTTGTTGCGCGCCGCCGTCCACCATCACCGTGTTGTGGGCGCCGGTGCTGCGGTAGTGGCGAAACCAGGCGTCGGGCCGGTAGTTGGTGATGCCGGGGTCGGCGAGAAAGTGCGTGCCGTACGCGTACACATCAATCCCGAGTTTGTCCTCGTGCTGGTGGCCCGCGCCGAACGGCCCGCCGTCGAAGAACAGCCAGCGCGCGTCGGCGTCCGAACCGGCTCGCATCACGAACAGGCCGGAGTGCGCGAACGCCTGCGAGTGCGGCGCGGGCGGTGTCTCGCCGAAGAGTCGAGCGCCGTACCGCAAGAAGGGCTCGGCCTTCAAGCCCACGCTGCCGCTGTCGTTGTGCGACGGCAGTGTGCCGTCGGGACGCCGAAGCCGGGCGATGAACTCGAAACTTCTCCGCAGCCGCTCTTCATAGGCGGCGGGAACGGGAAGCTCGTTGCGCCGGGCGAGTTCGAATGGCTGCGCGAAGGCGGTGCAGGAGGAGATGTGATAGCCGGGCGAAAGTTCGCGATGTGCGCCGTCGGGATAGACCTGGCGCTGGATTTCGTCGGTGAGCCGCTGCCAGCCCGCCTCGCGCCAAAGGGACGCGCGACGGAACTCAGGGAGCATCATCCCGATCAACGCCAGCGCCTGCGATTCGATGACGAGCCAGTTGGTGGCGTGCAACGTCGAGTGCGCCAGCAGAAATTCCGCGTGCTCGAACATGGACTTGAGCATGGCGAGAAACGTCTCGTCGCGAAACGCCGGCTCGCCGGCCAGCGAGAAGAACACGTTCAGCCACGTCCGTTTGAACCGGCAGCCCGTCGAGAGCGTGCTCCACGCGGGGCCGCCGCCGTAGCCGTCGAGCGGCACGGGATGCTCGGCGATCCAGGAGGCGAGCAGTTCGTCCATCTTGGCCGCGTAGCGCGGGTCGTGCGTGGCGTGCCAGGCGTCCAGCAAATGCGCGATGAAATAGTGGCGGTGGACCGCGTTGGTCCAGCCCTGATGACCGTCCGGGTTGGCGCGCCAGTTCATCGTTGCGCCGAGGTCGCATCCCTCGATGACGTTGCGACAGATGGCGTCGGCTTCCGCGAGGGAAGGCGACTCGTTGCCGGGGAGATGGAACGAGTGAAGCGGCTTGAGCCGGTTTTGAAAATGCCGACGCAGATCGCCGCGCGCGAGGTCGAGTTCCGCCAAGAGGCGCTCGTCCGTCAGCCGAGGACCGCGAACGGGCGGACGTTGTTCGATACGGAGTTCTGAAACCAGAACCGGCGACTCGGTGTAGTGAAGCGTGAGCGTCATGCGATCCAGATCGCGCCAGCCGACCGGCTGGCCGTTGACGTTGAAGTTTTCAAACGGCACGCGAATGTCGCGCCAGCCGCTCCACGCCTGACGCCGGGAGTTGCCGATGGCGAAGATGGTGAAGAACGAATCGTTCTGCTCCAATCCCGGCGTGCGGCTCTTCAGCGTCACCGCGATGGCCAGCTCGCCGCCCGCGCCCTCCGCGACGGCCAGACGGATCCGCAGTTGATCGAACTCGAGCCAGTCGCCGGTGAGCGGCAGTTCGAGCCTCGGTTTCTGTTTCGGATTCCACTCGACCGCGGGCGAATCTCCCGGCGCGAGTGGCAGCCCGCACAGTCGGGCAATCTGTTCCGTGTCAAACAGAACCTTGCCGGCACGAATCTGATCTGGCTCGGAATCGGGTTTCACTCGCTTGCAACACGTGTATCCGCTCAGGCCGTTGGAAGCAAGTGGCCCACTCGAGTCCGGGAGGGATTGCCAGGTTCACGGCACTGCGGGCGGTGGTGGAATGGCGACCGGCATGCGCGTTTCGATGCTGCGGTCAATGGCCTCGCATAGGGCGACGGCGTTGCGTCCATCGAGGATGTCCGGCTGCATCGGCTCGTTGCGGCGGAGTGCGTCGGCCATTTGCTGGATCAACGTGTGATCGCCGCCGCCGTGGGCAACGCCATGGGGATAGAAGTTCATCCGCTCGACCTTGGCCGCGCCGCGCGGGCGCAACTCGAGGTACAGCCGCTCGTCCATCGCGTACCGGACGAAAATCGCGCCCTTGTCGCCGATGATTTCGTACAGCGTCTGGTATTCGGGCGTGAACTGACACTCGACGTAGCTGACGCGGCCGCCGTTCTTGTACTCGATCACGGCCACCGCGTGGTCGGGCACATCTGTCTCGCGCGCGAACACGCAGAGCGATTCCGGGAATGGATGCGGGATGCCGCCGATCGTAGCGATGTCGCCGTTCTCGGGACAGGTGGACTGGATGTCGCAGGCCCGGCAGGACAGATCGTCGGGTTTGTCGCCGCCAAAATAGCTCAGTCCGCCGGAGGCAAACACGCGCACGGGGGCGTCGTCCATGAACAGATTGCAGATGTCGAGAAAGTGAACGCCCTTGGCCAGCGTGAGCGAGCGCACCTGATCCTTGCGACGGTAACGACTGGACCGATAGAATGCCGCGCCCATGCCGACCATGTCAAAGCAGGTGACGAGGCGCACCTTGCCGATCGCGCCCTCGTCCAGGAGACGCTTCGCGGTCCGGATCAGCGGAATGGTGCGAATCTGCATGTCCACGACGCCGATCTTGCCGGATTTTTTCCACGCCCGATAGACGCGGTCGGCTTCCTCGAGGCTCTGGCACATCGGCTTGGCAACCTGCACGTTCAGCCCGGCGTCAAAACAGGCGATCGCGTTTGCCGCGTGATGGATGTCCCACGAGTTGATCGTGACCACGTCCACGTCGGCGCGCTTGAGCCAGGCGTCCACGTCCATCACGAACTCGGCGCTGCGGACCGCCTCGCCAAAGAACGCGCGCGCCTTCTCGTGCGCCTGCGGGCTGGGATCCACGATGGCGGCGACTTCGCAGCCGGTGAGTTTCATCCAGTTTCGCAACACATGCCGGCCGCGCTCACCGGCGCCGAGCAAGGCGATTCGAAGAGGCGGATGGCTTATGGAGTTGGCTTTCACAAACCGGGTGGAATTCCGCGCGGGAGCAGTCTCACCACGCTGAGAGGCCGGTCAATCCGCCGCGCCACTCGACGGCGCTCTGCGGGGGCTGGCCGGGATAGCCGAGCTTGATCTTGGAGAACGGCAGCGTCTCGACGTGACCATCGAGGAAAGCCACGTTCACGAACCCGTCAGGCATGAGCGTGCCGTAAAAGCCGTCCACGATGGACGGTGTCTTGTGACGCGGCCGCCAACCATTCCCGTCACCGGTCCAGACGATGTTCGCATAGGAGCCGTCGGCGACGAGGCAGGCCAGGCCGGGCTGGGGAGCGTGCCCGGGGCGTTGATAGGTGGTCCCCACCGTGTCCGAGAAAAAGAATCGGTTCCATCCATAGTGTGTCCCGTACCAATAGCCCCAGGGCGGACGCGCGCCGCGATAGCGTTCGGCGGGACAAGCAAATGGCCCGACGGCAGCATTATCGTAATGCCACATGCTGTT
>CAZOTB010000085.1:0-2775 GCA_964582645.1 uncultured Verrucomicrobiota bacterium | reverse complement strand
GTCGGTGTGATGACCGGCAGGGATGGGGTGATTGCGCTGACGTTGACGTTGCACACGCACCGCGCGCCGAATACCATCTGGACCGATGGGCACCGTTCTGCTGCTGATGGATCCGGCTCAGGTCATGGTTTGCGTGCAACGCGCTGCTCTTGGGCCGACACTCTCGTGCGTGAAGGACTCCACGTTCGCCTTCTATCCCGGGAGAATCAGCACGATCAGTTTCAAAGCAGCCTTGGCAATGATTGCGCTGGCGCTGGGCGCGCATGGCCTGGCCGACGAACCGCTGGAGGCGATGGCCGCCAAACCGCTGAACGCTGCATCAGCGCCGTTGCTGGAGACCGAGGAGGTGGGGATCGCCAGCGTGGAAGCGTGGGTGACCAAGGCCGCGTTGTTCCAAACGCGAAAGGGAGAATGGCGGCAGATGCTCGTGAAAAAGGAAAACCGCGGTGCCCGGCAATTCTGGGTGGTGACGCTCACACTCGACACGGGCAGGCTCACGGAGCACGGGCCGATCAAAGGCTACGGCCAGAGTCGCACGGCGTGGTCGGGCGGGAAATTGTATTTCACGACGTGGCTTCCCGGCGGCTTCCACGTGTACGACCCGACCACCGACCGCATCGCCGAGTTGCCGATGCCGTTCGTGAGCGGCGAAGCGGGCGCGTTTCGGATGTCGGTGTCGCCCGATGGCGTCATCGCGATGGGCGCGGGCGGCGTGGCGGAGGTCACCATGTACGACCCGCGACGGCGCCGGTTGACGAAATTCGGCAAGCTCTCCGACAGCCACGGCTTCGTCTATGAACTCGGCTCGGACAACCGGTACATCTACGCCGCCTTGCGCGGCAAGAGCCCGTGGGAGTTGGTCGCCATCCACAAGAAGACCAGGGAGCGACGCGCCCTCCTCACCACCCCCGTCGAGGGCTATATGAACGTCAGCGGCACATCGCTTTCGGTCCGGCTCAACCTGAGTGACACGAACGACACATCGAGAAGCTACGAATTGCGAAATGGCGAGTTGGCACAGCCGGCAACGAATGCACCCCCCAAGGCCACGGCTTCGCCCCAGCGAAACCCTGAGCCGCAAGTCTTGCTCGACGAGTCGCCGCTGTTCGAAGGCAAAAGTGAGATGGCGATTCATTACCAGAACCCAAAGAACACAAACGAATGGAAGATCGCTCACGTGGCCGCGCCGCTCGCGTCGGAGAACACGCTGGCTCTGACAACGCTCGACGACGGCCGTATCGCCGCGATCGGCGGACCGTATAACCCGTGCGTGGTGTTCGACCCGAAGACCGGCGCGGGCAAACAGGCGCCGTTCGCCCCCTTGAGCGGTCGCTGCATGTTGGCGATCGGACCGGTCATCTACGCCAGCGGCTATCCCAGCACCGCGCTGATGCGGTGGGACACTTCGCAACCGATCACCCCCCGCACCGAGCTTCCCGATCAACCGGCGATTCCCGACGATGATCCCCGCGCCAACCCGCGGCTGCTCGGGCATTTTTCCCAGAGCGTCCGATCCGGCGGACACATGGGGGTGCGGATGTTCAAGGGTGCGGACGGCTGCGTTTCTATTGTCACCGCCCGGCACCGGCACAACCTTGGATTCGACGTCGTCTGGTACAACCCCGCCGACGGCACGAAGGGCGAGATCGAGGACAACGGATGCAACGATCACCTGGCCGTCTCATGGGCGGGCCTCATCGAGAACGGACGAAAGCTTGTCCTCTCGACTACGATTGAGAAGAACCGGCAACTCACCAACGCCGTTCCTGAAAACGCCAGGCTGCTGGTCGTGGATCTCGTGGCGCGCAAGTACGTCGGACAACTCGAGCCTCTGCCCGGGTTCAAGGCCCTGACCGGCATCGTCGAGATCGCGCCGAACAAACTGGTCGGGCTCGCTCCCGGCCCCACCAACGCGACAACCTACGTCTATCGCTACGACTATGCGGCGAAGAAAATGGAGCAGGTGGTTCGCTATAATCGGTTGATCTTCGGTCTTCAAGGCACGAGCGCATTGCCCGGCAAGGGCTATGATTTCGTGGTCGGTCCCGACGGCAAAATCTGGACGGGAATGGAGACGGCGGCCGAGGAGGGCGCTTTCCTGCGCATTGATCCCACGACGCTGGAGGTTTCGGTGCTGGGTCGCATCAAGGGAGGCAGCGCGCGGTTCGCATTCGCCGGCAATGACGTGTACGTCAACAGCGCGGCAAAAGTCCGGCGCCTCATCCTCCCACGACCGTGATGGAGCTTCGGCGGCTGGATCGTTCCGCGCCGGCGGGTACGATCCGGCCTCCTCAGATCAACCTTCTTTTTCACCCGCGAAATCGCTTCAGCGCTTGTTGTGGCGATTTGTTGTCGTGAATGACCGCTTTCATCGCCAGCACAGTCTCGGTGATTCTCGCCGCGCCCCAGACGTTGCGGCCGACCACCGCGCCGCGTGCGCCGCTTTGCACCACGGAGCGCAACATCCCCAGCGCGTCCGCCAGCGTTTTCGTTTGCGGCCCGCCGGCGGCGACGATGGGGACCGGACAGTCCGAAACGATCTGCCGGTAGGCTTTGACATCGCCGCAATACGGCGTTTTGATCACGTCCACACCGCACTCCAAGGCGCAACGGACGGCCCACGCGATGTCTTCGGGCTGGAACGAAATGCGCGTGCCGCCCTCGAAGGTGCGAGGGTAGATATGCACGACCACCGGCATCTCCCATCGCGCCGCCGCCTTGACGCACTCCGTGATCACTCTGAGGTGGCGGCCTTCATTCGGGCCGCGAACAAAC
>CAZOTB010000084.1:0-27369 GCA_964582645.1 uncultured Verrucomicrobiota bacterium | reverse complement strand
CGAGGACTTCTTCGTGGGCGGTGTAGTTGAGGTTGACGGGAACTTTGCCCATCAGAAACGCGGCGTGGTTGACGAGGGCGCCGCCGACGGACGGCGGCAGGAGAATGCCCACCATCTCCTGTCCCTGCCAGTGCTGTTTGAGCCGTCGAGCGAGGAAGATCGTCCGCATCAAGGCCCCGCCCAGGCTGAGTCGCGGCACACTCGCGTCACCCATGGCGAAACGGAACGGATGTCTGCGCGCGGTGCGCACGAACGCACGCGGGAGCGTCCGCATTCGCTTGCGTCGTTCGGGCCAGGCATCGGCGATCAACTCTTGCACGGCGTGACGGACCTCGTGCGGTTTGCTGGTGGGGGGCATCGGCTTGCCGAAGCTGACCGTGACCGGGTACGGGATCGACCGCGGGAGTTTCCAGAGGAAGCGTCCTTTCTCGAAGCTGAAGATGCTGCCCCAGACGCCTTCAACGCACACGGGAATGATTGGGGCGTCCACGTCTTTCATGATCCGCTCGAAGCCGCGACGGAATGGCAGGAGCTGACCGATGCGCGTGATCTGTCCCTCGGCGAAGATGCAAACCACCTCGCCGTTCTTGATCGCCTCGCTGGCTTCCTGGAGCGAGCGGATCAACTCGCGCGGGCGTTGCTGCGACGAGATGGGGATCGCGCGCATGGTCTTTGCCCAGGGTTTGACGATGGGATGATCGTAGATGCCCTTGAACATGATGCAGCGCAGGAACCGGTCGGTCGAGGCGATCAACAAGAGCGCGTCCACGAACGAGACGTGGTTGCACACGAACAACGCGCCGCCTTTCTCGGGGATGTTGTCGCGGCCTTCGACGCGGATGCGGTAGATCGTGTGCGTAAGCATCCACAGCAGCAACCGCAGGAACGAGTCCGGTAGTTTGACGAGCACGTAGATCGTTCCTGCGAAGGTGATCAGCGCGCTGGTGAAAAAAATCTGCTTCGGATCGAGGTGGAGGGTTTTTTCGGACGCCAGTAGGAAATGGACGCCGGAGGCGAGGAATACGCCGACGAACGAAAGCAGGTTTGCGGCGGCGAGAACGCCGCCTTTGTCCTGTTTGTCCGGGCGGTACTGCAGCAGCGAGCTGATCGGCACGACGTAGAAGCCGCCGGCAAACCCGAGCAACGCGAGGTTCACCAGCGCTTCGTTGAAACTCAGTCCATCGCGCGCGAGCAACGCACTGAACACAGTCAACCCGATCGAACCGAGCGGCACCAAGCCGTATTCGATCTTGCGTCCCGAGAGATAGCCGGCAGCGAACGCGCCAAGCCCGATCCCGATGGCGACGGCGGCCATGAGAAAGCCGATCTTCGTCTCGCTGCCTTTCAAGTCGAGCACATCGGTCCCGTAGAAGACGATGTTGAGCAGCGCGAGCGATCCGAGGAACGCGAAGTAGGTGTTGCCGAGGACCGCCAGCGTCAGCACGTGGTCACGACGAATGATCTGGATCTGTGACCAGAGGTCGGCAAATGGATTGGTGCGAAATTGTTTGGATGGATTTGCTGCAGGCAGCCGTGTGATGCCCAGGCTCGTGGCCAGCCCGAGGAGCGCGAGGGCAACGAGGATCACGCCCGACCAGACCTGTCGTCCACGAAACACTTCCGCGAGCCAGGTGCCAAACACCGTGCCGGTGAGGATGGCGAGGTTCGTCCCCATCTGGATGATGCCGTTGCCCCAGGAGAGCCTTTTCTCCGGCAACATCTCGGGCAGCAAGCCGTACTTCGATGGTCCGAAGATCGCGCTGTGGACGCCCATGAAGAACACCGCGATGAGTTGCATCGGCATGTTATGCAAGAGGAACGCGAGCGTGGCGAACAGCATCACGAAGATCTCGAACACCTTCACGCTGATGGCGACGGTCCGTTTGCTGAACCGGTCGGCAAGGAAGCCACCTGTGAGCGAGAACAGGATGAACGGCGCGGCGAACAGCGCGCCCACGAGTTCGCCGGCGGTATAGCGTTCGTGTTGCGTGACCGCGGTCGCCACAACGACGAGGATGACGAGGTTTTTGAGCGCGTTATCGCTGAACGCCCCTTGGAACTGGGTGACGATCAAGCTCCAGAAACCGCCACGCCACGGTTGTTCGGATGCTGGTTCGGTGTTCGTCATGGTTCGGGGCCGTTGGGAAAGTATCGTAACGGGAACCAGCCGGCTGTACAAGCGCGGACACACGGAAGCCAGCGAGTTTGCGTGGGGAAACGTTGACTCCCGGTTGCGTCTGGCCTAGATTACCCGCGCTTTGAGTGACGGCATGCAGGACACCACGGCGCCGGTCAACGGCACGCTGAGCAAACCAGAGTCAAAACCAAACCGGGGCTTCCAGTTTGCGATTCTCGGGTTGATTGCGGCGGCGTTTCTGTACGCGTATTTCGTCCAGCCCGCCGAAGGTCAGGGTACCGAGAAAGGCCGCAAAAGCATCATGCGGTGGCTGGTGGGGCACTGGGACGATGTCTCGAACTACTCGCACGGGCCGTTGATCCCGCTCATCTCGGCGGGGTTGATCTTCCGCCGCTCCAAACGGTTCATGCGGCTGTGGGAGACCCACGACAAGTTCCGCACGCTCTGTTTCGTGGTTGGGGGGATCGTGGCGGTCGGGATCGCGTTTGACGCGCTGCCGAAACCGCTGCGCGACCAGATCAAATACCAGTTTCTCTACAAAGTTGGCTGGGACAAGTACGACCTGCAGGCATACACATTGTTCATCCCACTGCTGGCATCGCTCGCGTTTTATCTTTCGGAGCAGGAGTTCGAGTCGAGCAACTGGGGGTTGCCGCTGATCCTCTTCGGCGTGGCGGTGTACTGGGTCGCGATCAAAGGCGCGCTGCAGCATCCGGTAGTGGTCTCGTTCATCGTGCTGCTGTATGGCGTGCCGCTCTATCTCTGGGGACGAAAAGCGACGAGCGCGCTGGTATTCCCGATCGCCTTCTTGTTCCTGATGGTACCGTTGAATTTCCTCGATCGCATCACCGTGCCGCTGGCCAATCTCGCCACCGCCTGCGCCGGTCACATCTGCAACACGATTGGCGTCGAGGTGGTCTGGGTGGGAACGAAGATCAGTTCCGCCAAAGGGGCGTTCCAGTTCGAGATCGCGGAAGGCTGCAGCGGCATCCGGTCGCTGGTGGCGCTCGGAATGGTGACGGCGGTGTACGCCTACCTGACCGAACCGGTGCAATGGAAACGCTGGGCGATCTTTTTCGCATCACTCCCGCTGGCGATCATCGGCAACATCGCGCGCGTGACAACGATCCTGCTGGTGGCGCAGGCGTTCGGGCAGGAGGCGGCGGGAGGGTTGTACCACGATTACTCGAGCTTCATCTTCTTCCCCGTGGCACTGCTGGGGATGGTGGTCTTTGCGGCGTTGTTGAACCTGAATTATCAGCATCTATGGGAACGGATCAACGCCCCGGCACACAAACATCCTGTCGCGACAGCCAGCTCGCCGGCGGCCAAAACGGATAGCGAGCCGTCGCCAAGCACGGAGTCGCCGATTTAACGGGAGTTCGATTGAAAAGACCGGGCCTCAAACAGCTTCTCATCGTTGCCGTGCTCGTAATCGGCGGGGTAGCGGTCACCGTGTTCACGTCGAAGGTGAGCGCGTCGTCCGAGGCGGGGATCGAACTGAATCTACCGGAGCAGGTCGGCCAGTGGCGCGGGGAGAAGATCGAGCCGTCCGAGCTGGAGATCAAACTCCTCCCCAAAGGGACCGAGTTTTTCAAGCGCTCCTACACCAACGACGCGGGCGACTCGGTCTATTGCTCGATCGTGCTTTCTTCGCCAGACCCGCGCAGTATTCACCGACCCGAACTCTGCCTCCCGACACAGGGCGTCAAGGTCAGCGGCGGCAAGGAGATCCACATTCCTGTCGAGAGCCTTTCCAAGTCGCTGCCTGTGATGCAACTCACCACCCTCACGCGTCCACAGGGTCGCCCCGATGTGCAGATCCGCGGCTACTTCAACTACTGGTTCGTGGGCAAGGATCGGATCACCGCGCAGCATTATCAGCGCATACTTTGGAACATGTGGGATCGCGTCATTCACAGCACCAACCATCGTTGGGCCTACATCATCGTGCAGGCGACCGTGCCGGAAAGTTACCTCGGCCCGGGCAAAGGGATGAATGATGAGCAAACTCAGGCCATGGTCACGGCCTTCATCAAAGAGATTTTCCCCAAGATCAATCGTACCAAGTCATTGAGGGAGTAACGACCGATGCTGCGGCGACACCAGGAACTCCGTTCGCAGGCGCATCAAATACTCGATGCGCTGTTGATGGCTCTGGCGCTCTGGCTTGCGTACGAATTGCGCGAATGGATCGGCGCCTACTATTTCCTCAAACGCCTGCATCCGTTCGGCAGCTACGTCTGGTTGTACCTGATTTTCTGCACGCTCGGTCCGTACTTGCTCGAACGGTATGGGCTGTACAGAGTCCCGCTCGGTGAGTCGCCGGTCCGGCTCCTCTGGCCCATCGCGGCCAGTGTTGGCCTGTGTGTGCTGGTGGTCATCTTCGTCATGTTCGTTTTTGCGCAGGACGATCCCCTGAGCCGGACCGTGCTTGTAATGTACGGCTTCGTCGCCACGCTCCTCTTGTTCGTCAAACAAACGGCTTGGCGCTACTACTCCACGCACTTCCTGGCGAAGAACGAGCGGCGCCGCTCCGTCGTGCTCGTCGGCAGCCACGCCGACAACGCCGACATCCTGACCTTGATCAAGGAACATCCCGAATGGGGACTGAACATCCTCGGGATGGTCAACCTCAACGAGCAATCGGTGGACGAACTGATGAAGATGCTGCACCAGTACCCGGTCAACTGCGTCATCTTCACTGCGGGACGCACCTATCTCAACGAGGTCGAGAAGGCAATCCTCGCCTGCGAAACCGAGGGAGTCGAGGTCTGGCTCATGGCCGATTTCATCAAGACCGCCATCGCGCGCACGAGCTTCGACGAATTTCACGGCCGCCCGATGCTCGTCTTCCGCTCGACGCCCGAACTTTCGTGGGCGCTCGTCTTCAAAAACCTGATTGATTTCATCGGTGCGGTCATCGGAATTGTCGTCCTCGGCCCGTTGATCATGCTGCCCACGGCGATCATCATCCGGCTCACCTCCCCCGGGCCCATCCTGTTCAAACAGGTCCGCTGCGGACTGCACGGACGATTGTTCACCATGTACAAGTTTCGCTCAATGGTGAGCAACGCCGAGCAATTACGCGTCGAGCTCGAGGCCTTCAACGAAATGTCCGGCCCCGTCTTCAAGTTGTCGAAGGACCCCCGCGTGACTCCCTTCGGCAAGTTCATTCGCAAGACGAGCATTGATGAATTCCCGCAGCTCTTCAACGTCCTCAAAGGCGAGATGAGCCTGGTCGGCCCGCGTCCGCCGATCCCGAGCGAGGTCGAGAAATACGATCCCTGGCAGCGTCGTCGGCTCAGCATGAAGCCCGGCCTCACCTGTCTCTGGCAGATCAGCGGTCGCAACAAGATTGGGTTCGAAGACTGGATGCGACTCGATCTCAAGTACATTGACACCTGGTCGCTCTGGCTCGACATCAAGATCCTCTTCCGCACCATCCCCGTCGTGATCGTCGGTTTTGGAGCTGAAAGCCCCGATCGGGCTGCTGCCAGCAAGCCAACGCTGAAAACAACAACCACGCAACACGGCAGCATCGAGATTGCGTGGTCGAAAGGAAGATCCAAACACGTGAATATCTACTCGCAACGTGGCGACAACAAGACCTTCGAAGTGTTGGCCCGCAACACACAGTCTCCCTACGTAGACACTCGTCCGTTGCTTGCGCCGGGCAAACCAGAGCAGAGGCGATACAAAGCTGTGTGCGTCTTCGGGGACAACGAAGTCGGTCTGTTCAGTGATGAAGTTGCCGTGACCTGTCTGCCGAAACAGGAACTCGTTTCATAGACGATGATCAACGCGTACTCCCACAGACGTATGTTGTCTGCGTACGGCGAACGCAGCATGCATGTTGACTCAGAGACACATTACCGGCAGGAGGATCAAGCAGCCATGAGAGCAGCCATGAGGGTCAAAAGCCATGGGAGCCATGAGGGTCAAGTCTTCATTTTACAAATGGGCCATGTGGAGGAAGACGAGGGAAGGCCTTTGTGAAAATTGAAGACGTGACCCTGCCAAGCACGATGACCCTGCCAAGCACGATGAGGGTCAGGTCTGCACATTGCACAAACGCGAACTCCGATTGAGATCGCGACCTCAACTCCGATAGACCTCGCGAGCCGCGCGGCAACCTCACCAACCTCATCAACGGGGCCGCCGGCATCACCAAGAACTTGTTCTGGACTGCCCGCAACCAGTTGACTGATATCACCGGTACCGTGGCAGCGAGTTTCCTCCACGACGGCCTCGGTCGCCGCAAACTGAGAACTGTGAACGGTATAACTGAGAACTATTTGTACGACGGCCTGGACGCCGTGCTCGCCAAGGACGGCGCCGGCAACGTCACCGTGCGCTACCCGCGCGACCTGGCTCAATTCTCACCGGGCTTCTTCACCAACGCGTAACTCAGCGTGCCCTGCCGGTTGAAGAAGATCAGCGCGCCTTTCGTCAGGTCGGCTTTCTTGAGTGCCTCGCTGTATTGCTCGACGGATTCGATGGGCTGACGATTGATCTCGGTGATCACGTCGCCGTGCTGCAACCCGGCCTCGTCGGCGAGCCCACCGAGCTCGGTCCCGGACACGAACACGCCCCGGGCGTCCTTCAATTCGAGTTGCTCGACGGGCACCTTGTTCAACGGCTGCACTGTGAGCCCGATCCCCTTGTCAGGTTTGTCGCGACGTGGCGCGTCCGCCGGCGGAGCGGGCGGCGGTTTTGCCGATTCGGTGGGCAGCTCCGTGGTTTTGATCGTGACCTTTGCCGGCTTGCCATCGCAGACAATGTCGAAGACGACTTCCTCGCCGATGTTCTTCTTCATCACCTCGATCTGGACTTCCTTGGGCGCGCGGATCGGCTTGCCGTTGACCGCGACGATGATGTCCGCGGGCCGCAATGTGGATCCGACTGCGGGCGCGTTGGGGTGCAGCATGTCCACGACGACCTCTTGCCCAGTGCCGCCAAGGTATTTCATGAGTTCTTTGTCGGCGGAGAGCAGCTTGAAGCCGACGCCAACCCAAGGCCGAATGACTTTGCCCTGCGCGATGAGCTTGTCGGCGATGTCTTTGGCCATGTTGATCGGGATGGCGAACCCGATGTCCGTGCGCAGCCCGCGGATGAGGGTGTTCACGCCGATGACTTCGCCGTCAATGTTCACGAGCGGCCCGCCACTGTTGCCGGGGTTGATGCGGGCGTCGGTCTGGAGGAAATCTTCGTATGACGCCACACCCAGCCCGGAGCGATGTTTCTGGCTGATGACGCCGACGGTCACGGTGTAATCAAGGCTGTACGGCGTGCCGATGGCGATGGCGAACTCGCCAACGCGCACGGAGTCGGAGTTGCCGATACGCGCGTCAGGCAGATCGGCGGCGGCGACTTTGAGCACCGCGAGATCGGTCTTGTCGTCCACGCCCTGCACGGTCGCGGCGAACGTGCGTCCGTCTTTGAGTCGCACGGTGATCCTGGATGCGCCATCCACGACGTGGTTATTCGTCAGAATGTAGCCGTCCTTGCGCAACACGAACCCGGATCCCTGACCTTCTGCCATCCGGCGTCGCGGGCTGCCTCGACGGGGGGCACCGTAATCGCGATAGAATTCGGGCGGCATCTCGCCCCCTTCCTCGCCGCCCCAGGTTGGCTTGTCCACGGAGATCACAACCACGGCAGCCGAGACGCGCTCGGCCACAGAGGCGAGTTGATCGTTTAGTTGCTTGACAGCGTTTTGCGTCTCGGCCCCGAGACTACCGGCGGCGAGAAACCCGAAGACGCAGGTGCTCCACAGGACATGACGCGTTGAGTGGGAGACTGGTTTCACTGGGACGCAGTCTACCAGGTTGGACTTGTACCGCAAGTTCACAGGCTCAGGATCGCTCTCCAGGGTTGACGGGGAGCGTGTGACCGAGTACACTGCGCCTTGTCGAGGATAAGTTGGTCGCTTCGAGAAAAGAACTGGGACGAACATGGCGTATCTTATCTTCCAAATGGGCGGCGGAAACCACGTGGACTACGAGGTGCCCGCGAGACCGCTGACCATCGGTCGCTCTCCCGAGGCCGATTTGCAGATCGGCGACGAGAAAATCTCACGCCTGCACTGCGGCATCCGGGCCGAGGGCGACGTTTTCATCATCAAGGATTTCGGTTCGACCAACGGGACGTTTGTCAACGATCAGAAAATCCACGAGAGCAACCTCAAGTTCGGCGACACCATCCGCATCGGACATACGATGCTGTTGTTCCAAGCTGAGGCGCGCAAACACGCAACAGCCAGGATTCCCGAAGTGATCGAGGTGGAACTGCCGGATCAACCGTTCTCGAAAGCCATGCAGCAGCTCGCCGACGAAGCGACCCGCGCCAGCCAGCGCCCGCCTATTTCGCCGTCAGCGCAATAATCACCAGCCCCTGCTCGGTGTTCGGGCCCTTGATGAAGATCGGCTCGCTCTTGTTCTTCACGCTGACTTCGAGGAACAGCAGCCATTTTTCCTTGTGGTAGAGATCAATCGCAAGCACGTGGAACTGCTTCCGCGTTTCCTTGTGCTTGACCGAGACGGCAAACTGATGACCCAGATCGAGGGTCTCGCTGTAGCCTTCTTTGAGCGTGACGCTTTTCTCCCCCAGCAGACGGTAGTGTTTGTAGCCGAAGTCGGGCTTGAACCGCGGCTCGAGATCGGCCAATGCCTGTTCCTTGGGTTGATCTGTGTTGCTGCCGTAAATCAACTTTGCGGTGACGCTGGCCACCGGCTCGGAGGCGGACACCGTCGTGGTCGCCGCAGCGACCCCGGCCAGCACGAGGATCAGCCAGCTACGTTTCCAGTTCACGGTTCAGAGTTCCAGAGAAATGACGGGCATGCCTTCCGTCCAGATGATGGTCGCTTCCGACTTGGCCGAGCGATACGACATCGCATAGAGTTCCGGCCCCTTGGTCACGATCCAGTCCACATTCGCCCGCGCGGGTTTGGTTGGCGGAACCACCGCAACCATCTGCTCGGGTTTCGGGAACGTCTGCACCCAGACGAATGCCGCGACCACGCCGACGGCCACACATGCCGTGGCCCATCCGAGCACGCGGTACCAATCGAATGAGAATGTCTGCCGCCACTCCCGGCGCGGCTTCAGTTCGCCCTCGATGCGCCCCTTCACCTGGGACCAGAAGAACTCCGGCGAAGCGTCCATGACGTGTTCACCCCGATTCTCCGTCAGTAACGTCTTCAACGCCGACAACTGAGACAGTTCGCTCTTGCACCCGGCGCAGCCGTCAATGTGCTTGCGCACCTTCTGCATGCGGCGCGGCGACAACTCGCCGTCCACGTATCCCTGCAACCAGACTTGTGCTTTCTTGCAACGCATAAAGATCATTCGAAGATTGGAAGGGGGGAAGGATGGAAGGATGGGAATCGCCGCAGCGCGTCCCTCGCTTCCAATGTTCCAATGTTCCAACCTTCCATTCTTCCTTCCTTCCAGTTTCTCCTCACTTCAGATACTGCTTCAGCATCTTCTGCAAATTGGCTCGCGCGTAATGCAGCCTCGACATCACCGTACCGATCGAACAGCCAACCGATTGCGCGATCTCTTTGTAATCGAGCCCCTCGAACTCCCGAAGGACCACCACCTCTCGATGCTCCGGGCTCAGCTTGGCGATCGCCGCGTCGATGCACTGTCCCAGTTCTTTCCGCATTACATCATCCGACGGCAACCGTTGGTGCGCATAGGGCTGGTTCTCGGTTGTCTCTTCCTTCTCCAGCGCGTCGTCGAACTGCGTCGTCGGGTTTTTCTCCTTGCTGCGGATCAGGTCAATGCCGAGATTGGTCGCGATCCGGTACAGCCATGTGTAGAACGACGACTGCCCACGGAAGTTCTTCAGCGACTTCCAAGCTTTGACGAACGTCTCCTGGCAAAGATCAGTGGCGT
The DNA here is from genome assembly GCA_964582645.1 of uncultured Verrucomicrobiota bacterium. Taxonomy (GTDB): domain Bacteria; phylum Verrucomicrobiota; class Verrucomicrobiia; order Palsa-1439; family CAZOTB01; genus CAZOTB01. Next base: position 17,330 of record CAZOTB010000084.1, on the reverse strand, counting down.
CATCGGCGTTGCGAGTGAGGTTGTACGCCTGCGCATAAACCCGGTCGCGGTACTTGTTGACCAGCGGCTCATACGCGCTCAAGTCACCTCGCTGACATCGAGCAATCAACTCCTGCTCGTCAATCTCCGGCTCGATGACATCCTTTTCCTGCATTAGTGACGATTCCCTTGCGGCTTCTATTCAATCAGCCCTTAATGACGCCAATCGGACGCAAACGCACGACTTTTCTCGCCAAACCGGCCTGATGGACGACGTTGACGACGTCCTCGACGTCCTTGTAGGCCATGGGAGCCTCCTCGACCGCCGTTGCCCGGCCCTGCGCCATCATTGTAACCCCGCGCTCTTTCATTTGTCGCTGCAAATCCTCGAATCGCAGTTCCCGCTTCACCCGCGACCGGCTCATCATTCGCCCTGCGCCATGACACACCGTGCCGAACGTCTGTTCCATCGCGCCGGTCGCGCCGACCAGCACGAATGAATACCGGCCCATGTCGCCCGGCACAAGCACCGGCTGACCGATCTCGCGATACCGTGCCGGCAACATCGGATGCCCAGGCGGAAACGCGCGCGTCGCGCCCTTGCGATGGACGCACACCCGGCGTTTCACACCCGGTGCGACTTCGTGCTCCTCGAACTTGGCGATGTTGTGCGGCACATCGTACACCAACTCGAACCCAAGCTCGCGCGGCGAGATATGCAACGCCTTCAGCAGCGCCTTTTCCGCTTTCGCCTTGAGCACCTGACGATTGGCAAACGCGTAGTTGGCCGCGCACTGCATACTGGCGAGATACTCTTGGCCTTCGGGTGAGTTGACCGGCGCCGAGACAAGCTGGCGATCCGGCAAATCAATTCCATACTTTCGAGGCGCGTCCTTGAGCGCGCGCAGGTAATCGTCGCACACCTGGTAGCCGAACCCACGCGAGCCGCAATGGATCATGATGCAAATACCATTCAGGGCCAGTCCCATGACGTTCGCTGCCTGCTCGTGATAGACCTCATCCACGACCTGCACTTCGAGAAAGTGATTCCCACTGCCGAGGCTGCCCAACTGTTTCGATCCCCGCTCGAACGCCCGCGGCGTGATTTCCGACGAGTCGGCGGTCTCCAGACAACCACGTTCCTCGATATGCTCGACATCCTCGGCCGAACCGTAGCCGTGTTCGATCGCCCAGCGCGCGCCTTTGGATATGACCTTGCGCTCGTCGCCCTCGGTCAACCGTATATCGCTCCCCTCGCCGAGGCCGCACGGCACGTCGCGGAACAACTGCGCCACGACATCGTGAATCTTCGGCCGCACTTCCTCGACGGTCAGGTTCGTTCGCATCAACCTCACACCACAGTTGATGTCGTAGCCGACCCCACCGGGCGAGATGACTCCGTCTTGATCAATGATCGTCGCCGCCACTCCTCCGATGGGAAACCCGTAGCCCCAGTGGATATCCGGCATCGCCAGTGAATACTTCGCAATGCCGGGCAGAAACGCGACATTCGCCACCTGTTCCAGTGCGTTGTGCTCGCCCACGATATGTTCGAGCATCTGCTCGGAGGCGTACACCCGTCCGGGGACGCGCATGCCAGGCTTGTAGGAAGTCGGCAGTTCCCAGAGGTAGTCGTTAATCTTGTGTAACGGACCTTGGGCCATACCTCGACACTAGCACAGGCTTGCGGACTGCAAAGAGCAAAACCAGCGATCACCTCGCACAAACCAGATCAAACCGGCAGAGCTTCGTGGTCCGCCAACTCTCGGCCAGGGTTTGCGAGGAGGCGAAGAGCGGAAGGGCGACACGGTTGGTGCGCCCTGCGGAAACCTGCTCCACCACGAACGCCCCGAGCGTCATACGTTCCCACGAGCGTTTGGCCTCTTCCTCCGACTCACCGCGGAACGGGCCGGTGCCGTACGAAGGATCATAATAGCCGCCGTCCACGAGTAGGAGGAAATGATTCACGAATCCCCGCGGCGGATCGGGCGTGCCCTGGCCGTGGACTTGCCATGAGTCGGCCAGACCACCGGGCGCGAGCGAGGAAGAACTCTGCGCGAGGAACGTCCTGGTCTTCATCAGGAAACCGACGCCGTTCCCGGCCTCAGCCCGGGCGGGATTCACCACCACCGTCTCGGCCGTGGTGATGCCCTGTGCCCGGAGCGTGCGGTCGAGTAATTGCGTCCACGCCTGACACGTGCCCACGCCGTTCAAGGCGCCGTCCGCGGGCGAAGGGTTGAGCATCTCGCGCACATCGTGGCAGCGCTCGGACACTGTGCGGTTCAGCGGGCTGCCTTCCGCCAGCCAGTACCGCATCGTGACGCCGTCTGTCTGGTTGAAGCCATCGGCGGCCTTTCGCCTGACGCCCGGCAACGTGCCGTCGGCGTTGCGCTTGCGGAAGTCGTCCCACACGGCCGCCGTGACTGACGCTGCATCTGCTTTCCCATCGGCGTTGCGGCAACCGATGTCGAGCAACGTTTCGTAGAGCGGCTTGGTGCGCGGCACATTGAGCGTGACGTAGAGCCGGTTCTCCGTCGCGCCCGCCGGCAGCCAGGTCTTGCCGTCGTCACGCGATATCCGCCAATCAATCCGAAATGGATCGTAGAAGCGAACCGAGTCCGGCAGCGGACGATCTGAGCGGATTTCCGGGCTCAACAACCGGCCGGCTTCCACCGTCACGGTGGTTTCGAATCGCAGCCCGCCGCTCGCCAGTCCCACCACGCGCAGCTTCCGGCCTTCGCCGAGTCCGCGCGCCGTGAACGTGGCGAGCACTTTCACGAACGAGCCGCGCACGTACGAGACGGGGAAATGATTCTCGCCCGGTTGCTCCGCTGTTCCGTCGCCGGTGCTGTCGCGCCAGCTCGGGAACGAATACCGCGCGCCGCTGTCGCTGGCCACGGTGTGTCCGCCGAGGAGCGTGAGGTCTTGGATCGCCACTTTCCTGACGCCGAGCCCGGCAGGCGCGCCATGCCGTGTCGCTCGCGCGGTCGCTTCGAGCACCGCGAGGACACAGATCGCGACAATCGCACCCAAGGCCAACATGCAGCCGAGCGTCAGGAATCGCTCTGGGTGGCTCTGGAGTTGCGCCGCTCGGCTCATTGCTGTTGAAACCCCGGTAGGTTCATTTGGTTGCGCATACAATATCAGGCTCAGCGAATTTTGCCAGGCGCGACGAATTGACCGACAGCGCTGCCGGCGCCTCCCAATAGCGTGAATTCGCCGGGCAAGTCGGGATCCTTCTTGCCGAGCACACGATAGTTGCCGGTGTCGCTGACGACGAGCGAGTTGCCGCCCGCGAGCGGGCCGGTTTTCAACCGGGTCACCGCGACGCCTTGCGGGCCTTGCACGACCGTCGAACCGACGAACAACGTCCAGCTCTGGCCGCCGTTGATGGATTTCTGCGCGCGGTTGTTGCCTTTGTCGGCGACAAAGATCGTCTGCCCGTCCGCGCTCACGCCCACAGCCTCGGGGTTCTTGAACTGACCGAGGCCGGTGCCGAACCCGCCTCCGATCACCGTCCAGTTCACGCCGTCGCTGGATTTCTGGATGCGATGGTTGGCGCGGGCGAACTGCCGCAGCGTCACCTTCGACCGTTTGCAGATCAGGTCATGCAGAGCGGTATCAATCGCCGACTTCGCAATCGGTTGGCCGACGGTGACGCTGCCGGCAATCTCGCGGTTCATGACGCGGTGAACGTTGGCAAGATCAAAGACCGACTGCCCGACGATGGCGGGCGCGAGATAGTTGCGCAGTGTGGTGGTGACGCTTTCCTCGGTTTCGTACGACCACAGCCGGGAGGGACGGGCTTCGCCCCATCCTTCGAGACCGTCCTCATCGCGGATGCGAACAAAGATATGCGGCACGCGCTCGCCCGGTTTGCCGACGGCGCCGCCCGCGATCTTGAACGTGCCGCGAAACGGCAGCCGGCAGGGAAGGACCTCGACGGTTTTGATTCGCATCGGGGCCGAGTTCTACGGCCAGGGGACTACGGAAGCAAACGCGAAGTAGGCCGGGCGCCTACCCGCGCCGGCGGGCAAATGCAAGAGCGACGAACGCCGCAAGCGCCATGACATTCGGCTCAGGAATCGCCGCGATCTCCGTAAACGTGAACGCACTGTCGCTCGCGCCGAACGGCAGCAGGCGAATTCGCGGAAACCAATCCGTCGCCGTGATGTTCAGGCTCTGCGCAAATCCAGCGATGTTATTGGTGGTCGGCAGGATGGAGTTGGTATCGGGAATCAGCGTGTTCTCGGACACAAAGGTCGGTCCGTTGAAGAACAAAATCTGCACGCTGTAGAACCCGCCGTTGACGGGAGTCACGGGACTCAGCGCGAGCACGTGCTCGTCCGACGCCGTGGAGAGCGAGAACGCCGAGCCGGAGCCGCCGCCTTCCTGCCAGTTGATGCCGGCGTCGCCCGAGGCGGTCTTGGTGAGTGTGACCTCCCCGCTCGATGCGCTCGCGGTCAGCCCGCCGAACGCGCCGAACAGGTTGTCCGTCGTGTCGAGGGTGTCAATGTACCGGGCCTCGACGGTCGAGGCGAGGATGCCGCCGGTCAGCAGCGCCAATGTGAGAGTTAGTGACTTCTTCATAGCTCAGGTCTCCTGTTGCCGAAATCTCCGTGAATCCGGCGCCCATCCTACCAAAGCCTTGTGTCTGGACAATGCGTTTGTTAGTTTACAGTAAATGACGCAGCAAACCAGGGGCGGCCCCACCTTGCAGCGGATTGCCGACGCAGCGGGCGTGTCCCGCATGACGGTTTCTCTGGCATTGCGAAATCACCCGCGCATTCCCGTAGCGACCCGGGAACGGATTCAACAACTGGCGCAACGACTCGGCTACCGGCCGGACCCCCACATCTCGAAGTTGATGGCGTACCTGCGTCGAGCCAAGCCGGCGAATGCATCCGCCATTCTCGGGTTAATCACCACCGCCGACAAACCGCAGCCGTGGCGACTCAATCGGCATTTCGACAAGTTCTATCGGGGAGCGTGTCAGCGCGCGACGCAGTTCGGATATCAGCTCGAGGAATTCTGGCTGAAGGAGCCCGGCATGACCAGCCGTCGGCTCACCCGGATCCTCGAGACACGTTCGGTCGAGGGTCTGGTGATCGGGCCGATTGCACGCTCGCTCGGTCATCTGTCGCTCGATTTCGGACGCTTCGCGGCAGCAAAGTACGGGCAGGATGTCTGGCGTCCGTTACTGCATCGCGCCGACCACAATCATTTCCAAGGAATGCTGCTTGCGGTGCGTCAACTGCAACGACTCGGCTACCGCAAGATCGGCCTCGCGATCCTCGAAGGCTACGACAGCCGCGTGATGCACGCCTGGGAGGGAGCATTACTTTTCAGCCAGCAACGATTGCAGCCCGGTAATCGTCCGACGCCGTTCGTGGCGAAGTCGCTCGATCGGGACGGCTTCGCGAAATGGTTTCGACGATATCGTCCCGACGCGGTCGTATCCAGTCACCGGGTTGTGCGCAACTGGCTGGAGGACTGTGATGCGCGCGTGCCCGAGGACGTCGGATTTGTCTTCCTCGATTGGCTCGATGAAGCCGACGCCTGCGCAGGCATTGATCAACACTACGATCTCGTGGCCGCAGCGGTGGTGGACCTGGTCGTGTCACAGCTTCATGGCAACGAGCACGGCGTTCCCGCCAAACCCAAGCTTGTCCTCATTGACGGCGACTGGGTGAACGGGCCGACCGTGCGCAAGTTACGGTAAACCAAAGCCGGGGGTGGACACGCGCGGCCCTCTCGTCTATGAGGGCAATGTCATGCGCGCCTGCTTCTCAATTGTGACCGCGATCGCGGTGGTGGGATCGGGTTGTGTCTCGAAAGTGGAAACGCAGCCACCGCCCGCGCCCTCGGCTGCGACAGTCACACTGACCGATCCCGGCAAGTTTCACGAAGCCGCATCGGTGTGTGCGAAGGAGAAGCGCGTCCTGGTCATTCCCAATGTGCGGAATTTCCCTGTCGAACTCTGGCAGGCTTTGCGTCAACACCTCGATGCCGGTGGCCCGGTGGTGTTTGTGGGCTGCGATCCGTTCACGGCACGAGTGCGACTGCGGGACGGGCGCACGCAGACGGAAGAGGAATTGTTTCGCGAACTGACAGCGGCGGCCCGCAGCGTCCAGGGCGTGTCGTTCGTGCAGGAGTGGCGTCGCGAAAACGATGCCGGCAAGAAATTCGGTCCGCTGCGAGTCGAACCAAGTTCAAACCTCCACTGGCCTGCGGTCCGGGTTGAGATGGAGCAGTTCCACGATTGGGACGCCATCATGGTGGACTTCCCGGCAGGCACGATCACGGAGAACAGCCTCGCGTTCCAGGCGCGCGGGGACCCGGACACAAGCCGGTTGGCCGTGCAATGCGTCGAGGAGGACGGCTCGCATTGGTCTTACGTGCTCGGCGTCGGCGAGGAATGGCAACCGTTCGTTCTCCACGAAGCGAAATTCCATCACTTCTACGGCGGTGCGAATCGCGGCAAGGACGGAGATCATCTATCGCTCGCGCGGGTGAAGAAAATCTCGGTCGGTCTTTCGATGCACCTCGGCGCACAACAACCCGGCAGCCACACGTTCGGCGTATCGGAGGTCCGATTCGTCAACGATCCCCGCACCGTCGAGCAAGCCGTGGGTTGGCCTGATCTGATGCTGCTCTCGCCGCCGTATCGGCGGTTTGACCCCACGATGCGAGGCACACGCACGCAAAGCCCGATCGCGCGAGCGCTGGGAACAGGCGGCGACAGCGCGGCGCCGTATCGGTGGATTCCGGTGAATCGAACTCCCGGCAAGGCTGTCTGCTGGCCTGCCTCGATCTACATCGAGCCCGGCAACAACGGCACCACGAAGAAATGGGCGTGGGTCGCCACCGAGCCGGCGGACGAAACGCTCGTGAACGAGTGCGCCCGGCGATTGCAGCGCGGCAGTTTCCTGCATCACGCGGGCGTGAGCCGGTTCACCTTCCGGCAAGGTGACAAGATCGAGGCGACGGCACAATGGACGCGCGGCGAACCGCCGGTTCGCGCGTTGGTGGAGTTGCTGGCGGACGACGGCAAAGTGTTGCAGCAAACGACCTCTGCGCCGTTGTCGGAGCCGGGCCGGGCGGTGTTCGACCTCGGGTCGGCCCCGGGCGGTGCGCGCTCCGCACGGAACTGCCGGGTCCGCATCTCACTCGTGGACGCCGGCGATCCCAAGCTCGGCTACGATCGCATCGAGCAGGACATCAAAGTGCTCTCTGCTCCACGCGCTCCTGCGTCCGATGAATGGGTTACAACGAAAGGCGCGTACTTCAGCTACCAGGATCGGCGCTTGTTCCTCGTTGGCATCAATTACTGGCCGCTCAACCACAACGGCAAGAGCCCGGGGGAATACAACGCCCATTGGCTCGAGCCCGGCGCGTTCGATCCCGAGATCATCCGCCGCGACCTCGACCGGCTGCGCGAGGTCGGCATCAACGCTGTTTCGATTCAGTACCACGGGGAAAGTCAGGCGCCGCAACTCCAGTGGTTCGCCGATGAATGCCGCAAGCGAGGCATCTGGATTCACGCGTTCGTCGGCCACCTCCAGCCAATTTACCAGGACTTGAAGAAGGCGCAGCGGTTGATCGAGGGCGCCGACCTGAAGAACTGCCCGCAGGTGTTCGCGTTGGATGTCGCGTGGGAACCGCATCTCGGCAACTACGATGGACGCTGCCGGTTCGACGGCCAATGGCAGGCGTGGGTCGAGGAACAGTACGGCTCGGTGCAACATGCCGAGCAGGTGATCGGTCGCCCCATCCCCCGACGCGAAGGCACGATCACCAGCCCGTCGGACGAGGAGTTTCGCACCGACGGCGAACATCGGGCGCTCGTGGCGGCCTACCGGCGGTTCGTGGACGATTTCATGAGTCGTCGCTATGGCGAGGTCGAACGGTTGGTGCGTCGGCTCGGTTGCCGGCAGCTTCTCAGCGCCCGCAGCGGGTACGGCGGCACGGGCAACCCGTGGGCGGACCCGTACCTGCCGATTGATCTCGCCGCGGGCACGGTGCACTTCGATTTCGTTTCGCCTGAGGGCTACGGATTGAACGGTGATCTGGATCAGTTCCGCGAAGCCAGTTTTCTCACGGCGTACGCGCGCGGCGTCAGTGCTGGCAAGCCGGTCGCGTGGCTGGAGTTTGGTTGTTCGGTCGGCGCGAACCCGCAGCAGGCGGACCAGCAAAATCAGGCGCGCTTGTATCGGCAGATGTTCGAACTGTGTGAACGCAGCAAAGCGGCGGGCTGTTTCGGCTGGTGGTTTCCCGGCGGCTGGCGCGTGGACGAGCGAAGCGACTTCGGCGTGATGAATCCCGATTCGACGTGGCGTCCCGCAGGCGAGGAGTACCGCAAGTTTGCCGGACGCGTAAGCGGCCGACTGAGCGAGCCGACAGCGTGGAGCGGTCGCGGGATGGATCGGGACGCGGACGCGCGTGGATTATCAGCGCTCTGGAACAAGTGGCGCCAGACGTATCGCACCGAAGCGAGCACCGGCAAGCTGCAGGAGATTCGTCCCGTTGGGTTCGGGAAACTCACCACCGACATCCCGCTGGTCAGCGTCGGCGGTCGGCCCTTCGCGGATCCCGCGCCACTGCAATGCGCCAACGCCGAATGGGGTCGAATCGAGATGGAAGGAACGGAACTGATTCGCTCCCCCGGCTCCCCCGTCACGGTTCGCGTGAATCGGGACCTCCGGCTGGAATTGATCAACACCGGTCCTGCCACGTGGGTGGCGTCGGAAGAAACGAAGGCACGCACGGTCTGGTTGTGCGCGAAGCGCAGCGGCGCGGAGCCGCAACTCATCGCGGTGAGGAGCGTCGCGTTCGGTCAGCGCACTTGGATCAAATGGACGCCCGATGCAAAAGGCGACTGGGAACTTCGCCCCTTGCTCAAGGATGTCGCTCTGTTTGGCGAATCGCTTGATGTGGAAGTTCAGTAGCCGGCAATCACAACGAAATTCGGCTTCTCCTCCGGTATCCCTTGTCCCCTGTCTGACAATTCCCGCTCACGATCGTGAGTGAAAATTGTACACTCTGCCAATCGCTCCAAGCAGACATTTGCAGTTCCATTGATGGCTCATCGCTCAACTCAGTCAGGCTTGCTTCATCGGCGATCTCCCACAATGTGCCATCTCCTGAGTAAAGTGGTGTCTTCTGAGAGGCTGTGCGCATGACTTGCACGGCCCAGTCTGAGCCATGGGTGTGTGTCGGAACGTTGTGGTGGGAGTCGGCAATGTGAGTATTGACAACATAACTTCACGATCGTGAAGTTATATTGTCCTGAGGGGGAACGCGAGGAGAGGGGAATGTTGAGCCGACTCAGTCGGATCGGGGCGCGCGAATGACGGCTTGGGCGATCTGGATTTCGGCGTTCCTGCCCTCGACCCAAAACTTGAGCCGGAGACGCTTGGGCTTCTCGCCTTCAGGAAGGAACTCGCTCAACTTGCGCGCGGTGATCTTCGAGCCTGTCTTGCCCGGTTTGAGAAGCTCCACGGCTCTGATGAATGCGCCGTCCTGTTCCATCCACTCGACCTGCACGACCAACTGGCCGCCGCGCGCTTCCTTCACCTCGAGATCGATCGTCGCGCTGTCGCGCAGCGGTACGCTTTCGTTCACGGCTGCCCAGCCGAAGTCCGCATCCTTGCTGCGCAGCACGAGTGCGCCTGATTCGACGGCAGCCGAAATGCCCGTCTCGGTCTTCCATTGATCGGGCCAGGTCTTGGAGGCGTCCCAGAGGACCTGGTTTTCTGCAACCAGGAGCGAGGTCGTGAATGCAAACGCAAACATGGCGGTGATCAGTGTTTTCATGTTCAAGGTCTCCATTTCCAAGGGTCACGGGCGTCGCCACCGTAATCGGTGTCCGAGCGCCATTGATCGACGTATTTCTTGCTGAGAAATTCGACGCGGCCATCGCTGAACCCGTAGTTGCCGCCGCTCCTGCCATGGACGTCGGACGCCACGCCATCCTGTCCTTCCATCTCACCGATGCCCACGATGCCGCCGTTGGGATTGATGGTGCCGTGGTTCTCGGCGAGCAGAACCACCTGTGATGGCACCTCGGCCAACTTCGCAGGCGCGCCGAGCGTGGACGAGCCGGTGGGATCGCCATCGCCGCGCGGCCACGGACATTTGTAGCCGCCGCCGAGGTGCGTCCATTTGCCACCGTTGACGGCATAACTGCGCGCCGCGCCGGGATAGGTTCGCAGGTTCTGGTCGGATGGACAACGGAACACGGCGGTGTTCGGCATGAGGTTGGTCAGCAACCCGCTCCAATCGAGCGAGCCGGGAACGCCGACGCGCTGCAGCGGCAACACGCCCTGGTTGTCGTCGGCATAGAGCGTGACGGTGAGCATGATCTGGCGGAGGTTGTTCATGCACGCCGAGCGTCGCCCCGATTCTCGCGCCCGTGCGAGCGCGGGCAGAAGCATCCCGGCGAGGATCGCGATGATGGCGATGACCACAAGCAATTCGATCAAGGTGAAGCCCGCCGTTTTCCGAGCTTTCATGGAACGATGAACTGGCCAAAACTATCGGATATTGGCCCCCAGTCAATCGCGCCGGGTGCTTTACCGTACACTGCGGCGATTTGCTGTTGCGAGGCGGACTGCGACGCGCTAGACAGGGCGAATGGAACACGTCGCTCTCGTCACCGGGGCCTCGCGCGGGATTGGTCGCGGCATCGCGCTGGAGCTCGCGCGGATCGGCTGGAACGTGGTGATCAACTACGCCGGCAACGAAGAGGCCGCGCGCCGGACCCAGGCCGACTGCGCCCAGCTTGCACCGAAATCGCGTTTCGAGATCTGCCAGGCCGACATTGCGAAGTCCGCCGACCGCGCGCGGCTGATCCAGTTTTGCAGAGATCGTTTGGGGCGGCTCGATCTTCTCGTGAACAATGCCGGCATCGCGCCGAAAGTGCGGGCCGATATCCTCGAAGCGGGGGAGGAGAGTTTCGATCATCTGATCGCGGTGAACCTCAAAGGTCCGTACTTCCTGACGCAACAGGTCGCGCGTTGGATGGTGGAACAGAAGTCAGAGGTTCGTCCGAAGATCGTCACCATCTCATCAGTCTCGTCGTACACAGCGTCAGTGAACCGTGGCGACTATTGCGTGAGCAAAGCCGGACTCTCGATGATGACGAAGCTGTTTGCCGCCCGGTTGGCCGAGCATGGCATCCAGGTGTTCGAGGTGCGTCCCGGCATCATCGAGACCGACATGACCGGGCCTGTCAAAGCGAAGTACGACAAGCTGATCGCCGAAGGATTGACGCCGATCCAACGCTGGGGCAAGCCCGAGGACGTCGGCCGCGCCGTGGCCGCGATTGCGCAGGACCTGTTGCCGTTCTCGACTGGCGAGGTGATCAATGTGGACGGAGGGTTTCATCTGCGGAGGCTGTAGGACAGGTTCTCGGTCGGCGTTCGGGGAACGCGTCCTACGGCGCGAGACGGCGAAATGGCTCAACAGGGATGTTCCGCAGAATCCAAAAGACCGCCACACAGCCCAACACCACCCACGCCCAGACCGGGCTCGCGATGAATGCGTGCGATGGCTTTCCGGTGACGCGATGGACTCGAAGCAACAGTAGCGCGCCTCCCAGCACCGGCAGCATCAACACCAGCAACGGGTTCAAGTCGAACGCCGCCGTCAGGTTTCCGTGCGCCAGTTGGTGCAGCGCCCGGGTCGAGCCGCAGCCGGGACAGTACAACCCCGTGAGTTTGTGAAACACACAGGGCGGGTAAAAGCCGCAGACCGCCGGGTCGAACCCGGCCACCACGGCGGCGCAGACGATCCCCGCGCCCACCAACGCGATCCATTTCCAGCGGTTAGTCCACACTTGCCATTGCTCCAAAGATCATCACGAGATAAAACACGACCCACGCCATCATCGCCGCCAAACCAAAGCCGAAGGAAAGCCAGCACCAGAGCTTTGCATTCCTGGAGGAAGCGCGCGCGCCGTCCACGTCGCCGGCGATACGCTTGGTGTTGACCTGCGAGGAATAGACGATCGCCACGATGCCGAAGGGCAGGCAGCAAAAGATGGTCGTCAGGATCGCGGGCACGAGATAGGTCGGGATGTTGCCTGCGGGTAGTTGGGGTGCTCGCATCGGAGGCGGGGCTGGAGGCGCCGCGGGCAGGCCGAGCGCCTCCGCAAACTCGGGATACGCCGACAACGGCTGCCAATCCATCCGTCCGAGCGCCTGCACTTTTGTGTTCGCGCTTGCGCGTCCTTCGGCGATCCACTGTTTCAGTTGCTCGACCGTTACCGGCCCGTACTCGCGTCCGTCGCCTCCGATGATTTTATACATGTCAGAACCAACCCTTCCGATTGATGATATACATCGCGACAAAATCCTCATCCGACTTCGTGAGATAGGTGATTCCTTCCACCAACCCGATCACCCACATCACCACGCCGCCGATGCCGCAGGTCAAGATCGTCACCAGAAGCATGACCAATCCCTCGGGTGTGTAGCCGAGGATGAATTTATGGACGCCGAAATGACCGAGCAGGATGGCGCAGATGCCGGCGACAATCTTCTTTTCCGCTCCGGGGACGTTCTTGCCCGAAGGCGGCAGGTTCACCGACCCCTCGGCGTGGATGCCGGGCGGCCGCACATACGGTGGTAGGCCGGGGCCCGTGGTCAACTCGGCGACACTCGACAACAGTTTCCACTCGCTGTTGCCTTCTTCGCGCACTTTCGTGTTCGGTCCCGCGCGGCCTTCCGCGACCCACTGTTTCAACTGCTCGGCGGACACCGGCCCGTATTCGCGTCCATCACCTCCGATGATCTTGTACATGATCGCTCCTCAATTGTCTTCGCCGCCGCCCGGCAGGGGAGTCCTCTGCATCTGCGGCATGGTTTGCTGGAACTGCTGCCACTTCGCGGCGATCTGCTCGATGTTGTCCTTGGACACCCATTCGTACTGCGCATCGAAAATCTGTGCGCAGGTCGCTTTTTCATCGTACTGCTCGAACACACCGCCATCCGTTCCCTGGCGATGGACCACCCCGGCGGTGATGACGCCCGATTGTATCAGCTCTTTGCAGCGCCCGTGGGGAGTCAAATTGTGCACCAGCACTTTCGGCAGTTTCGATGTATCGAGTGTTTCGGACTGCGCCGTACTGAGGTTCAGACCGACGAACGACACGATGGCGTCTGCTTCGGTGTGATTCGCGGCGAGGGTGAGCAGGAATGCTTCGGGCGACTGCGAATCCATCTGCGCGGCTTCCGAACTCCTCGATTCCACCACTACCAATTTCATCCCAGGCTGGGCTTCGATGGCCCGGCGGAAACTTTCGCCCGGGCCGGTAAACATCGAGTTGGTGAGTGGGCCAAAATCCATGTTGATCACGACAACCTCCCCCGTGCCGCCGAGCAATTTCACGGTTTGCGCGGCCATCTGTTCACCGACGCAGGCGTTGACGCGCTGCATGTTCTCGGCGATGCCGGTAACGCCCTTCACGACCTTCCGCACGCCCTTGTACAATCCGTACATCCACATCGAAGCAACGATCATCGCGACGATCGAGACACAAATGCCGCTGATGGCGAGCCCCTTGCCTTTGAGGTGGCCACCGCTCTTCGGGATCTTGACGAGGGCCAGCAAGCCGCAAATCAATCCCGGCAGGGCCGTGAGGAAGTTGCATCCGAGCCCGACGAGTCCCAGTATCAGCGCCGCGATGGCGAGCCCGCTCGTCTTCGCGGTCGGGGGAGGAGGCACGAACGGCTGGGACGCGCTCGGCGTTCCCGCCTGTGCGAATGCAATCTCGAAGTCGTGGTACGCGGCGGCGGGTTTCCACGCAAGGCTGCCCGGCCCTTGCACCTGTGTGTCGGCGCTGATCCGTCCTTCTGCGATCCACTTCCGCAATTGTTCTCCGGTCACGGGACCGTATTCACGACCATCGCCACCTACGATCTTGTACATGAAGGCCCTCCGGTTGCCGTTGTGGACGGCAGGCTAGTGCGGCTCCGGAAACAACACCAGCTTTTTGTGCGAATCCGAACCCCGGTCCGCGCCAACAGTATCCGCTTGCCTTCCGCGGCGGCGATGTGTCGTAATGACCGCGACATCAGAAGCGATTGCCCACTACAGAATCGAAGGAACAAGCCATGCAAAAGTTCGGATATCGTTTTTCATTCGGCCCCTGGAACATCCACGAAGGCGCCGACCCGTTCGGGCCGACGGTGCGCCCGCGCCGCGAGTTTGCCGACAAGCTCCGCGAGTACAAGAAACTCGGCTTTGATGCAGTGCAATTCCACGACGACGACGCGGTGCCGGACCTCGACCGACGGACGCCGTCGCAGATGCGGAGCGCGGCCCGAGCCATGCGCAAGACGATCGACAATCACGGCCTGGTGGCGGAGTTCGTTGCGCCGCGGCTCTGGGAAAATCCGTTGACGGTGGATGGCGCGTTCACCGCCAACGATCCCAAGGCGCGCGCCTATGCCAACGACCGCGCCAGGAAGGCAGCCGACATCGGACGCGAGCTCGGCACCACCCTCATGGTGCTATGGCTCGCGCGCGAAGGCACGTACCTGCGCGAATCGAAGGACGGCGTGCGCGCGACGAAGCAGTTGCTCGAAACGGTGAACATGCTCCTCGATTACGACCGCGACCTGCGCATCCTCATCGAGCCGAAGCCGAACGAACCGATGGACATCGCGTACATCCCGACGATGGGTCACGGCCTCGCGCTCGCGTCGCAGGCCGACGATCCCTCCCGGGTGGGCGTGCTCATGGAATCCGCCCACGCGATCCTGGCCGGACTCGATCCCGCGGACGAGATCAGCTTCGCACTCGCGTTCAGGAAACTCTGGAGCGTCCACCTGAACGATCAGAACGGCTTGAAGTTCGACGAGGATCGCGCGTTCGGCTCGATTGATCTGCGCCGTGCCTTCAACCAGGTGCGCGTGCTCGATGAGAACCGGTTTTGGGAGATCGGCGTGGTCGGGCTCGACGTGAAGGCGTTGCGCACCCAGCCGGCCCATCTGGCCACGAAACATCTGCGCAACAGCTTGCGCACGTTTTTGCGGCTGGTGGAATTGTCGCGCTCGTTGGATCGTCGCGCCGTGGCGAAGCTGGTGGCCGCGCGCGATTATGACGAGTTGGATTGGTTGATCATGGATCATTTGATGGCGGAGAGGTAGAACTCAGTTCAAAATCCACTGCACGGCTGGCAACCCTTCGGGCGGCCAGCCCTACAATCGAGGCAGAATTGTAGGGCGCGAAGCCCGCAGGGTTTCGCGCCGCGGGTTGGCGGGGTTTGTGGCAGAGCGAGTTGGAAGGAAATCTGGCGTGGAACTGCAAGGCAAAGTTGCAATCGTGACCGGTGGCGGCGGCGGACTGGCCGGTGGCATGGTGCCGGCCCTGGCCGCCGCCGGCGCCGATGTCGTGGTGGCAGATGTGGACCGGGCGAAAGCCCAAAAACTCGCCACCGCAGTTCCATCCCATGGCCGACGGCTCTTCCCGGTTCAGTGCGACATCTCCAGCAAGACGAGCGTGGACGCGATGGTCGAGGCGACAGTGCGCGAGTTTGGCCGCATTGATATTCTCGTCAACAACGCGGCGATTTTTCCGCGCCATCAGTTCGAGCAGATCACCGAACAGGAATGGGACCGCGTCATGGCGATCAACACCAAGGGCTATTTCCTCTGCGCGCAGGCTTGCGTTCCCCACATGCTCAAGAACCAAGCAACCACGCCGCCCAACCATTGCTGCGGAAAGATCATCAGCATTTCCTCGATCAACTTCTGGGGCATTCTCGCCAACTTCCTCGCGTATAACACCAGCAAAGCCGCCGTGGTCGGATTCACCCGCGCGCTGGCCCGGGAGCTTGGCCCGAAGAACATCGCGGTCAACGCGATCGCGCCCGGGGCCTTCCCGACCGAATCGGAGAAGATCCATCCCGACCCGGTAGGGTACAATCGCTACGTGCTCGAGCGTCAGTCGCTGAAACGTCGCGGCACCCCTGAAGACATCGGCAACGCCGTGGTGTTTCTCGCCGGCCCGCGAAGCGATTTTATTTCGGGCCAGCTCCTGACCGTGGACGGCGGGTGGGTAATGAGTTGAGGTAGCACCGCAAGCAGTGACTATGGCTGATTTCGAATTCGGCGGTGAGATCGTCTGGCGACCGACGCCGGAAGTGATCGCGCAGAGCAATCTGAAGCGGTTCATGGACCGGCACGGGATCGCTTCGTACGATGAACTGATGCGGCGCTCGACCACGGAGCTCGAGTGGTTCTGGAATGCCGTCCTCGCCGAACTCGACGTCCAGTTCTACAAGCCCTACTCGAAAGTGGTGGACCTCGCGCGCGGCATCGCATTCCCGCAATGGTGCGTCGGCGGCGAGATGAACATCGTCCACAACCTGCTCGACAAGTACGCGGGGACGCCGACGGACGCGAAGATCGCGCTACGGGCGGAGCATGAAGATGGACAGGCAAGATGCCTGTCCTACGCCGAGCTGCGGAGCGAAGTGAACCGATGCACCAACCATCTGCGCTCGCTCGGGCTCGGCAAAGGCGACGCGGTGGGCGTGTTCATGCCGATGAATCCCGAGTGCGTCGTCGCCATGCTCGCCATCATCAAGATCGGCGGGATATTCCTGCCGCTGTTCTCGGGGTACGGCGCGGAGGCGATCGTCACCCGGCTCGTGGACGCCGAAGCGAAGGCGTTGTTTTGCGCCGACGGCGTGCAACGGCGCGGACAGTTCGTGAAGATGAAGCCGATTGCCGACGAGGCCGTGGCGAAGATTCCGACGCTCAAGCACCTGATCGTCGTTCCGTTTGGCGGCAAGACGCCGTGGGCGGATGCGTCCGACCAGGCGGAGACAGAACGCACGAGCGCGGAAGATCCCTTGATGATCATTTACACATCGGGCACGACGGGCAAACCCAAGGGTACCGTCCACACCCATTGCGGTTTCCCGCTCAAGGGTGCGCAGGACATGTTGCACGGACTCGATCTCCATCGCGATGAAGTGTTGTACTGGATGACTGACATCGGCTGGATGATGGGGCCGTGGCTGGTATTCGGCACGCTCGTGCTCGGCGCGACGATGATGGTCTATGACGGCGCGCCCGATTATCCCGGGCCCGACCGGCTGTGGGCGTTGGTCGAGCGACACAGGGTCACCGCGCTCGGTGTGTCGCCGACGTTGATCCGGGCGCTCTTGCGGCACGGCGACGAGCCGGTCCGCAAGCACGACGTCTCCTCATTGCGGAAGTTCGGTTCGACAGGCGAGCCGTGGAATCCCGACCCCTGGCTCTGGCTGTTCCGCGTGGGCGGTGGCGGGAAGCTGCCGATCATCAACTACTCCGGCGGCACCGAAATCTCTGGCGGCA
>CAZOTB010000083.1:0-27578 GCA_964582645.1 uncultured Verrucomicrobiota bacterium | reverse complement strand
AGCGCGACGGTGCATCTGATCCGCCAGCCGTTGACCGGTTGCGAGCAAGCACTAGCCCGGATATTTCACAATCAGGCCGCACGTTGTCGCCGAATTCTCCTTCACACCCCACTGAAGTGGGGTGTGAAGGAGAGCGCACGGTCTGAGCGTCCGAGAACGTGTGAAAGATCCGGGCTGGCGGCTTGAGCTTCCGTCCACATCTACTCCATTCTGTTAGATGTCACGACGAAAGACTCTAACATTGTCAAACTGGCGGAGCCTGGTCTTTGACCCACTGGAAATGGTGAAGAGCCATTTTTCCGTAGCGATCTGATGGCCTTGCGTGATTTTTCCTTCACAACAGCCCGCGGAATCTCCATAACTCGTCGGGACACATGAGGGCATCCAGACTCGGCCGCAACGATCCCTGCCATTGTGGCAGCGGGAAGAAATACAAGCGTTGTCACATGGCCGAGGACGAACAGCGCGCTCTTGAGGCGCGGAAGAAGTCGTCCGAAGAGGCCGGCGGTTTTGACGGCGATGGCACCTTTGACGCATCGGACCTCGCCCGGCTCCGCCCTCTCATGCGGCGCGTCGCCAGGCAGATGCCGGCGGACAAACGAGGCGAGTTCATGGAGCTGCTGGCGCAAACGGAGCTGATCTCGGAGTACGCCGCGCACGGCGATGAAATCGAAGCCGCAGGTCATGCGTTGGAGGCGCACCGCGCGGAGTTCGAGGAGTTGGCAAAGGATGATACGGCCCTTATCGAACGCGCGCGGCGGTTGTTTTCCGAGGAGGCCTTCGCGCCGCTGCGGTTCCACGCGGCGGATATTCAGCGCGCGTTCTCGAAGGTGGGTTACCCCTCGCGCACGGCCTCGAACGATGCCGCGATCCAGACGCTGCGCAAGGCGATCCTGTTCCTGGCCACCGAGCACGTGCGGCGTTCGCTGGCGATGCGGTTGCTCCTGTTGCTGCCCGGCTACGTGACGGCGGGGAGGCTGCTCGATGGGTGGATGATTCAGGACTGTGCCTATTGGACAGTGGAATCACCCAAGGAGAGCAACCCGTTTCTGTTCGAGATGTTCAGTCTCGGATTGAACGAGTGGGAGCAACAGCGCGAGAGCGAGAAGGTCGGCCTACTCGGCGAGATGGGCGTGAACCTGGATCAGCTTCGCAGTATGAAGTTGGATGATGTGGACAACTTTCTGGCGGCGCTGACGGCCGACCCGCAGAAGCTGAAGCAGTTGGAGTCGTTCCTCAAAGCGCATCCGGAAATGCGAAGCCCGATGGAAGCCGAATGCTGGAACCTGGAGCGGGACTCGACCCGTTTGCTGGAACGGGACGACGCCGAGGAGTTGTTGTTGTCGGACGAGGAAGTCGAACCGTGGATTCCCGTGTTCGAGGAGCGCCTGAAGGCTGAGTCGCCCGAGTTCTCGCAGTTGGTACCGGGACGCAAGCCGGACAAGGCTTTGATGAAGGTGTTTGAAAAAGTCGTCGTGTCACTGGCGAGCGATATGGCGCAGAAGATCTTTATCCCGGCAAGGATCGAGCAACTCGAATCGCAGCTTCGCGCTTATCGAAGCCGACTGTACGCCTCGGGCGAGAAGCTCGCTGCGAACCAGGCGCAAGGAGCCCTGATCTCGCTCCGACCCCAAGCCGACCCCGTGGATAACTTCTTTCTGATTTCGCTCTGCTACGCATCCATCCGCGCATTTATGGGAGCTGGAGCGGAGCCTTCATCCCAGTCCGACGAAGAGTCGGACCGGGTTCCTACATGCTGAGAGCGCGGGACACGCGATCCCATTCACGATCTCGCTTGCCCGACCATCGAAGCACTTTATGAAACTGAAAAACCTTGTATTTGTCATCACGGCAACCACAGCACTCATGAGCGGCTCCATCGTCCTGGCCGAAGATCTCCTTATCGCCGACAAGAGTACAAGCGAAGCGACCATCGTCGTGTCGCCACAGGCGGGAGAATGGGAGAAGCGCGCGGCGGCTGATCTTGCGCTCTACATCGAGAAGATGAGCGGAGCGAAACTGCCGGTCGCGAACACAGCGGATGGCATCGCCACCGCGCTCAAGACAAAGAAACCGTTGCTGTTTATCGGCCAGGAGGCGCTCGCGGCAGAGCCCGGGCTCAAGAAGGAATTGGCGAAAGTCGCGAAGAAGGAGCCGGTGTTGCAAGCCGACGCCATCGTGCTGCGTCGCGATGGCAATCGTGTCTATCTCGCAGGCACGAACGACGATTGTCACTATTTCGCCGTGGCCGAGTTGCTGCGTCGGTGGGGTTGCCGGTGGTACCTGCCGTCCGACTTCGGCGAGTGCATTCCGCAACAGCCCACGCTGAAACTCGGCAAACTCGATTACGCTTACGCGCCGCCGTTCGAGATCCGCAACTACTGGATCGCGTGGAATGGCGAACAGGCGGGACGCGAGGAGTTCAAGCACCGCAACTTCATGAACAACGTGAACGTCCACTGCGGCCACGCCATCGGCGCGTACACCAAGGAACTCATCCCGCCCGGCAAGACCATCATGGATATTCCCATCGCCGAGGAAGCCACTGCCGCGCACGTCGCCGCGAAGATCGCGCCCGAGTTTGCCAAGGGCGTGCCTTCGATCTCGCTCGGGATGGAGGACGGCGTCTATAAATCCGACTCGGCGAAGGACAAGGAGTTGCAGGCGGGATTGTTCGACAAGTACTTCATCCAGCCGGCGCTCACGGACGGATTCATGACGTTCTACAACCGCGTCGCCGAGATTCTGATGAAGCAGTACCCGAACAGCCCCACCAAGCTCGGGTTTCTCGCGTACTCGAACATCACCATCCCGCCGCAACGGAACATCATCGCCGCCAAACCGCTGATCACCTACCTCGCGCCGATTGACATTGATCCGAACCACGGCATGGACGACCCGCGTTCGCCGCCGCAACAGGAGTATCGCGACATGCTGTATCGCTGGGCCGAGGTGATGCAGGGGCGCGTGGCGATTTACGATTACGATCAGGGCATGCTCGTCTGGCGCGACATCCCGAACCCGTCGTTCGCGACGATCCGCGACAACATGAAGCACTACCGGAAAGCCGGCATCCTCGGCGTCGCCACCGAGAGCCGGGGCGCGATGGCGACCGTGTTCCTGAATCTCTTCATGCGGGCCCAGCTCATGTGGAATCCCGACGCCGACATGGACGCGATGCTGGCGGAGTTCTACGAGAAGTTCTACGGTCCCGCCGCGCAACCGATGGCCGCGTACTGGGGCGCGATCTTCAAGGCGTGGAACGACACGATCATCACGGAGCACGAGTATTTTGTCGCCCCCGCGATTTACACACCGCAGTTGATCAAGGAACTGCGGAAGCACATCGAAGCCGCCGGCAAGCTGGCGGGCAGCGATGTAACGATCGCGGAACGCATCAAGTTCACCCGGCTCAGCTTCGGCGTGCTCGACAACTACATGGCGATGGTCAATGCCGCCGCGACCGAGTGCGACTACAAAGCCGCCGTCGCGGCCGGCGAGAAAGGTCTCGCCGCGCGCAAGGAACTGGCCGCGATGAACACGACCTTCACCACGCGCGTCATCGGTGTCGCCGAAGAAACCGAAGCCGGTGGCCCCGCGTGGTGGCCGGGCGAGGTGAAACAATACCGCGACCTGCTGGCGTTCACCGACGGCACGAAGGGGACGTTGATCCAGAAACTGCCGCTCGAATGGGCGTTTCGTCGCGACCCGAACGATACCGGCATCGTCCAACGCTGGGCCGCCGATCCCGTTGACCTCAGCGAATGGAACTCACTGAAGAACAAGGGCAGCGTCGAGAGCCATATGTACTGCGGCAGCCGTTGGGAAATCCTTCGCACCGATCTCTACGCACAGGCGCAGGGCGTTCTCTATCCCGACTGGAACTACTACAACGGCTTCGCCTGGTATCGCACCGACGTGGATATCGGCGGCGGCGCGGCCAGGGGCAAGGTGCGGATTCGTTTTCCCGGCCTGTTCAACGAGTGCTGGCTCTACTGCAACGGCTACCTGGTCGCCTACCGCCCGCAGAACGCGATGTGGTGGTTGAACGACTACGCATTCGAATGGGACGTGGACTTGACCGGCAAGGTGCAGGAGGGCAAGAACACAATCGCGATTCGCATCAACAACCCGCATCACATGGGCGGCATGTTCCGCCGTCCGTTCCTGTACGCGCCGAAAGAGTAGTGATCGTACTTTTGCATGGCGTTCATGGCTTCTGGGGTCGGACGGTCGCGCCGGGGATCCATGTCCCCTCGATCAACATCAGCTTTGGAAGGGTAGGAACGCCTAGTTCGTTGCGATGGAGTTGTGCCACCAAGAGGTCCACGGCCGTCGCCGCGAGCGCTTCGGAGTGTTGGTCAATTCCCGCGCACGCGCCGGTCGTGTCGGACAAATCGAGGTCCACAAAACCAACCCGTTCGGGAATCCGCAGCCCAAGCTCACGCATCCACCCAAGGACGGGTCCGCCAAACGAGATCACGACATCCGGGCGATGATCTTGAATCCATCGTGTAAACTCCCGTTCGCCCCGTGCCTGAATCACCCTTACCGGGACCCGATTCGCCGCCCCCATCCCTTGCTGAAGGAACCGGAAGCTCGAAATCATGTTGCGATCGGTTCGTTCGTCCAGTCCTTCCTGCAAGGCGAAGCCGATCCGATGGTATCCGAGCCGACGAAGTTGGTGGACGACATGAACCAGATTATTGGAATAGTGGCTGGCGACCCGGTCGAGGTTGGGTCTCCACACCGAGTAACCAAGCGCGACGGCGGCGAAGCGCGACCAATTCAGCGAAAGATGTCCGCGCACGGGCGGGAACGGCAACGGCGCAACGATCACGCCATGGATGCCTCGCGTGTGCAGAATCTCGCTCATGCGGCGCGCCGTCATTCCCGGTTCTCGTAACCAGGCTTCCTCCAGCCGGTAGCCCGATTGGACCGCCCGTTCCGATGCTCCGCGGAAGTACTTGTGGTCGGTGTCGAACTTCTTCCATGCGTCTTTGACGGGCCACGCGGTCAGGTAGGCGAGCGTGCCCAGTTGTTTTCCACTCCCGGCGGCGCGCACGTGGGTCATCAGGGTCGAAATGACCGGGTTGACCGTGTGTCCCAGCCGACGACCGATGGCTTGGACGCGCTGGCGGGTTTCGACCGGCAGGCCAGGGTGGTCGCGCAACGCCCGCGAGGCGGTGGCGCGGCTGACGCCGGCTTCGGCGGCGATCTGTTGCAGGCTGACGTGTCCAGCCGTCTTCATGCAACGTTGCATAACAAACTCGTTGTTCCAAAGCAATCATACCGCTAGGTTCGATCCGTTTTGGGCTCGCAAAGAACAAAGAAAGGCTCACTATGGAATGCAATTCATCTCACAGATTCAGGATTTCCACGGTTCGGCTCGTTCTGGGGTTCGCTGCCATCACATGGGCGGTTTCGAGTCCCGTTCAAGGCGCCATCTTCAGCGGCTTCGAACCGCCCACGTACAGTTCCAACACGGTTGTGACCGGTGTGGATGGCTGGACCGGCAATGGCAACGGGGTGGTAACGCCGTATGGCTTCGGGGAAGCCTACGGGTCCGCCGTGCTGGAAGGCACGCAATCGTTGTGGATGCTAATCGATACGGAGCGACGCAGTTGGAGCAATTCCATCATCCCGAACCTGGTGAACACCAATTCCACCTACGTTTCCTGGCTGATGAGTCGCCCCAAGGGATTTGGACGTTCGATCCTTTATCTCTGGGATATCCCGGCAGGGGTTAACACACCGGCGGGTCTTGGCATGGGAGCGAATGGTAATTTCGAGGTGTTCGGCAAAGATGTCGGCACCTCACTCGCTGTTACAGACACTGGTGTGGCTTATGACACCAACAGGGTGTACCGACTTGGAATGTTGTTTGATTTCACGAATAACACATTCGCCGCGTTCGCACAGGACGTGACCGGCGGCGGGCCACTTTCGTATCTGGGCACATACCTGACCTATCATCCCGGCGCGTGGGACATCAATTCCATCCGAACCAACGGCGGTCTCTGGCTTCAGGATTTCAATCCATCGCCACTCCCGTTCACTGCAGTCGTCTGGGACGATATCCAGGTGGTGCCGGAGCCGAGCAGCTTCTTGCTGCTTGCGCTGGGCGGCCTGCTGTTCCGACGGAAGTAATTCCGCTCATGAGGCGATGGGATCCAAACGAGCGGCTGCGGACCGCATTTACCCTCATCGAGTTGCTGGTTGTCATCGCCATCATCAGCGTGCTTGCTGCCCTTCTTTTGCCCGCGCTGCAACGTGCCAAGGCCACGGCCAAGCGCACCACTTGCGTCTCGAGCTTGCGGCAGGTCGGGGTCGCACTTCTCATCCAGGCGGACGAGCACGATGGCTGGCTCGACTATGCTCATCTTTCTGACAACGGCTGGATTTACTCGATCCAGCCGTATCTTGGAAACCGCAACCCCCTTGCATCCAATTCCATCTATTACTCTTCGCCGACGCTGGCCGTGCCACAAAACAACGCAGCCATCGGCTGCCCGGGCTACAAGGGAAGGAGCCCGGGCGCGTCTCCGGCCTGGGGCGACATCTATTACGGCGCCAATTACTTCTTTGTGGGAAACTACGGCACGACCAACGGCGGTCCCTGGCACAGCCTCCGGGAGGTCACCCACCCCCACGAGTCGTTCTTGGTGTCCGACCTACACCCGGCCTTCAACGGCCAGCAATACGTCACCGCGGGTTGGGACATCACCGCCGGTGGGGAATGCTGCGCCGGGCCCGCAGGCCGGGAAATGCGCCACGAGGGGATGGGATTGAATTTCTTCTTCGTGGACGGGCACCTCGAGTTTCTTCCCTACACGCCGTGTTGTCCCCACGATACCTCCAAGGGATGGTATCGGCTGGATCTGTCAGTGACTTCCTTCTATAACGATTCGCGGCCCATCTGGGGATATTGAAGGAGAACAGGATCATGAACAAACTGCGGTTGGCTGTCATCGGGTGCGGCAATATCTCGGCCGGGCATTTGAAAAACCTGCGCGCCTCGCCGCATTTCGAGGTCGTCGGCGTGGCCGACGTCATCGAGGCGGCGGCCAAACGACGGGCCACGGAGTTCAACATTCCCCGCTGGACGATCCGCTACCAGGAACTCCTCGCGGACCGCGAGGTTGACGCGGTGCTGGTGCTGACCCCGCCCGCGTGTCACGCCGTGATTTCCATCGCCGCGTTACGCGCGGGCAAGCATGTGTTCTGCGAGAAACCGCTGGCGATGACGACCACGCAATGCCGCGCGATCTGCAGGGAGGTGCGACGGTCCGGGCGCGTCTTCCTGCTGGGATATCCCATGCGGCATTCGCGCGATGCGTTGAATCTTCGCCGTCAAATCCAGAGCGGACGTATCGGGCGCCCCGTGTTCTTCCGCGATGTGTGGGCGTTGTGCCGAGGATCGCTGAGCCCGGCCATTCACGATGCCAAACTCGGAGGGGGTGTTCTCCTCGAGCACACGCACTGGCTCGATTTTGTGAACTGGGTATTCGGCCCCGCGCAGAAAGTGTACGCTACCATGGCGCGCTTCAAACCGGATGGCACCACTGCCGACGACACGCTCGCCGCCATCATCGCCTTCGCGTCGGGCGACCAAGCGGTCTGGTCCGAATCCTGGGCCGCGAAAGGCTTCGGCTGGACCCCGCTCTGCGTGGGACGCCCCGTGCGTCCGACGACTGACGTGATCGGCCCGAAAGGCTCGCTGCATTTCCCGGGTCCGGACGGCCGGAAGGTGTTGTCGCTCTACCTCAGCAAGGATCAGTCGGGCAAACCCACCCGGGAATGGGAATGGGAAGGCGATTGGGGCTGTAATGGCGAGGCATATCGAATCGAGCTCGAACACTTCCACGATTGCATCCGCAACAGGGCAAAGCCGCTCTGCACCGCCGAAGACGGCCTGGCGGCAATCGCCCTGGCCGAGGCGATTCGAAAGTCGAGCCGCATGGGCAAAGCGGTGATGCTATCGCCATGAATTTCGAATCGAAACAAGAGGGTGCGATCTTCGCGCCGGCCGGTTACGATCCGAGCCATGAGAAGAGCCCAGCACGGCAATGCCCGGTCGCCATCGAAGGCGCTCAAACGCGACCGGCCTGCAGACAAATACGGCGGCCCGCTTGGAAACTACGCCTTCTACCATTACGAGGTTGTCGAGAGCGATCAGGCTATTGGCTGTGATCGTTCTGCCGAAACGTCTCATCTCCTCATGCGAAGAATGCCATGAACGAAATCCGAATCGGACTTGCCGGCCTCGGCCATCGCGGGTTGTACATGCTGCTCCTGCTCCAGCGCGTCAAAGGCTTCCGCGTCGTGGCGCTGTGCGATTCGGTCACCGCACTACACCAAGCCGGCCGCGAGAGACTGCGCCGCCCGGATGGAGTCCGAATCTATGCTGACTACGACAAATTCCTCGCCGACCCCGACATGGACGCCGTGATGCTGACGGTCCGTTGCAAGGAACAGGGCGCGATGGCCGCGATGGCGCTCGAAGCCGGCAAGCACGTCAACAGCGAGGTGCCCGCCGCACATTCGATCGAGGATTGCTGGCGGATTGTTCTCGCCCAGGAACGGAGCGGTCTGGTGTATCAACTCGCCGAGCAGCTTCGGTACGCTGGTTTCGTCCAGGCTTGGCGCAAACTCGTCGCGGAAGGCGCGCTCGGCACGATCACGTACGCGGAAGGTCAATACCTGCACTACATCCCGGACTACATGTTCCGAGATCCGGGCACGGGTGCGTTCATCCATATCAAGGAGCGGCAATCGCATCCCGAAGCGATCGCCACCTGGCTTTCGCGGATGCCACCCATCCATTACATCGTCCACGACCTCAGCCCGATCTTGAAGGTGCTGGACGACCGCGTGGTCGAGGTCGTCGGGATGAGCACCGATGCGCCAAGCACCGCGCATCCCGAACTGGCCTCGCCCGACATGCAGGTGGCGCTCATGAAAACGGCGAAAGGAGCCGTGCTCCGCATGATGGCGAGTTTCTCGCAGCCTCATCCGCACACGGAAGCACACTGGCAACAGATCATCGGGACGAAAGGCAGCGTCGAATGGAAACGCTCCCCGCACGACAAGCCGAAGCTGTGGCTCGCGAACTCCGGCAACCCCGACAAGACCGACATGGATTGGACAATGGAGCGAGTGAGCGATCCGCCCGAAGCGCGCGAGTCGGGCCATGGCGGACTCGACTATCACGTCCACGCCCATTTTCGCGATGCTGTCCTCGGCATCCAGCCGTTGGATTTCGACGTGTACAAAGCAATGGACGTGGCCGCACCCTCCATCCTCGCCGCCGAGTCCATCGCCCAGGGCTCGAAGCCGTTGCGGGTTCCGAACTTTCGTCCGGACAGGCAACGATTGAAGGGGCAGAGACCCGGCGCTTTCGACTTTTCCTTCGAGAAACAGGGATAATTGGACGCCGTTGACATAATCCCAGCAGCTCCGTATGGTTTTCCACATGAAGACCACCTTAAGTATTGACGACAAGTTGATGGCGCGGTTGAAGCAGGAAGCCGCACGGCAGGGACGCACCATGTCCGAACTACTCGAATCGGCCCTGCGATCCATGCTGTCGCAACGCAAACCGCGCGCCGAGTTGCCGCCGCTGCCGACGTTCGCGGGAGGCGTCCCGCGAGTGAACCTCGCCAATCGGGAGGCGCTTGAAAACTTCATGGAGGGCCGCTGATGTTCGTCGTGGACATGAACGTCCTGGTGTATGCTGCGAACACGAGTTGTCCCGAGCACAGCCGCTGTCGGGCGTTGCTCGACCAATGGCGCGCGCAAGCCTCCGCCTGGTACGTGACCTGGGGCATCCTCTACGGGTTCGTCCGCGTGACGACGCATCCGCGCGTTCTGCCCAATCCCTGGGATACCCCGCGCGCGTGGCAGTTCGTGGAAGCATTGATTGCCACGCCCAGCCTGGGCATTCTCACCGAAACCGAACGGCACGCACGGGTGTGCGCGGAGGTGTTGCAGGAGGCGCCGCAACTGACCGGCAACCTGATCACCGATCTTCAGATCGCCGTCCTGATGCGAGAGCACGGGATCCGCACCATCTACTCGCGCGACACCGACTTCCACCGATTTCGTTTTCTCGAAGTCCGGGACCCCATGGACAGCACCGGCGCATGATTCCACTCCGCCTTCGCGTCCTCGGCGGTCTCTTGGTGACTCTCGCCGGTGGCCCGTTCACCACGACAAACACAGAAGGAGCGGATCCAACGCAAGCAAAGGAAGCCCCCCCAATGACACAATATCAATGGACACGAGTGACGGAACAAGCTGCGTTCGCGCCGCGCGACGGCGCGGGAGCGTTGACGTTCAACAACCGCATGTGGCTGCTCGGCGGCTGGAACCCGGGCGACAAGGTGCATTTCCCGAAAATCTGCAACAGCGAGGTGTGGTCATCCGCGGACGGACGCGACTGGAAGCTCGAAATCAAACAAGCGCCGTGGGAAGGACGGCACACTGCCGGCTACGTCGTGCATCAACGCAAGATGTGGATCGTGGGCGGCGATGGAAACCAAGGGCATTATCAGAACGATGTCTGGAACAGCAGCGATGGCGTGAACTGGACGGCGGTCCACACCAACGTCCCGTGGGGGACGCGCGTGTTGCACTACACAGTGGCGTTCAAGGGCACGATCTGGGTCATCGGCGGGCAGACACTCCCGCAGTTCGCGCCGGCCGACGAGATCTTCTACAGCGACGTGTGGAACTCGGCGGATGGCGTGAAGTGGACGAAGGTCGCCGACAAGCTGCCGTGGGCACCGCGAGGGATGATCGGCGGGAGCGCCGTCCTGAAAGGACGCATCTGGATTCTCGGCGGCGGCACCTATGACACGCCGCAGAAGCCGGACCGGATCTTCTACAACGATGTGTGGAGTTCTGCCGACGGTGTGAAATGGGAGCGTGTTGCCGCCACCACACCGTGGAAGCCACGGCAGTATCACGACGTGGCCGTCTTCGACGACCGCATGTGGGTGCTCGAAGGCTACCATCGCGACGGGGGCAACAGGAATGACGTGTGGCACTCCGCAGACGGAGTGAATTGGACGGAAGTGCCCGGTACTCCATGGCCGCCGCGTCACGCCGCGAGTGTGTTCGTCCACGACAATGCCCTCTGGATGGTCGCCGGCAACAACATGACACCGGATGTGTGGAAGCTGACGCGAGTGAAATGAATCACTGCCACGCCGCGTTCAGTAGCGTTTGGAGTACAAGCTTCAGCTTGTCCGGCGAGGGAAACCAATGCACGCTGAAGCGTGTACTCCGAACGAGCGCGTGGCGGCGACATCCCGCAAGATTAAGAAGATGAAAATCATCATTGCCCCATCCATCCCCGCGGATTCCTCGCCGTATCTACAGGAAATCCTCACCGCGTTCGGTATTTGTTTTGCAGAACGCGGCACCGTCGCCGACCCGCAGCGCGATCTGCTGTTATTGCCGCGCGGCGCCGAAGCATCATCGGCGGAATCGTTCCTGAAAGCCGGCGGCAACGTAATCGCCATCCAGCCGGGCGGGTCACTTCTCCGCCTTGCCGGACTCGAACGTTCGCGCGAAACCGACATGCCCACCCGGCTGCGACTGACCCAAGCGGTGTGTCCGGCGGTGCGCGGCGAGTCGCTCTGGACGCTCGGCCCCGCGCACTGGTACGCGCCCAAGCCGGGACCGAACGTGGTTGGCTACCTCACCGATCTGACGCAACAGGCGGTGGAAACCGTCGCCATCAGCGAGTGCGAGGCGGGCACAGGACGACTCGTGGTGTTCGCCTACGACCCCGCCGAGTGCATCGCACGGCTGCGGCAGGGTGATCCGAAGCGCGCCAACACACTCCCGCCGGGCCTGCGCACGCCGCGGGCGACGTTCCTGCAATATCCCAATCCGCCCGCCGACACCTTCTGGCGTCCCACGGCGGACCTGCACGCGCTGGTGTTGTGCGGGATGGTCGAGCGGTTGCTTGCACGTCGCGCACCCGTGCCGCGACTCTGGCACCTCCCGGACGCGCGCCCGGCGATTGTGCTGTTCTCGGGCGACGAGGACGGCGGCACGCAGGAGGCGAACGACCAGCAGATGCGCGACCTCGAATCCGTCGGCGGCGCGATGAGCCTCTATGTTGTCCCGGAGGGCACTTCGATCACGCGCGCTTTGATCGAGGAATACACGCGGCGTGGCCACACCATCTCCGTGCACCCCGATCTCGTGCCGACGGCCGGCCAACCGCCTGCCGCCCAGCTTGCGCGCGCCGAGCAACAAGCGCGATCCTTTCACGACAGATTCCAGTGGCCGGTGCGCACGCTGCGCAACCACTGCTACATGTGGCCGGGCTATCTCGAACTGCCGGAGTTGTGGGAACGGCTCGGCGTCGGCATGGACGGCAACACCACTGCCACACTCTACGGGCTTTCGTCCGAACACGGCCCGTACGTGAACATCCACGCCGCTGTGCCGTTGCGATACGTGCGCGAGGACGGGAGGTTGATTGACGTGTTCCAACAGCCGACGCACATCAACGACGATCTCGCAGCGCACCCGTTGAAGGAGTACTCGCTCAAGTACACGCCCGGGGAGTTCGATCAGGTCGCAGAGCGGATGCTCGACGACGCGGTGCGATTCTACCACTCGCCGATCTGCGCAAACTTTCATCCCTGCAACTACGTCAAGTTCTCCGGCGAGCATGGCCGAGCGCTCATGCGGCGCGCTCATGGGCTGAGCCTGCCAATCTGGTCGCTCGACCACTGGCACGACTTCTGGCGCGCGCGCTCGTCGTGGCGGATGAGCGAGCATGCGTGGGACGAAACCCAACTGCGGTTTCTGCTCTCGGGTCCGCGTTGCGACGGACTCAGCGTGGTTCTGCCGCTACAAATGAACGGCAAATCGCTTCGGAGCGTCACGGCAAACGGAACACCTCTTCGTTGGGAGACAGCCCGATGCCATGGACGCCCGGTGGCGCAGATCGTTCTGCCTGCGGGCGCATCGGAAGTCCGAGTGGGTGCGGAGTACATCGCGTGAAGCGCGCGTCGCTCCTCGCGCTGGGTCGTATGTCACTTCAGTCGTTATCGTCAGCGGGAAAGCTCAGTGGGCCGACCGAGGTTGTCTTCCTCGCGGCGGTGGACGGCACGGAGCAACGCTACATCGAGATGTTGCCCGCCGATTTCGATGCAAGGAAACAGCACGACGTGCTGATTGCGCTGCACGGGCACGGCGCCGATCGCCAACAGTATGTTGTCGAATCACGCGGTGAGTGCAAGGCCGCCCGGGATGCAGCCGCCAGGTACGAGATGATCTTCATCTCGCCGGACTACCGCGCCACGACTTCCTGGATGGGGCCGAAAGCGGAAGCCGATCTCATCCAGATCATCGGCGATCTGCGCAGGAAATACGAAATTGGCAAGGTGTTCCTCACCGGCGGCTCGATGGGTGGTTCGTCGGTTCTCACCTTCGCCGCGCTGCATCCTGATCTCGTCGCGGGCGTGGCCAGTCAGAACGGCACCGCCAACCACGTCGAGTACCAGAACTTTCAGGATGCCATCGCCGCGTCGTTTGGCGGCACCAAGACCGAACGGGCGGACGAATACCGGAAGCGGAGCGCCGAGTTCTGGCCGGAGAGATTCACGATGCCGGTCGCGATTTGCGCCGGCGGAAAGGACGAGTCGGTGCCACCCCAAAGCGTGTTGCGTCTGGCGAAAGCGTTACAGGAACGGAGTGCAAGAGTGTTGTTGCTGTATCGCGAAGAAGGAGGGCACAACACTAACTACGAGGATACGATGGCCGGGCTGGAGTTCGTGATCCAGCAGGCCCTACAAACACGGTCACAGAAATGAAAGTGCCAGTCGCTCCCATTGATGCGCATGCGTTGCTCGGCGAGGAGTATCACCTCCGGCTCGATGCCAGCGAGTTGCTGCATCGCATGGATGCGCACGGCATCGAACTCGCGGTCGCGCGGCCGATGGGCGCCGAGCTCGCGGTGTACAACGCGCGGGGCAATGATCGCGTCCTGAAAGCGCCCAAGCGCATCCGCGGATGGGTCACGGCCAATCCGTGGTACGGCGCGGTCGCGATCGACGAGTTGAAGCGATGTCATGACCTCGGCGCGGTCGGGTTGTTCCTGCATCCATCCCGGCAGGGATTCATGCCGACCGACGATCATGTGCGCCCGTTGCTCGATTTCGCTGTGGTGGCACGCTGGCCGGTGATGTTTCACACGGGCTCGTACGTCCAATCGGACATCCTCGCAGTCGGCGAAGTCGCGCGGAAATATCCCCAGGTCAACTTCCTCGCCGGCTTCGGAGGATTTACCGACATGTGGTTCGAGTTGCCGGGCGTCTTCGCCGACGTGCCCAATCTCTACCTCGATGCCTCGATGATGTGGAGCAGTGCCATCGGACAGATTATCCGCGAGCGCGGCGCAGAGCGTGTGTTGTTCGGCGGTGCCGAGCCGAGGAACCGTTACGCCGTTGCATTGCGGTGTCTGGAGCGGGTTGAGTTGACCGACCAGCAGTTGCGTGCGGTGCTGCGAGAGAACGCACGACGAATATTCCGCCTGCCATGAAGATCATCGATTTCCACACGCACTTGCAGACGCACTGGTTTGATTCGCCGCTGCTGACCGAGCAGGAGTTTCTGGCCGGCATGGATCGGTGCGGCGTGGAGACGGCCTGCATTTTCACGATGATGGGTTTCTACGGGAACTGTCCCGCCGAGAACGACAAGCTCGCAGCCTACGCAACCAAACATCCGAAACGGCTCATCCCCTTCGCCACCGTGGATCCCAAGATCGGCAGGCCCGCGGTTGAGGAGCTGGAGCGTTGTCTCTCGAACCCGCTGTTCCGCGGCGTCAAGTTCCACAACTGGCTGCAGGCGTTCGCCCCTTCGATGGCGCGCGATACCATGATCGAGATTCTCCGTTGCGCCGCGCGTCACGACGTGCCGGTGCTGTTTCACGACGGCACACCGCCGTACGCGACGACGTTCCAGATCGCCGCGCTGGCGCGCTGGGTGCCGGAGGCGAAGATTGTCCTGGGTCACGGCGGCCTCGGAGACTACGTGTACCCTGCCGGCCAGCTTCTCCGAGACCTGCCGAATCTCCACGTCTGTTTCTGCGGCCCGAAAGCCGGCGACCTGCCGTATCTCATCGAGATGGCGGGCGAGAACAAAGTGCTGTTCGGATCTGACTTCGGGTTCTCCGATTGGAAGATTCTGGCCGAGTTCCTCGACAACGTGCTCCAAGCCGGGCTGCCGACATCGGTGCAACAGAAGATACTTCACGCCAATGCAACCCGGTTGTTGCGGCTCGCGTAAAACTCACTGGCGTTCCCATGGGCGACCTGCTATGCGTCACGCCCCATGAAAGAGAAGCACAAGATTCTGTACGTATTCGGCGGCCCGGACTTCCACCCGACGGAGTGGGCCGGCGAACAACTCTCCTCCGTCCTCACAGCCGACGGCCGGTTCGAGATCGAACGCACGTCCGACCTCGATGCGTTCGCGCGACTTCCCGGCAGCGGATTCGCCGCGGTCGCCGTGTTCACCACCGGCTTCAAGGACGATCTGACGCCCGCCCGCGAAAAGGGTTTGCTGGAGTTCGTGAAGAACGGCGGCGGGTTCGTGGGCATCCATTCGGCCTCGGACAGCTTCCGCGGCAACCGCGCGTACCTCGAGATGCTCAACGGTGAGTTCCAGACGCATCCGCACCATCACGAGTTCAAGGTGACCGTTGCGCAGAAGGATCATTACCTGACCACCCGAATGCCCGATTGGTCGGTCTTTGACGAGATGTATCACCTGCAGAACCACGACCCCGCGAAATGCACCGTGCTCGCGACGACCACGTGGCAGGGAAAGCAGATGCCGATGGCGTACGTCCGCAACCACGGCAAGGGACGGGTCGCTTATCTCGCCAACGGCCACACCCGGCAGTGTTGGCAGCATCCTGAATTTCAGAAGCTGCTCGTGCGCGCAATCGCGTGGAGCAGCGGCGCGGAGTTGCCGACGTGGACCGCGCGTTGCGGCATCCTCGGCTACGGGCCCGCGTTCAACATGGGGAAATTCCACGCCGATTCGATCAACGCCACGCCCGGCATGAAAGCCGTGGCAATGTGCGACGCCGTACCTGCGCGCGTCGAGGCAGCAAAGAAAGATCTGCCGAACCTCGAAGGGTACTTCTCGAAACTCGAAGACATGCTGGCGATGCGCGACCTTGATCTGGTCGTGGACATTCTCCCCCACAATCTTCACGCGCCGACCGCGCTCCAGTGTCTGCGGGCCGGAAAACACGTCGTGCTGGAGAAACCGTTTTGCATCACCATCGAGGAAGCCAACGAAATGATCGCCACGGCGCGCGAGAAGCGGGTGATGTTGAGCCTCTTCCACAATCGCCGCTGGGACGCCGATTACCTGACGATCAAAGACATCCTCGCGCGCGGGTTGATCGGCGAGATTTTCCACATCGAATGTCAGAACGCGGGCTACAACCATCCCGGCTTCTGGTGGCGTTCCGACAAGAAAATCAGTGGCGGCGTCATGTATGACTGGGGCGCGCACTTCCTCGATTGGATTCTGGGGCTCGTGCCGTCGAAGATCACGCAGGTCACCGGCGATTTCCAGAAACGCGTATGGCACATGGTGACGAACGAAGACCACGGCCAGGCGTGGATTCGATTCGAGAACGGTGTGACCGCCTCCTACCTGACGTCAACCATCGCGGCGATTGGCGGCCCCAAGTGGCGCATCCTCGGCACGCTCGGCGCGATTGAAGCGAACTGGGGCGACGAAATCACGGTCGTGAGCTACGGGAGCGGTGTCCGGCAGGACAGCAAGATCAAGGTCACGATTCCCAGCGGCGGCGCGACTCCGTACTATCGCAACATCGCTGACCACCTCTTGATGGGCGAAGAATTGATCGTCAAACCCGAGCAAGCCCGCCGGGTCATCGGTGTCATTGACGCCGCCCAGCGCAGCGCCGCCAAAGGTGTCAGCGTCGCGCCTGCTCCGGGTTGCGAATGAACCTTTGGTTTGCTGCGATCCGACGATTCATCCGGCTCAGGCTAGGAAAGCTCAATCACTCAGTACGGCGATGCATCCTCGCAGGCAGGGCAAGTTCGCGATGTGGAGCAGGAGCAGCGAACTGAGTATGCGGCAAAGCCTCAGGTTCCTTCGCATTTGAAGTATTCGGAGAGCCAGATCACCGCCGGCAAAGGCAGGAATCGGATTACCACCGGTGAAGGCAAGAAGGAAAGCCGTAAGTTTGGCGTTCCCGCCGCGAATCGCCGATGATGGTTGCGTGATCAACGAAGTCACCATCAGCGACGCTGCCCGACATTTCTCCGAGTAGGTCGAGCGGGTTGCCAAACGGGGCGAGCATTTCATCGTGGTGCGCGGAAGCAAACGCGTGGCAGAGCTTGCGCCAGTAAAGACCTCGCTCCGATTGCGAGACCTGCCGAAAGTGTTGAGGAGCCTGCCGCGACTTTCTCGCAACGAGGCGAATGCGTTTCGTCGGGACCTGCACAAGGAACGGCGTTGGCTGGAAAAGGATAAGCCACAAAACCCATGGGACTCCTGATTGACTCGACCATCCTGATCGAGGAATCAGCGATATTGATGGGTGAGATCGAGTTCCGCGCTCCGCGAAATGGAGATCGTCCGCTTCATCCACGGCGGCGCGCATTTCTCCGAATCCGGTTGGGCGTGGCCCTGGTGTAGCGACGATGCGGGCTGCGAACTCCTTCAAGCAGAGCGTCCTCCAAGGCAGGAGATTCGAGTTCATCACGCTGCGCCAGCGCGCGCAAGGCGTCGCGAATCACTTCGCTGGCGTCGGTGTAACGACCGTCCTGCACTTTGCCGTTCACATACGCTTCCAGTTTCTTGTCAGCGTTACTTTCATTGGCTGCGCTCGATTAATGCGAATGAAAGACAGCCGTGCCGGGCACGCAAGACAAGCCGGATTCACGACCATCTCCACAATATTCTTGGCATTGATCTCACATCTTTCCTCCTTATACGTTAGCAGGACAGAAGCGTGGCAGGCTTGGCAAGTGGAGCAGATGTGTGTAAAGGAAACCGAGGATCCGCCATGGAATTTCAGCTACCCGATTCCGAACGAACCTACCTCCGCGAACTGGCGGCCCGGCAGGCGGAGTACGCGGCGTTGCCGGTGATAGCTCGACGCAAACAGATGTGGTACGACCTGAATGACGCCCGCCCCGGCGCACGGCCACCGGTCATCATCGAGACGTGGACGTTTGATCGCGATTTCATGCCGGAGAGCGTGTTCCGTTGCACCTCGGAAGCGGGCAGAAACATCGAGCGGCAACTGCTGCGTCACATCCGCAACCACGAGTTGCTCGACGACGACAAGGTGATTCCGGACACGTTCGACGTGCATTGGTTTGTGGACGTCAACGAGTTCGGGTTCCCGATTGAACATCAGCGCGTCCAGGACTGCCAGGGCGTCGAGACGGGTTATCGGTACAAGCATCCGATCAACGACCTCGAACGCGATTTCCCGATGCTCAAGCCGTCGGTCTGCCGCGTGGACCGGGAGCGAACGCGGGCGTGGAAGCAGTTCGTGGAGGATTTGCTCGGCGACCTGCTGCGCGTCGAACTGCGCGGTTGGATGCCCTGGAACACGATGTTGACGCATCGGATCATCCCGCTGATGGGGATGGAGGCGTTCTTCTACGCCATGCACGACAGCCCCGAAGCCGTGCATCGGCTGATGGCCTATCTTCGCGACAACGCCCTGAGCATGATGCGCTGGGCCGAGTCGGAAGGATTGCTGCGGGTGAACAACGGCAACGAGACCAGCTTTGGCTCCAGCTACAATTTTACCACGCGCTTGGCTCCGGGCAGCGAAAAGGACGCCCCGGCAACGCTGGCGCAGGTCTGGGGTGCGAGCAACAGCCAGGAGACCGTCGGCATTTCGCCGGCGATGTACCGGGAGTTTTGTCTGCCGTATTACCGGGAAGTGTGCGAGCCGATGGGCCTGCTCTACTACGGCTGCTGCGAGCCGGCGCATCCGTTCTGGGACGAGATTCGCACGCTGCCACATCTGAAAAAGGTTTCCATCTCCCGCTGGTGCAACGAACGCATGATCGGCGAGGCGTTGCGCGGCACGGAGATCGTCTATTCGCGCAAGCCCGACCCGAACCTGCTCGGCGTGGATGTGACGCTGAACGAGGCGGCGTGGTCGGCGCACATTCGCCAGACGCTCGAAGCCACACGCGGGGTGTTCGTCGAGTTCATCATCCGCGACGTCTATACCGTCCACGGCAATCTCGACAAAGCGCGCCGCGCGGTTGAGTTGGCGCGCCGGGAGATTGATCGGTCTTACCGGGCGTAGTTCGATGAACACCACCAACTGGCTCCGAAACGGCGCGCGGATTCTTGACTACTGCCACATGTGCGATTTCAGCACGATTGATCTCGCGCTGTACCATGCCCGGGTCAAATACTTCCACGCCAATGTCGTGCATTTCCAATGTCAGGACTGCATGGAGGGCGGCCTCGGCGAGACGGTGTTCTTCCACCGGACGCGTCTCGCGAAGAAGCAAAACCGGGATCTGCTGGGGGAATACCTGCCCATGGCGCACGCCGACGGAGTCAAGGTGGTGGTTTATACCGATTGCCACTGGTTCCGGCTCGGCTTCGCTGCGGAACACCCGGATTGGCAGGTGATTCAAGCAGACGGCAAACCGCTCGTCGGACTCTATGGCACGAACGACACCTCCTTTTGCATCAACTCACCGTGGCACCAGTGGAGTTTCACGGTGATCGAGGATCTTTGCCGATACGAGATTGACGGCATCTTCTCCGACGGCCCCGTCACCTTTCTCGGACGCAACGGCTGCTACTGTTCTCACTGCCGGGCAAAATTCCAGGCCCTGCATGGCCGGGAGATGCCTGCGGCGAACCGGGACAACCGTGAAGGCTGGCGCCTGCTCGTGAAGTTCTTCGTGGCCAGCTTGGAAGACTACTACCGCGAGGCCGCGCAGTTGGTCCACCGGCTCCGCCCCGGCGCGGTGTACTATGCCAATGCCGGGCCGCTGGGTGAGCCGAGCTCGGCCGCAGGTCGGAACAACCGTGGCTGGCTCCGCCACATGGACGCCATCCTTTCGGAAGGCGGGTTCTATTACGGCCGCGTTGCCGGGTCACAGTGGAAAACCGGGGCGGAAACCAAACTGCTCGAAACGCAGGGCGGCGGCAAGCCGGTGATCAATGCGGTCTCCACGGCACAAGGGCCGTGGCGCGCCTACGCGCTGACGGCGCCGGAAGTGCGGCGAATCGTGTACCAGTCCTGTATCGGTACCACGCCTTACGTGGCCTTTTTCAGTCCGGCTTTCGGCCAACCCGGCGTCGAGGCCCTGAGCGAAGTGTGCGGCTTCGTCGAACAGCATGCCGCGCGTTTCCAAAACACCCGTTCGGGCGCAGAAGTGGCGCTCCTCTGCTCCACACAAACGTCGGACTGGTACGCCGGTACCGATGTCCCCCTCGCCGATATCGCAGGCATGCAAGCCGCCAAAGGCACCGGCATCGGCAACTTCACGGAGGCATTCTTCGGTTACTATGAGATGCTGGTGCGCGCCGGGATTCCCTTCGACATCGTTGACGAAGCGACGCTCGAGGCCAACGAATGCCAGCGCTATAGGCTGATGATTCTGCCCAACTGCGCGTGTCTCTCGGACACGCAATGCCGCCTTCTGGAAGCGTACGTGTCGAATGGCGGTGGCATGATCGCCGACTTCGAGACATCGCTCTACGACGAACAGGGGCGTCAACGCAATGATTTCGGGCTGGCCGGATTGTTTGGCGTACGGAGCCTCAACAAGGTCCGCGGTCCGCATCCCAACGACTTCGCCTTCATCCGCCGCGCGAGCCTGCCCTGTCTTACCGGCTTGCGCGACGAACTCATGCCGGGCACGACCTACGGATTGCATGTGAAATTGGCCGGCGCCACCACGCTCGGTGTCTATAGCAAGCCGCTGGTCAGCAACCTCGTGCGCAGCGTGCACCCATCGGAGGACCCGTTTGTTGTGGAGAACACGATGGGGACTGGACGTTGCATCTACTTCCCGTCCACCTTCGGCCAGTCGTTTGCAACCTGCCGGGCCGACATGTTCCTGGACCTCTTCCGGCGGCTGGCGTGCGACCTGGCGGAACCGCCGATCAGGTTGGACCATGCGCCGCATCTGCTGGAGGTGATCCTGCGCCGGCAGGAGCAGCCCGCTCGGACTATTGTGCACTTGCTGAACTATGAAATGCAGCCCATCACCGGCGCGGTGCCGGCCCATGACGTGAAAATCACGGTGCGTTGCGCGCACCCGGTAACACGAGTCGTGACATTGCGCGCAGGCGCGGCCCTGGCGTTTGTCCGCACGGGCGAACACGTCACCGCCACCGTGCCGGTAGTTCACGAGTTCGAAGCGATGGTGCTGGAGTAAAGGGGAAGGCCAAAGTCCGAGCCGCAAATCGAAGGATACACGCCATGCCAGAGAGATCTATCATTCCCAACCCGAAGCCGGGACCGTATGTCCTCGGCCCGGACTCGCAA
This sequence comes from uncultured Verrucomicrobiota bacterium, assembly GCA_964582645.1. Classification (GTDB taxonomy): domain Bacteria; phylum Verrucomicrobiota; class Verrucomicrobiia; order Palsa-1439; family CAZOTB01; genus CAZOTB01. The sequence goes on along the minus strand of CAZOTB010000083.1, from coordinate 6,013 downwards.
CGGCAGCCGGGCGTGTCGCGCGGTACGATCACCAAGTCGGAATGGCGGAGCAGCATCTTTCCGGGCACGCTGCGGGACTATTGGGTTCGCGTTCCTGCGCAGTACACGCCCGACAAACCAGCCAACGTCATGGTCTTTCAAGACGGGGGCAGCTACGTCAACGAGGAAGGTGAATCCCGTGTCCCGGTCGTGTTCGACAACCTGATCCATCAGGGCAAGATGCCGGTGACCATCGGCATCCTCATCAGCCCCGGGCATTTTCCTGCAGTGGCTCCGGACAAAGAGCCGATCAGAAACCGCGGCTTTGAATACGACTACCGCCTGGAGTACGGCGATGGCGGCCACGACGGCAAACACGCGGGCGCGATACTTCCCGAGTCGCTGGTCTGGCTCTGGCGTTAAAGCGGGCGCGTGGGAGGGTGCCGTGCCAGCACCGCCACGAATGCGCCATCCATGTTCGATTCGGCCGGGAACATCGTGCGCTTCTCCACGAGGTGGAAATCGCCGTGACGTTCAAGGAACGCAGATACAACCTGCTCATTCTCTTCCGTCTCCAGGCTGCACGTGCTGTACACCAGGCGTCCGCCCGGCTTGAGCGCAGGCGCAACCCGGTCGAGGATCTCACGCTGCATTTTTGCCAGCCGTGCAATCTCGCTTTCCTTGATCCGCCAACGCAGGTCCACGCGGCGACGCAGGACACCGGTGTTCGAGCACGGGGCGTCCACGAGAATACGATCGAAGGAGTGCTGAGTGCTGAGTGCTGAGTGCTGAGTGCCTACAATCGAAACACCGAGTCGTTCCGCGTTCTCTGTTACCAGTTTCAAGCGTCGCGAGGAAGCGTCCGCCGCGATGACCTGGCCGCGGTTCTGCATCTTCTGCGCGATGTAGGTGGTCTTGCCGCCCGGGGCTGCGCAGGCGTCGAGAATTATCTCGCCGGGCTGGGGATCGAGCAGGTCCACGGCGAGGAGGGTGCTCGGGTCCTGGACGTAGAAATGTCCCGCTTGGAATGAGCCGAGACGCTCGATGCTGCCGGGCGGTTCGATCTCCAGACAGAGCGGATGCACGGCGCTGTCGCGCACGACCACATCCTCCCGGCGAAGCTCCTCCCGCAACTGTTCGATGGTGGCGCGCAGCGTGTTCACGCGCGCGAAAATCGGCGGCGGCTGGTTGTTCCATTCCAGCAACGCGACGGTGCGCTCCGCGCCAAACTGTTTCCGCCATCGCTCAACGAGGAATGGCGGATGCGAGAAAGCCGTCGCCGGGTCGTCGCGTTCGAGTTGCTCCCACGACAGTTGGATCTGCGCTTTCTCCCGCGTCACCCGCCGCAGCAGGGCGTTGGGAAAACCGCGCTTCGTCGTGGGCGCGAGCTTGACGGTTTCGTGGACGGCGGCATGGTCGGGAACGCGGTCGAGCAGCAGAATCTGATAGACGCCCAGACGGAGCAGATGGGCGATGTCGCCGGTGGAGGTTTTCTCGCGGCAGCGGCTGGCGATCACCCAATCCAACAGTGCGCGCCATCGGATCACGCCGTAAAACAACTCCACCAGCAACTTCTTGTCGGCGGCGGAAAGCTTCGTGTGCGCGAGTTCCGCGTGCAACATTTCATCCGCCCACGCGCGACCCTGTTCCCACCGACGCAGCAGGGCCAGCGCAGCAGCGCGGGGATCAGCGGCCGAGATCACGCAGCACCTCCTCAATGGTTCGGATGGGTGTCTTGAGAACGCGGCGCGCTTTGCCGATGTCGAGCGACACATCGGGCGGTCGCGGCGGGAAGAGCTTCACCTCGGCACGCTTCACTGGCTGAATGCGCGAGAGATCCCAGCCGAAGTGCCGCGCAATCAACACTCCCCACTCGTATCGGGAACGCCTCTCGGGTCCGCTCAGGTGCAGGATGCCGGATTCGCTGTGCCCGGCGAGTTCCAGGAGCGCCTCGGCGAGATTCGTCACGCCGATCAACGAACGATACTCGTCCGTGAACAACCGCAGCGTCTCGCCCCGGTCGAGCGCGGCTTTCATTGTTTCGTTCACGCTGCGGTCCCCACGCGGGCTGGTGCCGACCATCAACGACGTGCGCACGATCAAAGCGCCTGGCGCACACTCCGCGGCCGCCTGCTCGGCAAGGACTTTGGTGCGACCATAGTGGCTCAACGGGCCGACCGGATCCTCTTCGCGGTAGCTCCCTTTGTTCCCGTCGAACACGAGGTCCGTCGAGAGAAAGAGAAACCGCGCGCCGAGTTCCGTCGCGAGACGCGCGATCTGGCGCGTGGCATCCACGTTGACGCGCATGGCTTCCTCGGGCCGTTTCTCGCAGTCCACCGGCCCGGTCATCGCGGCGGCATGAATGAGGACGTCAGGACGAAAGTTGCGTACCGTATTGCTCGCCGCCGACGCATCGGTCAAGTCCACCTTGGTCGCACCCGGCATCGCGGAACGCACGCTGTGCAAACCGAGCGTCTCGAAGCGCCCGGCAGCCAACCGCACCAGATTCGAGCCGAGCAGGCCGTTGGCGCCGGTGATGAGAAGTCGTTGCACCTCGCCATCATAACGCGCTCGACATGCGACACAAGCCACGCGTACATTCGCTGCGTGAGGTATGCGTTCATTTGCATCGCGCTCGCGGCGACGCTCGCTTGGGCCGAGGAACCCAAGAGCTACTACATCGAGCGTTACCCCGGCGACGGCATGGGAATGCGCCCCAAGCCTTCCAAGTCCAAGTCGGAGCCGACCGTGTCGCGCGAAGGTCTGCCCCAGGTTGGCGCGTCGTCCACCAACGCCGTCGTGGGGAAGACCGGCGTGAGCCGGGCCGCGCGGTACACTTCCCCCCGAGTCGGTTCGAAGGACTATGCCCCGTCGCGTCTGCCCGAACCGAAAACGCAGACCGTGGTGACGCCCAACCGCGACAAGAAGCTGCGTCCCCCTCCGAAGATCAGCGAAAAGGCAGGTTTGAACACGCTTCCCGATGCGACCCCATCCGAGCGCGCCACGAATGCAACGCCCGCCGGCGCGAGCCCGTCGCAGTAAGCGGTTTATTCTTTCTGACACCCCGGGCAGTAATACGTGCTGCGCCCGCCTTGCTGGATGCGAACAATGCGCGCGCGGCAGCGACGACACGGCTTTCCTTCCCGATCATAGACAGCGAAATGTTCCGACGGATTACTGCGCCGACCACCGCCGCCGTAGTAGAACAGACCATCGCTGCTTGTCGTCGCGTTGAAATCCAGTCGCAGCCCGCCGCCGAACCGAATCGCGTCACGCAACGTCGAACGAATCGCCTTGTGGAGACGATGCACCGGGTCCGCGTCGAGGCGATTGCAGCGGGCTTGCGGATGGACTCGCGCCCGCCACAATGCTTCGCAGGCGTAAATGTTGCCGAGGCCGGCAACCAGGTGTTGATCGAGGAGACGTGGCTTGATTGGCGAACGGGACTTCTTCAGCGCTTCGGCGAAGTATGCGATCGAGAAGCGAGCGCCAAACGGCTCAGGGCCGCATCGGGCCAGCGCCGCGTCGCCCAGTTCCAACCGCCCGAATCGTCGCGGATCGTGGAATGAGAGTGGAGTCGTCCCAAGCAGAATGCGAGCGACCTCATGATTCGAGATCGTGGTCACTTCACCGGGTGGAACGACTCGCAACCGGCCGGTCATGCCAAGGTGAACCAGGAAGCGGTTGCCGTCGTCGAGCGCGAATCGCAGGAACTTCGCCTGTCGCGTCAGCGCGGTGATGCGTCGCCCCGCAAGCGCCCGGCTGAACGTGCGCGGACTTGCGTTCCAGACGGAACGTGAACGCATGATCTGCACGCCGGTGATTCGTTTCCCCACCACTCGCGGTCGCAAGTGGCGGACGAGGATTTCGACTTCGGGCAGTTCGGGCATGGGGGATGGTGGAGCGATCGGTTACTGGTGATTGGCTATTGGTAAGCGGTTCTTTCTTGTGGGGCGCGATGTCCCCGTGTCGTTTCGGGGGTATCGCGCCGCGGGATGATGCGGGTGGAACCGCACGGCGCGATACCTACACGACAAGCATCGCGCCCTACAAACACCAGCATCAATCGGAGGCAGGCTCACGGCACGACAAAGCGGAACGTCGCCGTGGGTCGCGCCCCCGAATAGAGAATCACCTCGGCGATGCCGAGCCGCTCGCCGGTGTAGCTGAGGACGGAGTACGGATCGGAAAGTCGAACGGGCCAGCGGAATTCCCAAGGCGCGTCGGGCGACACGAGCTTCCATTTGCCAAAATCCAACGCTTCGCCCGCGGTCACGCTCAGGCACAATCGCTCCTCCGCTCCGCGCTCGACGCTCCACGAACGCCCCCCGAGCGTGATCTTCTCGCAGCCCGCCAGCCCCAGGCTCAGGTGCGCCTTCGCTCCCATCGCGCTCATCGCGTAGCCTGGACCGCGCTGGGTGCGGAGGCCCCGCTCGCCCTGGATCGAAAACGTGGTCTCGCATTGCTCGCGCTTCGTCGTATCGGCCGAGACGGCGGCGGCGTTCGAGCCGTACTGGAGCAACAACGTGTCGAGAGCGGGCGGTCCCTTCAGGCAGGCGTGATCGTGCAGGTACTGCGCGCGACCGTTCTCGTAGAAGACGAATGAGCTGAGTTCCTCCTGCATCTTCGAGTGCGATGAACCAGCCAGCAACCCGAGCTTCTCGTGGAAGACGCACACGCAATCCTGTCGCTCGTGGCCAAAGAACGCCTGCGGGGCAACGTTCGAGACGAACCGGTTGCTCAGCCCGCTCAGGACGACCGTCCAGCCGTTGCGTCGGCGGATGCCGGCTTCGCCCGAGACCATGCGATGGTACTCGGGCCATTGCGGCGCGTGCTCGGCGAGGTCTTCGCGGATGCGGCTGGACTGCAGCGCCAGGAACGCCAGGCCGCGATGCAGCGCGTTGCGTTGCTCCCCCGTCGAGCGCTCGTACTTCTCCCTGAACCGCTGCAGCGCGCGCCGGGCAATGAAACGACCTTCGGGCTGGTTGAAGAAAAACGCGGGGAACACGTGCAGCAACACCTCCACCGGGCTGTACACGCAGCGGATGTCGAGCGTGGGCGGCATCGAAAAATCGGGCAGCAGAAAATCGTAGAACCACCGCCATGCCTTCCCGACCGCCTCCGCCGCGCGTGCGTTGCCGCTGAACGAATGGTAGGCGTCCATCGCGCTGGCGCTGACCAGGCTGTAGAGGTTGACGGGCGTGCCGGCGATGCCGCCGTGCGTCCCGCCCTCGCGCCAGCAACCGTCGGGCAACTGCGCGTCCATCACCCGGTCGAGCACCACGGCGGCGTGTCGCTTGTATTCCTCGACGCCGAACAACTGCCCGACCCGGTAGAGAAGGACATGGTCCCAGACCGGATGGTTCGGGATGAAGCCGTCGAAGGTGTCTTCGTCGGGAATGATCGTCATCACATGCTTCGCCGCGCCGATGAACTTCCGCATCCACGCCTGCTGCCGGGCGGAATCGAGTGCGGTGCCGAGTCGCTGCGTCGCCTCCATCCACGCCAGCGTGCGCCACTCGTCCCATCCTTTCCAGCCGGTCGAGTAGTTGCCATTGTCGTCCATTGACGCGCAGTTGAAATCGCCGAAGCGAACGATGGCGTCGAGTAACTTGCGGTCGTGATGGAACGGGTTGCTTGGAAAGGCTTCGCTGTAGCAGACGGCCCAGGTCAGGATCGGCAGATGATTGAATGAGCCCGTGCCCAGGTCGCCATCGGGCTTCTGCGAGGCCAGCGTCTCGCGGGTGCTGAGGACGAACAGTTCGCGTAACAGATCTTTGCTCACGTGGCCGGGACGCTAGCAGAGCGACGGTGAAGCGGCAACACCGTAGGGGCGCACGGCTGTGCGCCCATTGAAGTAACGCGTTATCCAAATGGGCGCACAGCCGTGCGCCGCTACGGCAGGCTGGGCAACAACTGGTTCGGCGCGACCGGCGTGCCGCGGCTCAACACCGAGAACGTGCTGATGTTCTTCAACTTCACCCCGCAATGCGGCTGCAACAACGTCTCGGCATCAATCGGCTCCTCCTCCAAG
>CAZOTB010000082.1:8012-28529 GCA_964582645.1 uncultured Verrucomicrobiota bacterium | reverse complement strand
AGAACTCGAACGAGTTTTACGCGGAGGCAACGCCGCGCTGGTATCGTCCGCGCCAGGCGTTCGACCTGCGGAACACGCGCGCGACGATCTACCTGAAAGCGATCACGCCGCTCACATTCGCGCCCGGCTGCGAACCGCATCTCTTCATTGACGACTATCGCGAGGCAGACAACTCGTACTGTGGATGGTTTGCGAACCAGAAGCTCGAGATCGGGACCGCGTGGACGTTCAACCAGGTGGACCTGCTGAAAGACGAGACGCTTTGGACGTGTTACTCGGCAGCAAAACGCAGCCTCGACACCGTGCTCTCACAGGTGGGCTTCATCGGGGTGATGTTCTACCGCCAGATAAGCCACTGCGACCTGAATGCGAATGGCATCCTCGGGATGGACGAATTCAAGTACAACATCCCACTCGGATGACGAGTTCGTAGCAGGGCGCTTCAGTGCGCTCACTTGTACTCGGTCAGGAACTGCTTCAGCGCATCCACGAAGAACGGCCCGAACGCCACTCCGATGATCACCGTCAACCCGAGCGTCACCAGTCCACAAATCACACCGGCGGTAGCGTAATGTCCGCCCTCGTAGCGGCCGCTTCGCACTTCGCTGCGACCAATGAACCCGAACACGACGGCGAGCACGCCGAGCACCCACCCGCCGCAGAAGAACGTCGGCGCGGAAGCGATCCCGCACCACATCGAGGCGAGTGCCCAGGCGGAAGTCGAGGGCGGAGCGTAGTCAACGGCGGGGATGGGAGGCGGTTCGGGAGTTTGTTCGACGATCTCCTCGGGGAAAAACTCTGACAACTCCTCGATCTGCACGGCGTCGTGCCATTCCTTGGTGGTCGAATCCCAGACGCGCGTTTCAGCGCCGACGCGGTCGTCGCGCACCATGTCCTGGAGCGTTTCCAGGTCCATTGGCCCGTATTCTTTCCCGTCGTCGCCGACAATGGTGTATTGAACCTCATCGTTCATAGATCGCCCCTGGTTGGAATGTTGGTAACAGAACCCAGTCCGGATGTCGAGACTGGGCTTGTCACCTTCGCGCCATGCCCCTATTCTCGCCCCATGCAAACGAACGTTTCACGCGCTGTCCCGTTGGGCCTCAAACGATCCTTCGGGTTTGGCGACCGACTTGGACTGGCCACGCGCGGGCATCTTGCCGCGGCACGGAAATTCAACTTCGCGCCGATCTTCGCGCAGCAATCCATCCGCGAGATGGAGCGCACCGCGCGCACGCCGAAGGAAGTGATGGATGCGGCCGCGACCGCCCTCACCGCGGACGGCTACAGCGCAGCATGGGGCGCCGATGCCGACCACCTAAAAGTGCCCGAGCACGTGGATCGCACGGCAGCCGTTGGATTCTGCTTTTTCACCATTGACCCATCCGAGTACGTCGGCAAGGGAACGCTGACCCGGGAACTCGAATCGGCCTACCTCGGGAAGACGTTCGATGTACCCGGACTCGGCCCGCTCTCGTTCGATCGCAATTCCTTACAGGGCGCTGCAGTGAAATACGGTCGCGCACTCGAACACGCCGGGATGATGGGACGGCACATCGCGAAGACACTCGGGACGCGTCCGTTTGAGATCGAAGTGAGCGTGGACGAGACCGACGAACCGACCAGCGCGCTGGAGCATTTGTTCATCGGGCTGGAACTGAAGCGCCACGCGGTGCCGAACGTGGTGAGCATCGCGCCCCGGTTTGTGGGCGATTTTGAGAAGGGAATTGATTTCAAGGGCGACCTCAAGCAGTTCGAGGCGAAGCTGCGCGAACACGTCGCCATCGCGAAGTACTGCGGCCCCTACAAGATCAGTGTCCATAGCGGCTCGGACAAGTTTTCGGCGTATCCCATCGTGGGACGGGTGTGCGGCGACCTCCTGCATGTCAAGACGGCGGGCACGAGCTACCTGGAAGCGTTACGCGTCGTGGCGCGAACACAGCCGGAGTTGTTTGCCGAGATCATTGAGTTTTGCCGTGGGCGGTTCGACACGGACCGCAAGTCGTATCACATCTCGACGACGCAGAAGGAAGTGGAAAGCCTGCCACGGTACACCGGCCGCAAGGATAAGGCCGTGTATCTCGATGAGCGGCCGGGACGCCAGTTGTTGCACGTGACGTTCGGCTCGGTGCTGACGATGGGCAGCGACAAGAAGGGTCGCAAGTTTCGAGAGAGCATGTTGGAGCTGCTGCAGAAGGAAGACGGCCTGCACACGGAGTTCCTCGACAAGCATTTCACGAAACACTTGTCGCTTCTGAACAAGGGATAAACCATCCGGGTCGGTTCCTGGTTATGCCGCCAGATACCGCTTCGGACACTTCGCGACCATCGAATAGAGAGTGTCCACCATGTTGCCGAGACGCATCTGGCCGACCTGGGAGAGCAGTTGGTACGCTTCGAGCCGGTCGAAGCCGTAATCCGACTCCATCCAGAGCACCAGGTCTTTCCATGCGATCCTCGCTGCGTCCTCCATCGGCCTCGCACTCCCGATGGACATGATGGCATCGGGTGAAATCACGCGCGGCCATGTGATCGGAGTGCGCTTGATGAGTCCGAATGTGACCGTAACAACCGCCGCCAATTCGCACGCAACCCCGCACAGTTCGCCGTCGCCCTGCGCGGCGTGGGCATCGCCGGTGAAGAAGTGCGCGCCCTTGACGCGGACCGGAAAGAGCACCTTGTTGCCGGGACACACATCCGCGCAATCCATGTTTCCGCCATAGTTGCCGGGCGCGAGCGACGAAATGGACTCAATCTCGGGCGCGGTGCCCATGGTTCCCATGAAGGGCTGGTAGGGAATTTTGATCCGTTTGCTGAAATGCACGTAGCCATCACGCAATGGGTAGATCCACGTTTTCTCCGGCAACGATTCGTTCAGCGTCGCGGTCTGCGTCGTCGAGGTAAGTCCGCCGAAATTGGGGATCAGCGAACTCCACACCCAATCGCGAGTCGGCTTGATTTCGTGGATTTCGACCACGAGCGTGTCGCCCTTCTCCGCTCCCTCGACGTAGATTGGCCCGGTCTGAGGATTGAGAAATGGAAAGTTCGTCCGTTTCGAGCAACGATGCGAGGGCTTGCTGATCCGGTTGCCCGCGGCATCCACACAGTGGATCTGTACGGTCTCGCCCGGCTTCACGCGGGCGATGGGTCGGTGGTTCGGGCCGAAGGTGTAGGCAAGTTGTTTGGGAACAGGAATCTCGCGCGTGGTATTCATGAGTGGCCTCGGCAAGATTGAAACCAATCCAGGTCGGATTGGCAACATCCGATCAGGCGGCCTCGGACGATTGCTTCTTGCGGACGATCGGGGTGCGCTTGCCTTCGACGACTGCCTTGTTGACGATGACCTCGGCGACGTCTTCGCGGCTTGGGAGTTCGTACATGATGTCGCGCATGATGTGCTCGATCATGGCCCGCAATGCGCGCGCACCGGTGCCCTTCTTGAGCGCTGCCTGCGCCAATGTTCGCAACGCGTCCTTGGTGAACTGCAGATGCACACCGTCCATCGCAAAAAGCTTGGCGTACTGTTTGATCATCGCGTTTTTCGTCTCCGTGAGGATCGCGGTCAACTCTTCCTCTGTCAATTGGTTGAGCACGGCGACGACGGGGAGGCGTCCGATGAACTCGGGGATAAGGCCGAACTTGAGCAGGTCTTCGGGCTCGATGTCGCGTGGCGCTTCTCGCTGCTCGGCGGAGGAGGACTTCGTCGGCTCCTGGCCGAACCCCAGCACGTGCCTGCCGAGTCGCCGCTGCAGGATCTTCTCAAGTCCGATGAACGCGCCGCCACAGATGAAGAGAATGTGCGAGGTGTTGACCTGGATGTATTCCTGTTGCGGGTGCTTGCGTCCACCCTGGGGCGGGACGTTGCAGACCGTGCCCTCCAAAATCTTCAGGAGAGCCTGCTGCACTCCTTCGCCACTCACATCGCGGGTGATGCTCGGCGAATCGCCTTTGCGCGCGATCTTGTCGATCTCGTCAATGTACACAACGCCGATCTCCGCCCGCTTCACGTCGTAATCGGCGTTCTGCAGCAGACGCAGGATGATGTTCTCGACGTCCTCGCCCACGTAGCCCGCCTCGGTCAACGACGTCGCGTCGGCGATGGCGAACGGCACGTCGAGGATGCGCGCCAGGGTGCGGGCGAGCAACGTTTTCCCGCTGCCGGTGGGACCGATCAGCAGGATGTTGCTCTTCTCGATCTCGACATCGGCGTGGGGTGGGAGCGGCACCTCGGCTTCGTTGCCGTTGCGCTCCACAGGTGTGATCGCTTGCTGAATGCGCTTGTAATGGTTGTGTACGGCGACCGCAAGTGCCCGCTTGGGTTGTTCCTGGCCAATGATGTACTGGTCGAGCCGTCGCTTGATCTCCATCGGCTTGGGAACGGTGAGCGTTGTCGTCTTGCGCGACTCGTTGGAGAGTTCCTTGTCGAGGATGCCCTTGCAGACAACGATACAGGAATCGCAAATGTACACGCCCGGCCCTGCGATGAGTTTGCGAACTTCCCCGTGGGACTTCCCACAGAACGAACACATCGTCAGGTTGGTGGGTCGGGCCATTATTTTTTCTCTTCTTTCTTCTCCGTTCCGTCTTTGCTGGCCTTGACCACCTCGTCCACGAGCCCATACGACCTGGCATCGTCGGCGGACATGTAAAAATCGCGATCCGTGTCCTTCTGGATGCGTTCGAGCGGCTGACCGGTGTGGGTGGAAAGAATCTCGTTGATCTTGTCGCGCATCCGCAGGATTTCCTTGGCTTGGATGCTGATGTCGGACGCCTGGCCCTGGACGCCGCCCCACGGTTGATGAATCATGATGCGGGAATTCGGCAGCGCGAAGCGCTTCTTCTTTGTCCCCGCCGTCAGCAACACCGCGCCCATGCTCGCGGCCATGCCGATGCAGTAGGTAACCACGTCGCATTTGAGGAACTGCATGGTGTCGTAGATTGCCAGGCCCGCCGAGACCGAGCCGCCGGGAGAGTTGACGTACACGTTCACGTCCTTGGCCGGATCTTCCATTTGCAAAAACAGGAGCTGCGCAATGACGACGTTCGCGACATGGTCGTCAATCGGCGTCCCGATGAACACGATGCGGTCCTTGAGCAGCCGGGAATAGATGTCCATGCCGCGTTCGCCGCGGCCGGTTTGTTCAATGACGTACGGAATCAACACCTGGTTTTTCTCGTCCATATATCAACAGTCCAATCTCGATCGCACCTCCTTCAAACGGCCTCCACCTTAGCATTCGCTTCGAGGAAATCAAGGGTCTTGCCCCGCAGGATCTGTTCCTCCAGTTCCATCTTCCCGCCGCGTTCATCCAGCTGCGATCGCAACTTCGTTGCCGGGATTTGAAACCGCTTCGCCATCTCCTCGATGCGCGTGTCCACTTCCTTCTCCTCGACCGTGATGTTCTCCTGTTCGGCGATGCGGGAGAGAATGAAGGCCGCGCGCATCCGGTCGGCTGCGCTGCGTTGCGCGAAACCGAAAATCTCATCCTTCTTTTCGTCGATGGATTCCTTGGTCACGCCCCGCCGCATGTTCTCGCGGACGACGTCATAGACCACGTCCCGCGTCTCCAACGCCAGCAACCGCGGCGGCAAATCGAACTGCGTCGAACGCAACAAGTGCTCCATGATCTGGTTGCGCACTTCGCCACTGACTTCGGCCTGCTTTTGTTTGGCCAGGTCTTCGCGCACTTTCGATTTCAACGATTCGACGTCCTTCTCTTTGAGCGACTGTGCCAATGCGTCGTCCAGCGCCGGCAACTTCTTTTCCTTGATGCCCTTCAATTCCACGAAGAACGTCGCCTTCGCACCCGCCAGTTCCTTGACGGCAAAGTCAGCGGGATAATCCACCAACACCTGTTTGCGATCACCGATGCTCGCGCCGACCAGTTGCGCGCAAAAGCCCGGCGCCATCGCCTGCTCGTTCATGATGAGCCAGAAATCCTTGTCTGCCGCCGGCAGGCCCGCGTTGGGGGCGATTTCGTGAATCGGCTTGCCATCGCATACGGCGCTATAGTGGATGACCGCGAAATCACCCATCCCCAACGGGCGACCTGTCACGTCGGCGAACTCGGCTCGTTGTTCGCGCAACGCATCGAGCACTTTGTTGAGGTCGTCGTCCGTGACCTCCGCGCTCCTCTTTTTCACCGCGATGCTCTTGTATTGTGGCAACGCGAATTCCGGCGCGACCTCAAGATCCGCTTCGTATCGCAGCTGATGGCCTTTGGCGTACTCGACCTTGTTGATTTCCGGCATGGCCACGACGTGCAGTTTGTGATCGGCCACCGCCTGCTTGTAGGAGTCGGGCAGTGTCTTTCGCTGCACGTCCTCTGCGATCTCCCTGGCGAACCGCTTCTCGATCATCGCCCGCGGCGCGCGTCCCGGGCGAAATCCCGGAATGCGCGCGAGCTTCTGAAACTCCGTGACCGAGGACTCGAACGCCTTCGACACCTCGTCGGCGTCCACTTCGACTTTCAACGTTTTGCGGCAAGCCCCCGCGTTTTCGACTGTGACAGTTTGCTTCATGATGGCATCCGAAAGACCGCCAATCTAGGGGTTCGCCGCCGAGGCGTCAAGCAATCCAAAGCCTTTGCAAACGCGGGCACTTCGGCATAATTTGTGTTGTGAGTACGTGCCATGCCAAGCAACTCCAACTTTGACGTCGTCATTGTCGGCGCAGGCCCCGCCGGCATCACCGCGGCGATCTGCCTCGCAAAGGCGGATTTTTCCGTGCTCGTACTCGAAGCGGGCGCATTTCCCGGCGCGGAGAATTGGTCCGGCGCAGTCTATTTCGCCGAAACCCTCACCCGCCCCGACGTACTAGGTCTTGACGAGATAGAACGCGGCGCCATCGAGCGGCGGGTCGTCAAGCGAGGAGCATATGTCTATAACGGCCACGCGATGTTCGGTCTCGCGTATCGCAACGCGCGGACATTCGAGAACTGTTACACCGTCCTGCGCCCTGTCTTCGATCACTGGCTCGCCGAGAAGGCGAAACGGTTCGGTGTAAACGTCCTCGCGGAGACCACCGCCGAAAGCCTCATTTGCGAGGGCGGTCGCATCATCGGCGTCAATACCGATCGCGGGCCAGTCTATGCCGACTGCGTCTTCCTCGCCGAAGGCGACGCCTCTCACTTGGTCACGAAGGAAGGCTACGAACGCCTTACCAATCACCAATCACCCATTCCCAATCTCCAACCCAAATTCCTCCAGGGCATCAAAGAGGTTGTCGAGCTCGATCCCAGTCTCATCGAACGAAACTTCGGTGTCGGCGCCGGGGAGGCGGCCTGCATCGAAATCATCCTTCGCAACGGAACCATCGGCAATCGTCCGGCCAAGCTCAATGCCGGTGGTTTCCTCTATACCAACAAAGAAAGCGTCTCGCTCGGGCTCGTGTTACCGCTCGACAATCTCGCGCACAGTTTTAACGGCGACCACAACCGGCTGATGGAATGGTTCAAAGGTCTGCCCGAAATCCAGAAGTGGATCTGCGGCAGCCAATCGGTCGCATACGGCGCGAAGGTCATCCGCGGCGGCGGTTACAAGGAGTTGCCCCAACTCGTGGACGACGGCCTCGCCATCGGCGGCGCTGCAACCGGGATCGGCATTGACTTCCCCTACCCCAACTTCACGGGCCCGGCGTCGGCGATGGGATGCCTCTTCGCCGAAGCGCTGAAGAAACTGCGCGCCGACGGCCAGCCGGCAACGAAAGCGAACCTCGAACGCTATTACGAGCAACCGCTTCGCAAGACGCATTATTTCAAGAATGTCGCGTTCCTTCGCAATTGGCCGGGTTACGTCGAGCACACCAGTTTCTTCTTTGGCCGGCAAGTGGACCTCATCTGCGGCGCGCTCTACACCTTGAGCAGCCCCGAGCTTCACGGCTTCGCGCGCTGGTGGCAACTGGCCAAGTTCACACGCGAGACGCTGCCGCTGAAACGTTGGGGCGAATCCTTCGCCGATCTCCGCAAACTCAACCGCGCCATCCCGTCCGCCCGGCTAGCATGGCGCGCGTTGCCGGGCGCGTTCGGTCCATTCCTCCTGAACACCGTCTGGCCCTTCCGCCGTCGTGCTCTCGACTCTCAACTCTCGACCCTTGATCTCTCCTTCTCTGTCCAAGCCAAGCCAGTCTCCTGGGACGCGTTTCCGTGGCTGGTGCGTCGTCTGGTTCGCGCTTTGAGCCTCGGTCTGCCCCATGCGGCCCACTCTCTCTACTACAACGATGACACGCCGATTGAGAGGAAGCTTGAAACATCGCTTGGTCATGTCCTTCGCAACTCAAACCTCTGGGATATTCTGCTGGCTGCATGCGTGAAGGGCGGCCTCTTCATACTGATGCCGATCCAATGGGCGTGCGAAATGGGCCGGTACGCGCTCAAGCGCCCCACAGTCGAGGAGTACCTCAAGTCGTTCTACCAACGCTGGCTCGCGCTCACGCGCAAAATCGGCAAGCTCGACGACGGCGACGTGAAGATCGCCCAGCCGTGGGAGGACAAACTCGGCACCATCACCTACCTCAGCGAGAAGACCTCGCACATCAAAGTGATGCGCCCGTCGCTCTTCGAGAAGCGCGCCGAGATTCAGAAGTCTCCCCTCTGGCACATCTGCCCCGCCAAAGTGTACGAGTGCCACACCGACGACCTCGGTCAGTCACAAGTGGTCGTGAACTTCGAGAACTGCGTGAAGTGTGAAAGCTGCTGGCGCGGCAGCGAAGACGCTGAGTGGTCGCGCCACCGGGCGCACCGTCTGATTTATCGAACATACACCCCTGCCGAGGAGGCGGTGCTCGAATTGATGATCAACGGCGAAACGGCGAAACGGCGAAACGGCGAAACGGTGCAATGGCCATCAACCATCAACCATCAACCATTGATGGATCAGCTCGCGTCGAAAATCCGCGAGTTCTCGATCACGCTCCACCACGAACCGCGCGACCTCGACCGCAACCGCGTGCTCTGGCTGCAATCCATCATCCAGCAGGAAGCCGAAATCGCGGCTCAAATCCCAAATCCCAAATCCCAAATCCCAAATTGGGACGGCCTCAAGCAGAAGCTCGACAGCCGCATCCGTCACGCCTCGCACGGCAAGTTCTTTTGGGCTGAATCCGACGGGCAGCAACTCCTGGCTCATCATTTGAGGCAGGCCGGCATCTCTGTCGAACCCAATGTGCGAGCGACCTCTGCGTCGCGACCGGCCCTCCGCAAACAGATCGAGACAGCATTCACCAAACAGCTAGTCAAAGCCCTCGACCATGGTGCCGACTTCACTTCAGAGCAAAGCGCGTTTCTCAAGAGACTCGCCAGCATCGCCTCGAAGGATGCCGGCAACCGCAAACTCGTCCTAGAGGAACTCGGCCGCGTCGAGCCTTCTGCCGCATTGCTCGTGTCGCATCATCTCATCGGCTGCGAACTGCTCGGTCGCTCGACGCACAGCCCGTGGGTTGCCGTCGCCCGATTCGACAACAAAAAAGCCGCGTTCATTCCGACCGGCCTCGCAGAGGAGGTCCTTTCCGTTTCGGGCGACGAACTGACGTTGATCCACCGCAGCGACCTCGCCGTCCATCGGCAACAAACATTTGGTCTTACCGCCGCTGCGCTCGCGCATCTCGAAATGCGAGCGACACCGTCGAAACGTACCAGCAAACCCGGGAGCACGAAGCACCTCCAACGACTCGCTGCCAACCATCTGCTCTCCATCGCGCTGGGCGCCTCCACCATGCTCGTCGAACGCACCACGGCGCATGCGCTCACTCGTGTCCAGTTCCCAGGTCTGTTCAAAGACGAGAATGGCCGGGATGGCGTCGGTAAGTTCGGCGCGGTGAAACAATTCCTGTCGCAAATGGAAGCGATGCGGTATGTGCTCGACACCCTCAGCGCTCAACCGCACTCGCTCACGCCCGAGGAACTCAAGCTCATCACCGCCGAGGCGTTCGGCACCATGCCCGGCAGTGTCACCTATAACGCGGGTCAGATCGTCGGCGGGCCCGCGTTCTCCGAGGACGACATCTACTCGAAGTTCTATCGCGACAGCGGAGCGTGGAGCTGGTTGTGGTGGGACAACTCCGCGGCCAACCTGGACAACTTCGCCGCATCCAGCCTGGCCAGTCTCCTGCCGAAGATTCTTCCCATCATCGAAACGAGAAACCGCCAACTTCGCGATGCCGGTATCCCCTGCGAGAAGGAAGTGGAGATCGAGAAGCTGCTGCGTAGCTTGTCAGTTCCTCCATCTTCCATTCCCCATCCTCCATCCTCCAATCTTGGCGCCGACGTTCTCCGTTACGGGTATTTCGACGCCCCGCTCCGCTCGCCGATGCCCTTCACCTACGACGGCTTCCTTCACACCGAGCAGCGCTACGCGTACGGCGACTTCCTCATCAAACCGTGCGACCTCAGTGCGCCCCGCTACTTCCCGGAGCAACTGCATCTCGACCCTGACCTCCGCACCTACAACGAACGGGTGCGCGCGTACTTCCGCAAGAACTTCGCAGACCGGACCGCGGAGGGAATGTCGTACTCCCGCTTCATCGAGAAGCATCACAAAGTTCCCGAGGCCGACATCTTCGCCTTGATCGATCAGGGCTTCCTGCGGATGCCGATTCCGAAAGAGCTCGGCGGCGAAGGATTGACCAAGGCTCATTACTACGTGCTCATCACAAACGCCATGCGTTACGGCGAGCCGGGCGTGTCGCTCACCATCCAGGCGAACACCAGCATCGGGACGACGCCAATGTTGATCGGCCTCAAACAGGACCTGCCACGCGCGCGCAAAGACCTCGAAGCGTTCCTGAAGGACGACAGCGCAGTCGTCGCCATCGGAAAGGAAATCGAGCACATCCAGCACATGCTGAACACCCCTGCCGTGCTCAAGGTAAAGGATGTCTTCGTCGCACTTGGCGAGAAAGTCAAAGCCGACATCGGCAAACGTCCGATGCTGCGCTCGATTGCCAGCGATTTCCTCGGCCACTTTATGCAGGCCGCCCGGGCAGGTCAGCGACAAGACCTGAAGGCGTTCGCTTCCGGCTTGGAGAAAGCGCGTTCCGTGATGTCGCAATTCCGTCCGCGCGCCGAGGCCGTGCTGGCGGAACTGGGCCGACGCGAGGAAGCGCACAAGTACTTCCTGCAACTGATTTCCAGTGGACAGGTCGCTGCATTCGCACTCACCGAACCCGGCGCCGGCAGCGATTCCGCGGGAGTCCAGACGCGCGCGACCCTCAAGCAGGCGGAAGTCTTCACCGATTCTGACGGCGTGAAGTTCTTCCATCTCGATGCGGAAAAGAAGCAGCGTCGTAATTTGGTGGACATGGTCAAGGTTTCCATTGAGGGACGCAAGCTCTCCTACCTCGGCGTGGAACTCCATTGGCCGCATCCCGGCGAAGGCCCGGCCAAACCGCGTTGGTACGAGTGGAAAGGTAGGCGCGTCGAGTTCTTCGACATCGGTCTCATCCGGCAGCGCGAAGGCAAGGAATGGTTCGACTACTACGAGCTGAACGGCGCGAAGATGTGGATCACCAACGCCCACATTGCCGGCGTGTTCGCACTCTATGCCAAGACCCCCGAGGGCGTGACCGGCCTGATGGTGGATCGGTTCGCCGAAGGCATGAGCGTCGGCAAAGACGAGGAGAAGATGGGCCAACGCGGATCGCCGACGAACGAACTCGGCCTCAGCAGCGTGCGGGTGCCGCGCGAATGCGTGATCGGCATCGAAGGCCGCGGCCAGGTCAACGCGCTTGAAACACTCAACGTCGGCCGGGCGGGGTTATGCGTCTCGACCGTGGCGATGATGCTGAAGATCGTCGAGCAGACGCGGGCGTTCGTTCACGAGCACGGTAGCAAACATGGTTCAAGTGAAGCACATTTGTTACCGTCTATTCATCAACTCCTCGGCGCGATGACCGAGGAACTCTACGCCACGGAATCAGTCGCCTACGAACTAATCGGCCTGTTCGACCACATGGGCACCGAGTCGTCGCGCATGGAGTCGGCCATCGGGAAGTACTACGGTTCGGAGGCGCTTCATCGGGTCATTCGCTGGGCCGAGGCGATCCATGGATGCCACAGCCAGACGGCGCAGTACGAGATCGAGAAGCATCGCCGGGACGCCCGGGTGCTCAACATCTACGAAGGCACGAATGAGGTGCAGCGTTTCCTCATGCTCAAGGACCTCGCGGGCGAGCTGTTCACGAAATGGACGGACGAGACATTCGTCGGCGGCGCGCATCCCCGGCTGGCAAGCGAAGTCGCCACGCTGCGCGATGCCAAACGTAAACTGCGTCAGCGACTGGGCGAAGTGCTGCAGGTGTTCGGTCAGCAAATCTGGCAGAATACCGGCTTCCAAGCCGCGTTCTTCAAACTCTGCGACATGGCCGGATTCATCAAGGTGATGGAAAGCACGCTACGTCGGACGCACTGGCTGCTTAACAACATCGACGACGACGCTCCTGCCGAAGACGTGCGTCATCGCGAGCGTGCGGTGGAAACAACCGCAAGCTATGTTCAACGCGTTGGAGCGGAACTCCACGCCCTGGATGCCGGGCTTGCCGCCGAGTTCGATTTGTTGCGCAAGGGAATCTACCCGCCGAACATCCGCGTCGCCACGCTTGTGTTCGAGGAACACGAGCATCCACACGGGGCTGATGCCGGTGGTGCGTCGGAGTTGGCCTCCCATCTTGAGGGCAAACTCCGCATCGCGGTACTGCTCAAGCCGGTCCCCCTGCTCTCCCCTCGCCCGCACGTGCGCGACGGGAAGTTGTTGGAGACGCACTTCGAGATGAACTCGTTCGACCGTGGCGCATTGATCGAGACGTTGCGTCTCAAGCAGGCGGCACCAGATCGCGTCCACGTCACCGTGGTTTCCGCCGGGCCCGCGTATGCGAGGGAACTCTTGCAGCAAGCGCTTGCAATGGGCGTGGATGAAGCGGTGTGGGTGGATGCAGGCTCGGCTCAGCTCGACAGCGCCGGTGCCGCGCGCATGCTCGCCGACGCACTTCGCGAGGGGAAGCCGCAATTGATTCTCGCCGGCTCACGCGCCACGGACCCCATCCAGGGCGTCGTGGGTGCGCTCGTTGCGGATGATCTGCACATCGGCTGCGTGCCGTGCGTGACCAGGTTGACGCAAGCGGGTTCGGGTTCGTTCACACTCGAAGTCGAGCAGATCCCCGGCGTGCCAGTCACAAAGAACGGTCCGCTGCTCGTGACCTGGGCCACACCGGCGCCTCGGCCCGTGCGTGGATCGCTCGACCACTTCAGCATGGAAGGATATCTGCGCTCGTTTGTGAAGCCACTGCGTGTGGTCCATCCGTCCGCCGTGTCCGGCAACGGCGACACTTTGCTGCGCCTTCCGCAGGCGGCACCGCCGAGCGACGAGGACAAAGGAGCGCGCACACCTGACGGCGCGGCGAAATTCATGGCACGCGCTGCGGGAATCGAACTCGCTGGCGTGGGAGGCGAGCGCCCGTCGTTCACGGGCGACATCACGCGCCGCTCTCCGCAACAGATGGTGTGGAACGACTGCGTTGTGTTTCTCGCCGAGCCGCCAACCGACGGCTTTTCCGCCGCCGCGCTGCAATCACTGGACGTGGCTGTGGGACTCGCCCGGCATCTTCACCTTCCACTGCGCGCCATCGTACTGACTCACGGGGATGAAGCGTGCTTGAGGGCATGGACGTCGGCACTCACGGCGCACGGTCCTGACGAGATCGTGTTCGTGACGAGCGGGAAGTTCGCGGGCGCAGTTGAGACCGTCTATCTCGAAGCGGTGCAGAAGCTTTGGAACGCCGAGAACCATCCCCGGTGCGTGGTCGGCCCCGCATGGGCGCGCGAGTTGTTGGCGCGGTTCGCGAACCAGGCCGACGACGGCAACGGTCGGCTGCATGTCCGCCCGAACATCAAGGAGATTGTCGCGCAGAATGGATCGCTGGATTTCATCGCGCCCGCGTTCGGCGGCAGGGTCGAGACTGTCCAGCGCGAGTCGGCGCAGTCCTCGGCGACGGAGATCATCACGCTCGCTGCGGGCGCAACGTTTACTCCCGTCGCGGCGCAGAGGCCGCTCCCACATTCAATCGGCGTGACTCAGGTCGCCGTGGATTTGTCGTACGATCTGTCCAAGGACGAAGTGGCGAAGCTGTTGAAGGATGTCGCGCGTGCGGCGGGCGTCGAGTCGGTCAAGGACGCCGAGTTCATTGTGGATGTCGGTTACGCCATCGCGAACAAGGAGAATTACGAAGTCGTGATCCCGCCGCTGAAGAAGCTGCTCGACGAGATCGGCGTCAAAGGCGTGCAGATCGGCGGCTCGCGCAAAGTGGTCGAAGAACTCAAGCTCCTGCGCGCCGACCAGCAGATCGGTCAGACGGGCGTAAGCGTCAACCCCACCGTGTTGCTCGCCATTGGCATCTCCGGAGCGCCGCAGCATCTCGACTACATCGGTGACAAAGCCGTGATCATCGCGTTCAACAAAGACCCGCAAGCACCAATCATGACGCTCAATCAGCGTCGCGCCCGGCCCAAAGTGTATCCGGTCGTGGGTGACCTCTTTCAGACGGTGCCGCAATTCATGCAAGCCCTGGCTGCGTTGAAGGCGTAGGCCCGGGCAGCCGCCTCGGAGAAATTCTGACCGAGGCCACGAAGCGAACCAACGAGCGGATCATCGGCTACGTGCCGCCCGAGGTGAAGAAGTTCCGTCGGCGCGTGGCGGCGGCGGTAGCGGTGGCGGTGATCCTGGCGTTCGCAGTCCTGTTTCGGTACATCTGGCGCGTGTTCACGCCGGAGTCGTTCGGCTCGCAGCGGAACGCGGGCTGGGGCCTTCGCAAGTATTGGATCGCCTATCTCATTGTGATCCACGCGGGAAGGTGTTCTTCCGCGTCATCTATTGTCTGCCGCACATGGTGTCAGGATTGATCGTCATCTTTCTGTGGAAATCGTTCTACGCCTCCGACGGCTTGTTCAACCAGTTGCTCGGTTACCTGGGAATCAACGTCAATACCAACTGGCTGACCGAACCCGGTACCGCGCTCGTGTCGTGTATCCTGCCCGGCATCTGGGCGGGCATGGGGCCCGGGTGCTTGATTTACCTCGCCGCGCTGAAGGGAATCCCCGACGATCTGTACGAGGCAGGCGACCTGGATGGCGCTGGCTTCTTGAATTGCAAGAGTTGGGCCGAGGTGAGGCCGAGATTCTACGGACTGAACCGGCTCATGGAACTCTCGACGCCGTTGCCCGAACGATCGCTGCGATTCAGGGCTACGCGTCCGATTGAAGACCTGTGCTTTGCCGACCTTGAGGCACACTGGAAGTCCGTGACGTTGCTTCCGCGTTACGAGCGGAAGATCGAGACCTACCGGCAGAAGACAGGCGTACCCGTCACGTCCTGGGATGGCGTTCATCTCAGCCAGAACCCACCGCCCGCGAGCAATACCCTGGCGCGCGCGGACTGGGAGGTGTACGTCCGCCAACGCGTACCGTTCCCTTTCCTGCGCCTCGCGCCCCCGGCTGCGCCACTGTATCGCTCCTACCTGCAAAGCGCCTACGGCGATAACCTGAAGCGTCTCAACAAAGCTCACGGGACGACCTATGTGTCCTTCGACGAAATCCCCCTCAGCCCCGATCACGGGTTCGTGGACTTCAACCGCTTCGTCCGCGAGAAGGTCCCGCTCGAGATGCTGTCGCTGGACGGACCGACGTTCCGGTACCGCGACTTCCTGCGGGAGAAGTTCCACAACGACATCGCCGCGGCACGAAGTGCGTACAACGTCTCCTGGACGAGCTTCGATCACGTGAGCCTGCCGACGGCGGCGATGGATTGGCACGATTTCGAGCAGCAGAAATCGAAACTGCGGCGGGAATTCCTGACGCGCAACTACGAGTACGTGCTCGATTTCCTCGCGCGCCACGGTCGGGGCTTCCAGAACACCGGCATCCTCGTCGTGCTGTTCCTGGTGACGCACCTGACCGTCAACCCACTCGCCGCCTACGCGCTCTCACGGTTTGGTCTGCCCACCACCTACAAGATTCTGTTGTTCTGCATGGCGACCGTGGCATTCCCCGGTGAAGTCATGATGATCCCGTCGTTTCTGCAACTGAAGGAGCTAAGACTGCTGAACACGTTTTGGGCGCTGGTGTTGCCCGGATTGGCCAGCGGCTACTCGATATTTCTGTTGAAGGGATTCTTCGACAGTCTGCCCCGCGAACTCTACGAGAGTGCCACGATTGATGGCGCGAGCGAATGGACGATCTTCTGGCAAATCACCATGTCGCTCTCGAAACCGATCCTGGCCGTAATGGCACTGGGCAGTTTCACGGCCGCGTACGGCACGTTCTTCTACGCCCTGATCATCTGCCCCGACCAGAAGATGTGGACCCTGATGGTCTGGTTGTACCAACTGCAAATGACCGGCAGCTCCCAGGCGATCAACTACGCCGCACTCTGTCTGGCTTCGATCCCGACGTTGCTCGTGTTCGTCTTCTGTCAGCGTATCATCATGCGCGGCATTGTCGTGCCAAGCGAGAAGTAGAGTGGGAGCTACGCCGTCGCAGCGACTCGATCAGCGATACAACTCGTCAAACGTAATCCTCCGCACGCGCTGCGTATCCAGACAATCCTGGCTGCTCGCGCCACCGGCGTTGTAGGAAAGCAACACAGCCTCGTCCGTGAAATGAATCGCCACGTAACAAAATCCGTGATCGGGCGCCGACTCGAGCAGCTTGTGATTTCTCCAACTCTTGCCTTCGTCCTCGCTGATCGCGCAAACCAAGGGAGTACGACCCCATGAGATTGGTTTCGGCTTGGGGACTTTGAAGTGGCCGGAGTGATCGTTCCACACCGCCAGAAGGTGGCCGGTCTGTGGGATGCGTTTCATCGAAAGCGGACTGCACGGCGAACGAAATACAGACGGACCGGGTCCTGACCAGCTCTGCCCCCCGTCCTTGCTGAACGACTGCCACTGGTAACGGCTCTTGTAATCATGCCCGATATGTCCCGTCCGACACCAAGACCAAAGCGTGCCGTTCTTCAATTCGATCATCCCCGGCTCCTGCAACCCCGAACCGTCCTCGAAGCAATGATAGTAGCTCGTGCGCGATTCGAGCCATGTCTTCCCTCCGTCGTCGCTGAAGTAGAAAAAGATGAGGCAGGGTGCCGCAAACCAGGGCTCCAGCGCCTTGGGATATTCCGTCGCGGTGTCGCCGGGAAGTCGCTTTGGCTTCCGAATCTCCCAGGGCGAACGCCAGCGACATTGGCATACCGGCATGATGATGCGCCCGTTGCGCAACTGGACCAGGCGGTCGTTGTTCACCACGTAGTAGCCGGGGACGAGGTTGCATGGGACGGGTTTGGAGAACGTCTCGCACTCGTCCCGGCTGAACAGCATGAACGGCATGCAGAGGCGATACCCGACCTTGCGCAGATACAAGAGCGCGATCCGTCCATCCTGCAACCGGAGAAACGACGGGCTCATCACGTTCTTGGCGGCGCGGTCCTTCTTCACGAGCACCCGATCGCTTGAGGACCACGTGCGCCCGCCGTCGTCGGACCAACGCGCGGCGATCACCCCCGCGCCGAAGTCGGAGTGGTTTGCACCGATGAACTTCGACCAGGCGAGCAGGATGCGACCGCTCTTGAGTGTGACGAACGTCGCCTCGCTGTTGCGAGCGTTGGCGGGCGATGGGTTCAGTTGCAGGACGATTTCGTTGCTCATGGTGCGCGATGATTGGGATTCGCGACGGGCAGGTCAAGGACCTCAATCATCCCACTGCCGCGCACAGTTTCCGACGCCATGAGGGTCACAAACTTCGCAAATGAACTTCGACGAACAAAGCGACACGACCCGTTTGTGAAAATTGAAGAGTTGACCCTCATGGCTGCTGCTGGTCGCGGCGTTTCCGTGTAACGAGCAGCCGGGCGAGGGCAGCGGAATGCGAGCAGGAATCAACTAATCGAGGATGGGATGGCTATGGGGCCGGAACCGACAAGCCGGTAGGGAACGCGTGAACCATTCTGTCAATTGTCAAGGACTGACCCTGATGACTGACTGACCCTGATGACTGACCCTGATGACTCTCTGACTTCTGTCCCGCCTCGTTCGTGTCGTTTTCTCCACTCGTAAAACGCCTTCCGGCATGGTCTCATGTCCGCTTAACCACCACACTCTGGATCATCATGCCACTCTATCCAAGGCGCCAATTCCCCAGTTGTGAACAGATGCTCAACGGCTAGCAACGCTCGGTCCCTGTCAACCACCCAAGAAGTTGGGTACTCATCCATCTTGTCGAACTGCGGGCGCATGGTGCCGGTCGAATAATCGATCTGCCTCGAGCCCATATTGCTGACGGAGTCCCACAGAAACCCGCCCAACCCGGTTCGCTTGCAGATGCCGACGATCGTATTCGCAGACACAACCGCGTAGCGTCCCTTCTGACTCGAAGGGTGGGAAGTTCTCGCTGATAGGTCTGAAGTTCATGTTCGAGAGCCATGGATGTCTCGCTCTCTTCATCGTCACCCCATTGTGTTTTTCCCGGCGAGATTGCATGATGGAATCCATGCCGGCGAGGGGGATCTGGAAATCCTTGATATTCCCTCCCGACTGCCGCTAACTGGCTACATCACTGTCATGAACGAGAAACTGGAAGCATTAGTGCGTCTTTCGCACGAACTCGGCAACCCCGCCCGGCCGCTGGCTATCCTCGGCGAGGGCAACACCTCGACGCGGCTCACGGTTGACACGTTTCTGGTCAAAGCCAGCGGCACCAGCCTTGGCACATTGCGCGAAACGGACGTGGTCGAATGTAAATCGAGCGCACTGTTGCCGCTGCTGGATCGCAAGAGGATCGGCGACGCCGAAATCGAGGCGGCTCTGATGGCCTCCCGTGTGGACACGAACGCGAAAAAGCCTTCGGTCGAGGCACTCTTCCATTCGTACCTCCTGTCGCTGCCCGGCGTCGAGTTCGTCGGCCACACGCACGCCCCGAACGTCAACGGCATCCTGTGTTCGCCGCGCGCGCGCGAATTTGCAGAGAAACGAATCTTCCCGGATGAGATCGTCTGCTGCGATGTCGCATCGGTGTTCGTGCCGTACACCGATCCCGGATTGGCGCTGGCACTGGCGATCCGGGACCGAGTCGAATCCTTCCAACAACGGTACGTTCGCGTTCCGCGTGTGGTGCTGATTGAGAATCACGGGATCATCACCCTCGGCGGCACGGTGGAAGCGGTTCTGGCGGCGATGTGGATGGCGGAGAAGGCGGCGACAATCTGGCTCGGCGCAGCGTTGCTGGGCGGGCCGAAGTTTATGACGCCCGAGCAGGTCGCGCGCATTGCAGGCAGACCGGATGAGGAAGTGCGGCGCCGGATTCTCAACATTTGACCGGAGGATCAGTATCGTGATCGTGCGTTCAATGTTTTCCAAGGCACAGCCCCTTCGTTGTCGAGCACTTCAGCGCGGTCGTGGAGAAGCAGAAAGCCCGCGCTGAAGCGCTCGACTACAAACCCATTTCCCGATGAGCAGCACCGAGCAACTGGAGCAGCAACTCGACAGCTTCGATCCGCGCGAGCGGAAAGAAGCACTGGCTGCGCTGTGGGGCCTTGCGCAAGAAGGCAAGGTCACGTTGCCCAAGCCGGGCACGGATGTGAATCTCCACAGCCACACGTTTTACTCTTACAACGCCTACGGATACTCCCCGAGCAAGTTCGCCTGGCTGGCGCGCAAGCGCGGGCTGGCGGTCGCGGGGATCGTGGATTTCGATGTGTTGGATGCCGTGGACGAATTCCTCGAAGCCGGGCGGCTGATCGGACTGAAGACGGTGGCGAGTGTGGAGTCGCGCGTGTTCGTGCCGGAGTTCGAGACGCGCGTCATCAATTCGCCCGGCGAGCCCGGCATCGCCTACCATATGGGCGTCGGGTTCACGCGGGCGGTCGAGCATCCGTTTCTGAAAGACATGCGGGAGCGCGCCACCTCGCGCAACCGGGATTTGCTCAGGCGGGTGAATTCGTTTCTCAGCCCGGTCGTGCTCGACTACGACAAAGAGGTGCTGCCGCTCACGCCGAACGGCAACGCCACCGAGCGTCACCTCTGCGAAGCGTTTTCGCAGAAGGGCGACGCTTCGTTCTGGAAATCAAAGCTCGGCGATTGTCCCAGCGATCCTGCCAAGCTCCAGGCGCTCATCCGCTCGAAGACGATGAAGCAGGGCGGGATCGGATACGTGCCGCCCGGCAAGGGTTCGTTCCCGCTGATGGCCGACATGAACCGGTTCGTGCTCGAAGCGGGCGCGATCCCGACATTGGCGTGGCTCGACGGAACGACCGACGGCGAGCGGTGCATCGAGGAACTGTTCGACGTTGCGAAAGCCAGTGGCGCCAGGGCGCTGAACATCATTCCGGACCGCAACTACACCCCGGGCGTGAAAGACCAAAAACTGCAAAACCTCTACGACGTGGTCGCGCTCGCCGAAAAGCATCATTTTCCTGTCATCGTCGGCACGGAGATGAACGCCCCCGGCAACAAGTTCGTGGACAGCTTCGAAACCGCCGAGTTGA
>CAZOTB010000082.1:0-8002 GCA_964582645.1 uncultured Verrucomicrobiota bacterium | reverse complement strand
CTCAAGGGTGCGCACATCGTGTACGCACATTCAGTGTTGCAGCGGCGGCACGGTCGTGGGTACTTAAGCACCTGGGCACGTGAGCACTTCTCTTCTGTCGCCGAAAAGAACGAATACTTTGAAACACTTGGCCGGGAACTTACTCCCGACCGCGAGGACACAATCCAATGAGCACCATCCCGAAGCAACAACGCGCCGTCCAATTGGTCGGCCCGGACCAACTCACAATCAACGAGAACAAGGAAGTCTTCGAACCCGGCCCGCACCAGGTGTTGTGCCGCGTCGAAGTCTGCGGCCTTTGTTTCTCCGACCTGAAACTGCTCAAGCAATTCTCCGGTCACGCCCGCAAATCCGAGGTCGCCGCGGGTATCCGTCGTGAAATTCTCGGCGAGATGCCACACTACGTGCCGGGAGAAAAGCCCACCGTGCCCGGCCACGAGACGGTTGTGCGCATTGTCAAAGTCGGCAGCAAGGTTACGAAGTACAAAGTGGGCGAGCGCTACATGGTGCAGGCGGATTACCGGTGGGTACCCACGCAGAACTCCGCCGCCGCGTTCGGCTACAACTTCGAGGGCGGGTTGCAGGAGTACACGCTGTTCGACGAACGCGTGATTCATGCGCCCGACGGCGAATCCACCTTGATTCCCGCGCCAGAAGAGTTTTCCGCGTCTGCTATCGCGCTGTGCGAACCGTGGGCGTGCGTCGAGCAGGCGTACATCGAGAAACAACGCCGTACACTCAAGCCGGGCGGCAAGTGTCTGATCGTGGGCGACGGCAAGGTGGACGTGCCGAACGCCGTGCGCGCGAAGCCGGACGCGTTGCCGTCGGGTCAGTTCGACGACGTGATTTATTTCGGCAGCGACCCGGCCGTCGTCGAGAAGCTCTTTGCGAGCGTCGGGACAAACGGTTTGTTCGTGATTTGTCAGTGCGGCGGAACGTTTGGTCGCCCAGTGGTCACCGCGGTCGGACGCACGCATTACGGCGGCATTCGCATTGTCGGGACGACCGGCAGCGATGTGGCGCAAGCGCTAGCAACCATCCCGGCCACGGCCGAGATTCGACCGGGCGACAAAATCAACATCATCGGCGCGGCCGGGCCGATGGGTACGATGCACGTCATACGCGACCTTTGCCAGGGCGTGCCCGGCATCACGGTCTTTGCCGGCGACCTGAGCGATGATCGGCTGGCGATGTTGAAGAAACTCGCCGAGCCCTTGGCGCAGAAGCACAGGCTGACGTTGCGCGCGTACAATCCCTCGAAAGACAAGCTCGCCGGGCCGTTCAACTACATCGTGTTGATGGCGCCCATCCCGGCCTTGGCGGCACAGGCGGTGAAGGATGCCGCGCCCAAGGGGATCATCAACATCTTCGCCGGCATCCCCGCCGACAAGACCGCCGAGATTGACCTCGATTCCTACATCGCGAAGCAGCTCTACTTCATCGGCACCAGCGGCTCGACGACCGAGGACATGAAAGCCGTGCTGAAGAAGGTCATGAGCCGGCAGCTCGACACGAATCTCTCGGTCGCCGCCGTCTCCGGCCTCGATGGTGCGATTGACGGCATCCGCGCCGTCGAGAAGAATCTGATGCCCGGCAAGATTCTCGTCTATCCCTCGGTCAAAGGTCTGAAGCTGACTGCATTACCGGAGCTGACCAAGGATCTTCCGCTAAAGGACGGTCACTGGACGCTCGAAGCCGAACAGGCATTGCTCAAAAGATAGGCTCGAGCTATTGCATTTTTGCGAGGGCGGCGGGAAGAGTCATGAAGAGAGGCAAGAAGGATGCACGATGAAGAAGCCGCAGATTGCCAATGGTGCGGTCAAGCCGATTGAGAGAGTCATTTTCACGGTTCGCGATGAGAAGGTGATTTTGGACCTCGATCTGGCCGCGACCTACGGCGTGTCAACGAAGGCGCTTAACCAAGCCGTCAAACGTAATGCCGACCGGTTCCCAGAGGACTTCTGCTTCCAGTTGACGCCAGCGGAATGGGAAGCCATGCGGTCACAATTTGTGACCGCATCCAAACGGAATATCCGGCATCTACCACAAGCTTTCACCGAACAGGGCGCGATCATGGCGGCGAACGTGTTGCGCAGTCTGTGGGCGATGAAGATGAGTGTGTTCGTCGTGCGGGCGTTCGTGAAACTGCGGCAGGAGCTTGGCCAGAACCGGCAGTTCGCCGCGAAGCTCGCCGAGTTGGAGCGGAAACTGGCCGATCGTCTCGACCTCCACGAGAAAGCCATCCTGCACCTGTTGCGCCAGATGCAGGACTTGCTGAATCCGCCCGTCGGCCCGGAACCGCCCAAGAAGGAGATCGGGTTTCATGTGAAGGAAGGCAAGGGCCGGTATGTCGTTCGCAAGAAAACTGGATGAAGACGGCAAAGATCACCTACAGCGCGACAAGGCCAATCGAACATGTCATCATCGTCATTCGGGGACAACGAGTGATGCTCGACTGCGACTTGGCGCAGCTATACGGGGTTTCGACCAAGCGGCTGAATGAGCAGGTCAAACGCAACCGGGAGCGTTTCCCCGCGCACTTTATGTTTCAACTGACGCCCGCTGAGAAAGCCGAGGTGGTCGCAAATTGCGACCACCTCCAGAAGCTGAAGTTCTCGCCGGTCTTGCCCTGCGCCTTCACTGAACACGGTGCGATCATGGTGGCAACGGTGCTGAATTCGCACCGCGCCATCCAGGTCAGCGTCTTCGTAGTGGAAGCATTCGTGCGGATGCGGGCGGCGTTGTCGGACAACCGGGAACTGGCTCGCAAACTCGCCGCGCTGGAGAAGGAATTGAAAGAACGCCTTGATGTCCACGAAGCCGCCATCGTCTCCATCCTCCAACGCGTGATGGACATCATTGATCCGCCGTCTGGACCGGAACCGCCCAAGAAGGAAATCGGGTTTCATGTCAAGGAGGGCAAGGGCCGGTATGTCGTGCGAAAGAGGACTGGACGAAACAATCCAAGGACGTGCCGTTGAATGACGGTCACTGGACGCTCGAAGCGGAGAAGGCGTTACTCAAGAAATGATGTGGCCGCACCATTCATGGGTGCGCACACGCCAAGAATGTTGTGCTGCTCCGAGCGCCGTCCACTCCTTCGACATGCCCCAAAATGAAACGCAGGTGCGTGAACATTGATTCACGCACCCGCGAACTCTGCTCGAGTATTCCTACTTCTTAACTCCGCAATTCGACCGAGCAGCTTCTGCGACGATGGCATCCTTGTGGGCCTGAGTAATCAGCCCGGCAGCCAGGAACTTGTCTGCCGCCTTCGCCACAGCAGATACGTAGTCTCCGTGGGTTTTCCACTTGCCGCCGGAGGACGGACCCGCGCAGGGCACAAGTTGATCAATACTGCACCCGGTGCTGTTGACGATGCTGCCGGAGGATGTTCCTGGGCAACGATCTACACTGTCAGGCGCTCCGTCGAAATCATGATCAGGACTTATGGTCCGCACACTATTTGGCTGGATTATGGTGTCAACTGTGCCGTCATTGTCCAGATCAACGGCAAGCGAATAATCGGTTGTTTCCTGAGCCAAGCTGATGCTTGCCAACGCTCCGGCGCGTGTTGGCACGTTGTTGTAAACCAGTTCGTCCGCAGTTCCGTTTCCTTTGGGATTTAGTATGACCAAGCCAAATGAGGAGTTCGCTCCTGCGCTCGCCGCTCCTTCCACCGAAAGCTCATAGGTGCCGGATGGATTCAGAATCGTAGCTAACTGATGCCCACCGTCCAGTGGCCAGATCCAAGCCGGGGTCTGCAACTCAGAATAGGGCAAATTGTCAGTTTGCGAAACTCCAAGGGCGTTCCCGTCGGCATCGGTGATCTTGACTGTTACCGGACTTAGCACCTCCACGTTGATTGCTGAGTAGCCGTTGTTAATTAGCCCTTGATTAAGACAGTTCACTGGATTGCCGCCTGGCCTGCAGACGCTCGCATTGTACTCGTCAATCAAGTCATTGATGCAAACATGCAGATCAAGGAGAAACGGAATTGCAGTTCCGAATATGGCGCATCCTCCTCCCGATACGACCGTGCAGAAACAGGAGCCACCAGAGTCAATCAGGTCTATGGCTGCTACAAACGACTTTAGCAGCGCATTTGCGTGATCGCCTTCGGACTCTAATTGGCGGATCTCGCAGAGTTGATCCGGCACTTGGCTCGCATCTAATGCAAGGCCAAGGCAAACGGAATCTAGCAAATGTTGAAGCAATTCCGTCGTGAAAAGATCAAGCAGACAGTTGGATGAATTCGATGCGCACGTCAAGCCTTGCTGCAAGTGCGGCGGGATTCCTTGGGTTGCGGTCACGCGGATATAATCAATGTCACAAGTGGCGTCCCAAGGTTGCCGCAACCGGATCTGCTTCAGACGCGCGCCAATATTCCAGCTCTTATGGTTCACGAAGGTAAACGCGCCGTCCGAATCAAACTTCGCGTACAAGGATCCTCCAGTTCTGGTCACCTCGATGCGAATCGTCATCCAAATGTTTTCGCCCGAGGGAAGTTTTCCTGTTCCCGCATTCTGGAATGTCGGATAGTACCCAAAAGTCCACGCCCCGTTATCAACGGTAAAAAAGACGTTGTTCGTATTCTCATTGCCGAAGACACTGTTTGTGGTGTCGAAATAGAAATGAAAGTGAGGCAGGCGATAGTTGAGGCCACCGCTTACGAGTCGAGCGCGGGTTTCGATCACAAGCGGGACCGGCACGTCCAGCAGTTTGCTCGCAGCGTCATCGTACCCACCGTCGGAGCCGATATGCAGCCTGCCATTGGCGAGATCAACCGCTACGGTAGAATCCGTCCGATCCCACAGGTTCAGCCCAAAGACATCCGAGTTAAATTGTTCATCAAACAGAATGTCGGCTCGCACGGTCGCGGGTAGAATCCACATCCCTGCGAAGAAAACACACCCAGTGATAATTTGATTTTTCATGATTTGATCGTCTCTCCTTTTTCGTGGAACTTATCTTCTGCAATTTCGGTTACGTCTCGATGTCCC
This sequence comes from uncultured Verrucomicrobiota bacterium, assembly GCA_964582645.1. Taxonomy (GTDB): domain Bacteria; phylum Verrucomicrobiota; class Verrucomicrobiia; order Palsa-1439; family CAZOTB01; genus CAZOTB01. The sequence goes on along the minus strand of CAZOTB010000082.1, from coordinate 2,999 downwards.
CTCGTACCGGCAGCAGTTTGAGGAGATCGGGCTGGGAACACCACTGCAGAGCGTTGCCTCTACTTCGCCTTGCGTTGCCTGTGCTTCGCCTGGAACGTCAAGGGACAAACCCCCGTGTGCTCGCGAAACACGCGGCTGAAGTGGGAGATCGAAACGAAACCGACCTCGAACGCAGTTTCCTTCACCGAGCAGTTCGATCCGAGCAACAGGTGCCTGGCTTTCTCGACCCGCATGTAGTTTGTGTACTGTCCCAAGGTCATTCCCGTGGTCTGCTTGAACAGCTTGCACAGGTACTGCGGACTCAGTTGGACATGTCTGGCTACGCTGGCCAATGTTGCGGAGTTCGATGCGTGTGCGTGGAGGAACTCCTTGGCGCGAGTGACTGGTAATGGTTCTGCCTGACACGGTGCCATCAGCCAATGACTGGCGCATTCGCTGACTATTTTCGTGAACGAGGCCAGCAGCGCCGAGTAGGCGTTGAGCTGGCGACGTGAGACGACTGGCGTTGCCAGCCACTGCCGCTTCAATCGAGCACGCTGCGCTTTGTGGGCAGACTGAAAAATGTGCTTCTCTGCCGTCAGTCGCAACCGGTTGGATCGGCTGCCTTCAAACACCTGACCAGCCAGTACCGTTGCCACATGTTGGCCATCCACGAAGATAGGGGCAATCAGGTCAGTCAGGCCGGCTGGGCACAGTATTCGCACCACAGAGTCGCCGTTTCCTCCTTTGTGCTTCGTGATCTCTTACTGGGCTGAACAATTCGTCGAGACGCCACACCATGAGTCGCAGAAGGGATTCACCGGCGAATTGATGGAATCATCCGGTGATGAGCCGTCTGCACCGACCAGCCGCACTCGCAGTCCCTTAGCCCTGTGAAAGCCGTCGATTCATTCGCGCACCACTTCCGCATTTCGCAGAGCGGTGAACAGTGCCGCTTTCGAGTGATGATGACTGTCTTCTTGGTTGGGCATGGCTGTGATCGCGGGTGCAGTTTAGCCGTGGCCAACCAAAGGGGGCGCACTTACTTACGCCCCAACTCAGGCACTGGTATGCCCATGACAGGGCGCTTTCGGCGCGCCCCTTGTCGGGGCGCGCTTTAAACGCTGACTGTCATGATGAAATTACCAGTTTCGAGTTGGACAGCAGCCGAAGCTACGCGAAATTCTCTTATGGGTTACGTGTTAATCGTGTCGGGTTTCTCCTTCTGTCGGCACACTACCAAAACGCCTCTCGTCCGCGCAAGGCAGGAGATAGCGCCGTTCGCATCTTGACGTCGCTGTCCTGACTCAGCTATGAGCAGCGCTCGACAGACGACAAGACTCCATGACTCCATCGCTCCAAGACAAAGTCGCCATCGTCACCGGTGCCGCGCAGGGACTCGGCGCCGCCATTTGCGGACGGCTTCGCGCGGAAGGCGCGCGCGTCGTCCCGGCTGACATCAAGGGCTTCGACGTGAGCGTGGACGTGAGCAACGAAACGCACGTGCGCGAACTCTTTGACCGCGTCGTAGCCGAGCACGGGCGCGTGGACATCGTGGTCGCCAACGCCGCCATCCTGATCGCGGAGCCGATCGCCGAAGCCGACGCCGAGAAATGGCGCGCGGTGATGAACGTCAACCTCTTCGGCAATTTCCTGACGATGAAACACGCCTGCCGGGTGATGAAGCCGAAGCGCAGCGGCGTGATCATCCAAATCAACTCGAAGAGTGGCAAGAGAGGCAGCGCGGCCAATTCGGCGTACGCTGCCACCAAGTTCGGCGGCATCGGCTTGGTGCAGAGCGTCGCGCTGGAAATGGCGCAGCACAACATTCGCTGCAACGCCATCTGTCCGGGCAACCTCCTCGAATCGCCGCTCTGGACCGATCCCAACAATGGATTGTTCGTGCAATATCTTCGAGCAGGTAAAGTTCCCGGCGCAAAAACCGTCGAGGATGTCCATCAGGCATACGTCAACCAGGTACCCATGAAACGCGGTTGCAGTTATGAGGACGTGTGCAACGCCGTCGTGTTTCTCGCCTCCGATCAGGCCAGCTACATCACCGGCATTTCGTTGAGCGTTACCGGCGGGCAGGAAATGAACTAGAAGAAAATCTGAAGCACGAAATCCGAAATCCGAAACAAATCCCAAAGGCGGAAATTGGCAAGTGAAGGCCGTACCCGATCAATGAGTATCTTCATTTGAGAATTTGGATTTCGGATTGGTTTCGGATTTCGATATTCGGATTTCGGATTTATGGGCTCACTTCGAGGTAAGACCGCAATCGTCACCGGCGCCAGCCGCGGCATCGGACTCGCCATCGCGCGAAGGCTTGCGAAAGAAGGTGTCCGGCTTGTGCTGATCTCCCGCTCGAAGCCGCCAGCAATTCTCCGCGCCGAGTTTGTCCCATGTGACCTTGCCGACATCGATGCCATCCCGCCTGCCATCACTCAGGCACTCGGGCATTTGGGCACTTGCGATAGCCTCATCAACAACGCCGGCGTGTTTCTCGAAAGCCCGGTTACCGAAATGAAGCTCGCCGATTGGGAACGAGTGTTTCGCATCAACGTCACCGCCTCGTTTCTGATCACCCGTGCGGTTTTGCCCGGCATGATCGCGCGGAAACAAGGAAGAATCGTGAACATCGCCAGCACCTCCGCAGTGCAGGGCTACCTGCACCAGTCTGCGTACTGTGCCAGCAAACACGCGCTCCTCGGATTCGCCCGCGGCCTCGCGATCGAAGCCAGGCTGCACAACGTTCACGTGTATAATCTCTGCCCGGGTGGGGTGGACACCGATCTGATCAAAGGTACCTACCTGGGCGAGAGGCTCAAAGGCCAGCCGATGATTGCGCCTGCTGACATTGCAGAGATGGTCGTTTTCCTTCTGAAGCAACCCGAGAACATGGATCTGCCGGAACTGATCGTCCGGCGGTTCTCGCCAAAGTAGCTGGCACTGCGGTCAGCAACAGCCCCGGAGTGGACGTTTCCCAGCCGGGCAAACCGCAAGCTGAAGCTTGAACT
>CAZOTB010000081.1:0-28718 GCA_964582645.1 uncultured Verrucomicrobiota bacterium | reverse complement strand
CCGATGACGACCGTGCGCGCGTGGATGTCCTCGATGACCCTTTCGACCCCGACCATCCCGCCGACCTCGATCGGCGGCGTGATTTTCACTTTGCTGAAGCCTGTCTGGAAGGTGGTCTTCACTGTTTCTCCGCTCTCATCTGATGACTCCCACATCATTGCATTTGTATCCGAGGACGCGAGTCATTTCTTGTCTCGTCCTCGACACCCGCTGTCGGTTTTGGCACACTTCGCCTGGCTGATCGCACCACACATGAGAATTCTCTTCATCCACGCGCACTTCGACGATTTCGAGTTCACGGCGGCGGGAACGTTTCTGTTGTGGAAACGGAAACTGGGCGACGCGCTGCGGGCGCGCGTCGTCGTCTGCACCGACGGCAGGGCGGGGCATCAGTTCCGGACGCGCGAGGAAACCGGCAAGATGCGCCTGCAGGAACAGGAGGCCTCGATGCGCATCGGCGGGTTCGAGTTCGAGTTGCTGCGCATGCCCGATGGCCAAGTCCCGCGCGAGGGGGCGCAGCAGGCGACCACGCCCTTGCTGGCGGGCCTCTGGAAATCCATCCGCGACTTCGAGCCTGACTATCTGTTCTGCCCGCCGCTGCCGGCCGACCCGCTCGCGGGCATCCACGTTGACCACCTGGCCGTGGCGGAGGCGATCCGCAAGGTGGCCTATCTCATCAACGTCCCGCACGCGTTCACGCCCGAGTATCCCTCCGACGAAACGAAGTCGCGCCCGTGTCGCCTGCCCGTCATCCTCAACGTCCACGACAACTACCTCGCGGATCGCCGTTTTGATTTCGCGGTGAACGTCGAGGCAGCGTTCCCGGCGATGTGCGAGATGGCCTACTGTCACCAGTCGCAGATCAACGAATGGCTGCCGTGGGTCGCCCCCGAGGCCAATTCGCCGTGCAAGTCGCTCGTCGAATGGTCGGGCATCTTTCGTCGTCGCCTCGAACGAAGGAACGCCCGGCTCGGCCTGCCGCCGTCGCCGCTGGTCGAGCCGTTCACGCTCACGCGCTGGGGCAGGGTCGCCGAGCGCGAGCAGGCGCTGAACGATTTGCCCTCGGTGCTGCGAACGGATCAGGTGGCGAATTCCAGCACCAAGTAGCCGCCCGCGCCGATCTTCGTCACAATTTGGTTGCGGGCTTGGCGCACCACGCCGGAAGCGTTCGATGGCTTTGCGCCAACTGTCGAGTTCGCTCTCTTTCGCAAAAACGCCGGCGGACACAACCGTTTGGAACTGGAAGGCGACGTCGCCGTCTCGCGGGATTTCTGGATCGCAGCCCGTTGCCACGGTCGCGCTGAACCAGCCGTGACCGGCGGCGTCATCCCATGGAATCTCTACGCCCACACCAGTCCCGTCTATGTGCGCGTGGACGGCCGCGGCATTGCCGATCCCGTCGATGCGCTGCGCATGCTCGATATCCTCGTCTCCACGCCCATGCCGTTCCACGCACCGCAGTCGGTCGCCGCCTTGCAGCGCGGCATCCACGTGCTGAGCGAAGTCCCCGCCGCCACTGATCTCGAACAATGCTGGCAACTCGTTCAGGCCGTGCGTTCGAGTCGCGCCAAGTGCATGATGGCCGAGAATTGCTGGTACATGAAAGAAGGCGTGCTGGTTCGCGCGATGGCGCAGGCGGGATTGTTCGGCGAGTTGTACTACGGCGAAGGCGGTTATGTGCACGAGCTTCACGATCTCAACGAACGAACGCCCTGGCGGCGGTTCTGGCAGACGGGGATTCGAGGCGGCACCTATCTGACTCATCCGCTGGGCCCGCTCTTGCAATGGACGCGCACGCGGGTCGTGACGGTTGCGTGCATGGGCAGCGGGCACCATGTCCGGGATCAGCAGGGCAAACCCTTCGCGCTCGACGACAACACGATCGTCTCGTGCAAATTGGACACTGGCGGGATGCTCGTCCTGCGTCTCGACCTGCTCTCGCCGCGAACGGCCAACCTCCCGTATTACAGTTTCGCCCTCCAAGGAACGAAGGGCTGCTACCAAGCGCCGCGTTGTCACGGCGAGAAACACCGGGTCTGGCTCAAGGACCAATGTCTCGACCGGGAAACTTGGCGGTCGCTCTGGGATTTCGAGGGCGAGTTTCTGCCGCAGGCCTGGCGCAATCCGCCCGAGGCCGCGCTTCGAGCCGGGCAGCAAGGCAGCGATTATTTCGTGGCAAATGACTTTCTCGGTTCCATCCTGAACGACCGCAAGCCGCCGATCGACCTGTACGACGCGCTCGACATGACCCTGCCAGGTCTCGTCTCGCAGGAGAGCATTCGCCGCGGCAGCATCCCGTTGAAGGTTCCGGACTTTCGGGCGATCGAAAAGTTCCCGGACGACCTGCCAGCCGAGTTACAGCAGAGCGGGGTGTTGCGCGCGAGACAAGAAGTCTGAGTTTTCGCTTTCTGCCAGCATCGTCAGCGCGCGCGCCAACGTGGGAATTTTACCATTGCGCGTACCGCAACAGCCGGTATTGTGGGCGGCACGGTGAATTGCAGATTATCGACTCCGTCGCCGCCGACTCAATTCGTTTCATGGCCATCAAAGGCCAGGTCGAGCCGCGCGTCAAACTCGCCGCCACCGGTCTCGATCCAACGCTCACTCAACTCTTCCCTGACGGCCATCGCGTGAAGCAGCGACGCATCGCCTACCGGCCTGACTATATCGGCTCTCCGTTCTACGAACATCGGGCTCACATTTTGGAGACCAACTGAGTTGGCAGCGGTGTTTTATGAATGCTTGCGCGCGATGAGCCGGGAAATGTCCGGTGCGCCCGGGCCATTCATACTCGGAGGGCATGTCGCTCCATGATGACACCCCGCGAACGAGTGCTCACCGCGCTGGCGCATCGGCAACCGGACCGCGTCCCGTTCAGTTGGGGATTTGGTCCGACTCCCGAAATGACGGAGACGCTGCGGCGCGACCTGGCCGGGCGCGGACTCGATTGGGACGCCTTGCGGGCGGAAACTGACGACATCGTCCGCGTGTTTCCCGCGTACATCGGGCCGCCATTGGAAGGCGACCCGCATCTCGCGATCTGGGGCATTCGCGTAAAGCCAGTCGAATACGGCGGGGGAGCGTACGAGGAATTTACCGGGTTCGCGTTGGCGGGCGTCGAAGACCCGCGCGCGCTCGACAAGCATCCCTGGCCCGAGCCGGCATGGTACGACTACGACGGCTTGCGGGCGATCATCGCCCGGGCAAACCCACGGCGCGAACGAGCGGTGCAGATTCTGGCCGGCAACCCGTTCGAGTTGTATTCGTGGATGACCGGCCTCGAGGAAGCAATAGTCAACCTGAAATGCAATGCTGATCTCGTGAAGGCCGCGCTCGATCACATCACGGCGTTCCTCGAAGAACGGACGCGGCGCATTCTCGAATCGGCGGGCGACCGGATTGACATCGTTTTCCTCGCCGACGATCTCGGCGGACAAACAGGACTGTTGATGGCGCGGCAAACCTATCGCGCGGTCTTGCAGCCCTTTCACCGCCGCTTGACCGGATGCGTGCGCCGACACGCGCCACACGCCCGTTGCATGTTTCACACTGACGGCGCGGTGTTCGACATCATCCCCGACCTGCTCGATGCCGGCGTGGACGTGCTCGAAGCCGTTCAGACCGATGCAACGGGCATGGACCCGGCACGGTTGAAAGCCGCATATGGAGAGCGGCTGAGTTTTCATGGCGGGATCAGTGTGCAGCGATTGCTACCCCATCACGACGAAGCGACGGTGGAACGGGAGTGCCATCGGCTTGCTGCAATCCTCGGCGAAGGCGGCGGTTATGTGGCTGCCCCGTCCCACGCAATCCAGGCCGGCACGCCGCCCGCCAACGTCCTCGCGATGCTGCGCGCGCTCTCGATTTCCCCGAGCCGGCCGTGATTCGCTCTCGTCCCGTGAACACGAGCCTGCTCCCCTATCAACTCCTGCACGACGAGGCCATCGAACGTCTGCACGTTGCCTCGATGCGGATTCTCTCGGAAATGGGCATCGAGTTTCACGTCGAGGAAATCTGCGCCCTGCTCAGGGCCAGCGGTGCAGAGGTGGAGGGACAGATCGCGCGTTTCGATCCCGCGCTGGTCGAGTCGCTAATCGCAAAAGCGCCGACGCAGTGGAAGCCGCCGTGCGCCGTTTGTTCGCGCGTGCACAGCCGCCGACGGGCGTCCTCGTCACCGACCTCGATGTGGCTATCGGGTTGTACACCACACTTGCCCTGCTGGGCCTGCGGATTCCGCGCGATGTCTCCGCCGTCGCCTGCGGTTATTGGCCTCTGCTGGATTGCCTCCGGCCTCAACCCACCTGTTACAAGGTCTCCTACGAGACCCTGGCGTCGCGCCTCGACCGTTGGCCCTTCCACGCCTCAAATGACTTTGATGCTGCCGTGCGCGAAGAGAGCGAAGAAAAGCGAAGAAAACGGGCATGAAAAAAAGATTTGACTCTTTCTGTCTAATCTGTCTATATGAGCCGCAAACGGTGCGGCATGAAGGAACTCTTCGCCAAACTTAACTTCGTCGTCAGCGAGCCGATGCAGACGCAGATCCGCCGACATGTCCGCAATCTGGCTCTTGCCGGCGCGCTCGTACCCGGCGATCGACTCCCTTCCACCCACGAACTCGCCCGGCTCTGGGACACGCATCTTCAAACCGTTCAGTTGGCGCTCACACCCTTGGTCCGCGAAGGACTGCTCACCCGCATCAACCGAGTCGGCACTTTTGTCGCCGAGACCAAGCCGAAGCTCAAATGTGTCGGCCTGTATTACCGGGAAGATTTTCTGTCAGGCGACGGATCGTTGTTCATTCAGTCGCTTCACGGCCGGATCAAAGAACTGCTCAACGCCCGCGACATCGAGACCGATGTCTGGATCGATCCGCGGCCCGACGCCGAGGAACGGGCGGGCGCGTGGCAGCCGTTTGCCGAGGCAGCCCAACGCAAAGAGTTTCAGGCGTTCATGGCGCCGGCGGCCGATCACGATTTGTTGCGCTGGTTGACGAAACTGCCGGTGCCCGGCGCGTACCTGACTTCCGCCAACGTACCGGGTCGCGTGGATGGCGACCTGGCGCAAATGGTGGAACTCGGTCTGAAGCAGTTGGCGGCACAGGGCTGCCGGTCGGTCGGGTTCATCACGTCAACGACGACCAATCCGATGCGCGACGACGCGCCCCACACGTATGATTTGATGTTCAGCCGGTTCATCGATGCGGCCAGCCGCGTGGGGTTGCGCGTGCAGAACGAGTGGACTTGCAGTCCGGCGTCGTACATCAACGGGGGATCGGCGCAAGAGGCTTACGGCTACCAGGCATTTCACCGTCTGTGGGATTTGCCGGGTCGGCCCGACGGGTTGCTGGTCAGCCCGGACACCACGGCCCGCGGCGTGATCCTGGCGATCACCGAGCGCGCAGTGCGCGTGCCGGACGATTTGAAAGTAGCGTTCCACAAGAACGAGGGAATCGACCTGCTCTGTCCGTTCCCGGCGACCATGGTTATCAGCAGCGAACGAGAGACGGCGCAGGCGTTGATCAGCCAGGTGGAGAAACAATTTCGGGGCGAACCATGCAGGCCGATCTGGATCGGCTGTCGCGTGGAGTCCCAAAAACAAAGCAATCAGCCGCAACAGCGGTAATGGTAAAGGAGAAGGACATGAAAACCTTGTTTCGTCGACTCAGCGCCGTGGGGGCGATCACCCTTTGGTTGGCTTCCAATGCGCCGGCTCAAGAGATCACGTTGTTGGTGGACACGTTTGAATCGGACACCGTGGACACCACGCCGCGGAGCTCGCCGCTCGATGTGACCCCGGCCACCTGGGTCAGTTCACCCGAATTCGACAATGGTAACGGGCTGGTGGACACCAGTGTCGAAGGTGTCAGTTCACCGCGGAATGGAGGTTCTCGCAGCATGCTGCTATTCGACAACAACACCGTGGATGATCGGATGAACACCTATCGCGCATGGACACCTGTCACCAGCGGCGACGGCACGGGGCTGAGGATTACGATGGACCTCCGCGTCAACTCCGAAACCTTTACGGGGGGCAACGTAGTGGACTTCGGGCTCTATCAGGGTGTCTTGAGTTCACCATCCACGCTGACAGGATTCCGACTGGCCAACAATGGCAGCAGCGACGGTATCGTCCAGTTGCGACGGTTCGATACGGACGCTCCCTTCCAGGACCTTTCCGTGGGGACATGGTATCGGCTGATTGCCGAGGTATCCAGGCCGGGTGAGCATGACACCCAGACGGTGCGTGTCATCCAGATCGGCGGGGCGTTGGACATCACCCACTCCATGTCGTTCTTCGGTGGTGGAAATACGTACGCCAATTACGGCAGTTTTCTGATCGCCTCGCCAAACGGAGGGTCCACAATCTACGATCTCAATCTGGACAACTTTCAGGTGGACATCATACCAGAACCGTCTTCACTGGTCCTGCTGGCTTCAGCCCTGGCTGTGCTGGCTCGACCACGAAATCGGTTCACAACTCGCTAGCATGCACCGCATCGGCCTACTCGTCGTTGCGCTGGCCGCCATGGTTTGTTGTCTCGCGTCGGTCGCCTCCGAATCGCTTCTCCCCAACGGTACTTTCGAGGAGGGCTTTGCGCACCGCACGCCGCGATCCTCCTCTGGCGAGAACCCCGCCCGCTGGCAATTCAGCGGCGAGAGCCATAACCTGAACGGTCTCGTCGATGCGTGCACAGACAAGGGCGGATCGCCGCGCGACGGCGGCGATCGCAGCCTCCTGTTGTTCGACAACAACAAAAGCGACGCCGACTCGCGGTTAAACGTCATGCACCAGATTGCGTTGACCGCTGGCGGCCCGATGACGCTGCAGACCGATCTCCGCTTCAACAGCCACGGTGGCATTGCCGGTCAGAATCTCACCATACAGATCACACATGAGAGCGGCGATCATTTGCTGGCCGGCCTGCACATCGTTGGCAACAACGACGATGGCATCACGGTGAGCGCGCTGGGAACTTCGGAAACGCACCCGCTCACGACGTTGAAGCCCGGTGTCTGGTACCGTCTCTCGATGCAGGTTGCCTCGGCCCCATCCCCCGACACCTACATGAACGTGGCCGTCGTGAACCTCGCCTCGGCAGCGACCAATTCGTTCGTCACCTACGCACACAAATCGGGTCCCGAGAACGTCACGCCCAACGCGATCTATTTTACCTCGGGATTCGGCCCCATCGACACGCTGGACGTAAACCTCGACAATATCAGCTTCACCGAAGGAACGTCACCCGCCAAAACACCATGAGGTCGCGCCGGGCATTCACGTTGATCGAACTGTTGGTGGTCATCGCCATCATCGCCATGTTGGCGGCGATGTTGTTGCCCGCCCTTCAAAAGGCGCGCGAGCGGGCGAAGATCGCCACCTGCGCCAACAACCTCAAGCAGATCGGCCTCGGCGTGTTGATGTACGCGCAGGACCACAGTGATCACCTGCCCGCGCGAACGACCGCGTACGTATCGAGCTTTCTGGTTTACATCCCCGATGCCCTTGGCCCTCCGTTCAATCAAAACCACACGCCTTACCTCGGCCATGTTTGGCAGGGACGATATCTTGGCAGTCACCAGGTCTTGTTTTGCCCCGGCGAGGATCTGGTCGGCACGTCCATCAAAGTGGCCCAACAAGACTTCGTCGCAAACTTCGGCTCCACCTACACCGGAATATCCTATTGCCAGCGGCAAACGCATCTCGCCTACCCTGCCGAGGGTTACCAATGGAGCAAGCTCGGGACGCAGCCCGACATCGGCAACACTTCAGTGGGCCGCGTCCCAACATACGGGCCGATCTCCGCCTTCGTGGCGTGCGCCTACGCCGACGTGGCCACGGTGGGAACCGCGTGGGCGATGTACCCGCATCGCCGCTCTGGCTACAATATTCTCTGCCTCGACGGCAGCGTGCGATGGGCCAACAACACCGCGCCCGACCCGCAAAACCACTACAGCATCTTCGGCGGACCGAATGATTTCTGGGAATGGGCGGATGGCAGGTACTGACGATTCCCCGTCTGTTGTCCCGCCTTTAGGCAGAATCCGCCAATCCTGATTCCATGCGCACGTTCATCCTGCTGACGACAATGATCCTCATCCAAACCGGCATGCTGACGGCCGGCAACCGGCTCATTGATCCACCCCGCGACCTCGCCTTGCGCGACGGACAATGGGAACAAACGGTGACCCTGCCGGACGGGTTGTTCGAACTCACCGTCGAGGCGCGCGGACAGGGACAACTGCTGTTGCGCGCAACCGGCCTCGGCGAACGCACCCAGTCACTGTCGCCGGAGGGCGGCACGTACGGGTATCTCTTTGAAGCCACCGCGGGCGAAACCAAAATCGTCGTCGGCGTGACCGGCGCGGCGACCGTGACCGGGGCGGCGTTGCTGCCGGCCACCGTCGAACAGGAAGCGGCCTGGCGGAAACAGAAACAGTCGCTCGAACAACTCGGCTGGGCGGCCTACAGCGCCCAGCGGCCGACGCCCGGCAGCGCGGCGTTGCGGTTCGACGGCGAGACGCAACCGCTGGACGCGATGATCCGGCGCGCCGTGCTTGACGAGCCGCGGCTGAACACGCATCACAGTCATAACCTGCCGCGGTTGCTCCAGTTTCTTGGCGACAACGGATTCGCGCGGCTTGACGGCGACCAGATCGCCGCCTGGATGGCCGCGCGAATCAAGGCCGACGACGCCTATGGCAGCGTGGTTGTGCTGGCCAACGGCAAAACGCCGGCGACACTCGTCAGCGACAATCCGAAAAACCCACTCTGGGTGCGTTACCTGCGCGCGGGCGGGCGCATCGTGCACATCGCCGATGTGCCGTTCCTGCATCTCGAATCGCCGTCGGTCGAGCCGGTCAAAGGTGGGCTGGAAGTCACTGATCGCGGTGGGCTGCGGTTAATCGGGATGGATTTCGGCTGGCACACGCCGTACTGGGGACGCACCGTTGCGGCCGCCCCGACCCCGGCCGCCCAGGCGTGGGGTTTTGAAATCATTGACCCGACCATCACCGGGTTTCCGGAGGGAGATGTGTCGTTGGCGTTCGGCTTGTTCGACGTGCCGGCCAACGGGAAGCGCGGTGCGTCGTCGTGGTTCAAGAATCTCCGGCCCGACCGGCCGTGGAGCGGCCTGATCAAAATGCTCCAGGCATTCGACGCCAATCACGACGCCCAGCTCCGCGACGCTTGGCGTGCGGCGCATTATGTCGGCCAGCCCGTGGAAATTCCCGCGTTGCCGCCGCCGCTGACCCCGCCGCCCGCGCCAGCGGTCGGCGTGACCACCATCGCCGGCGGCATGACCAACCGCCGCGAGTTCGTCCGCGGGGAGCGGGTGGAGATCCGCGTTGACGCGCCGACCGCGAAAGTGGAGTTGGTAGTCCCGCCTTCCGGCAGAAAGGTCGAATTACGACCTAAAGGCGGGACAAAGCACTTTGAACTCGACACCGCGCCGTATGCTCCCGGCGAATATCAACTGGTCGTCACCGCGCTGACCAACGGCGTGGCGGCCGGGACACACACCGTCACGGTCGGCATTCGGCATCTCGCGCCGCGGGAGTTTCACTGGGAGGTCTGGCACGCGGCCGGGCCGAATCCGATCCGGTCGAATCTCGAATTCGCCGACATCGCGGCAGCGGGATTGGAACTGCACCTCGCCCACATCAGCCCGGAAAACGTCGACCTCTGTGTCCGGCACGGGATGGGATTCAGTCTGCGCGCCGAGTGGCACAACCAGCTCCGCTCCGAACTGACCTACGAAAAGTATCCCGAGTATTATCGGCATGGACCGGACGGCAAACCGATCGGTACGGCCTACAGCGGCGGCCGACCCGAGATCGGCCTCAGTCATCCCGAGGTACAATTGGCCGCCGGCAAAGACATCGAGCGCGCCGTGGCTGCGGTGGGTGCGCACCCGGCGTTTCGACCATACGTGTTGTGCAACGACGATTTCTCGGTGATGTACGGCTGGGATTACACCGCGCCGGTGCTCGATCGGTTCAAGGCCGAGACCGGCCGCGACGCCCCGCGCGCGATGATCAAGCCGAACAAGGTTGGCGCGATCCCAGACGACCAGCCGTGGGTGCAGTGGTTCGACTGGACGCTGCGTAACGTCAACGCCGCCTATAACAAAGCGCAAACCGACGGTGCGCGCCGTGCGCGGTCGGATGTGCGGATCGGCCCGATACCGGGCGGAATGCAGATTCCGCTGGTGATGTTGTGGGAGCCGGCGCAGTACCCGCCGTATCATTTCGGCGCGGACGGGTTCAACCTGATCGCCTCGTATTATTACAACTCTTGGTGGCAGCCGATCATGACCACGACGTTCTGGATGGAGATCGGGCGCATGGGCAACCGCGACCTGCCCGAATGGAATCTCGGCGACGTGATCTATACGGGCGGTTACACCCGCAACAATTTCTACCATTACCTCGCCGGCGGCGTTCATGGCCTGGCGTACTTCACCTACGGCACGCGCACGCCGGGCGCGTGGGAGGAGATTCGTCGGCTCACCCCGGTCATGCGCCGCATCGGTCCAGTCCAGGCCCGGCTCAAACCCGCCCGGCGCGACATCGGCCTCTTGAATTCGTTCACGAGCAACTGTTTCGACCCCGGCCACACGCTGGTGCAAGTCTATGCCTACCACAACCTGATGCAGGGTCACTTCGACGTCGAACCCGTCAGCGAAGACGAAGTCCTCGCCGGTCGTGCGCCGCGTTACAAAGCCATGCTGCTCTACAACGTTCAGTACCTCCGACAGTCCGTGTACGAGGCGCTCGCCCAACACGCCGCCAACGGCGGTTTGGTGATTCTTGACCGCACCATTCCGTTCGATATTCCCGGCGCAAAGCGCATCAATGTGGACATCGGCATGGGCACGGAGAGCACCAAACCGTTCCCGGCGGAAGGCGCGCACGCTTCGACGCCCGGCATTCGCGACTACGGCCACGCCGACCGCATCGCCGTCATAGCCCGCGCGCTCGCGCCACACGTCCCGCCGCGGTTTCACTCCGACGACATCCATCTCGTCGCCAGCCGGTTTGAGGCCGACGGCGTGCCGTACACCTGGTTCGTCAACGCACACGACGGCGAGGAATACATGTTCTGCCGGGAACGCTTCGGCGCCGGTCATCCCGGGGCGGGCACAGCCGAGAAAATCAAAGAACTGGTCGATTGGGAGAACGCCGAGATGACCAAGCCGTTCGTCACCACCATCGAGTACGACCAGTTGCCCGGCATCCCGTACGACCTCGTCCGCGGCGGGAAACTTTCAACCCGGAAAACCCGCGACGGCCGGCACGCCGTCACCGTCGAGATGGACCGGTTCGGCGGCACGCTCGTCGCCTGGCCGCCGACGCCGTTGGGGAAACTTCGGCTCGACGGGCCGCTCCGGGCCACGCCGCTGACTCCCGTGCGCGCGACCGCGACCTTGTCGGACGGTGCGGGTGTCTTGCCGGTCGAATTTGTCCTGCGCGATCCGCGCGGGAACGTATCGGTCGTGTCCGGCGTTCGCGGCGCGGTGGATGGCAGCGCCACGTTTGAGTGGCTGCCCGCAGTTAATGATCAATCTGGCCGCTGGCAACTCACTGCCCGCGACGTAACCACGGGGCGCGCCGCGACCCGAGCAATCCGCTTGGAAAGCAACCGATGAAACACTTTCCCGCTTGCCGGTCGTTGGAGCGTGACCTCGCGTTCTGGACTGACCAACCGTTTCGCGCCAACCGGCCGCAATTCGCGGTCGAAGCAGAGGGCGACGACCTGCTCTGGCTCACCGACCACGGCCAACGCCTCGCGCTCATCCGCAAGTCGTATTGCCAGATTGACCTGTTCGAGTTCACGCCCGGCCAACCGCGTTTGACGAAGCCGGAGATGCCGGTCATCTATCACGCCCCGACCCTGCTCGGCGCGAAGCTGACGATGATCCAGTGGATCAATTGGCAGCAAGCCCGCAGCAGCGACACTTGGGACTTGAACATCGAGTCCAGCGCCGACCACATCCGGCTGACCGCGCGCGAGACCTGGAAACACTGGGGGATGGAATCGGTCAAGACGTTCGAATTGCGGGTGCATCCCCGGCTCGGCTACGTCCTCTACACCGCCAACGATGTCCACGCCGAGCAGCCGGTCAAAATCGAGTTCGCCAACTTCCTCGCCGACGGGATGTCGGATCACCGGCCGGACAAGATTCGTTTCCCGTACGTCGTCTGGCGGCATCCGACGCGCGGGCTGTTGCGCTGGACGAGCAATCACGCCACCACGCGCGCGTTCGGTCAACTCGACGCCTACGATCGGCGCAAAATCGGGCGCGACGGCTGGCTGGGGATGCTCGGCGAGCGCGATTGGAATCCGGTGTTTGCGCTGGAGTCGTCGAGCCAGGATTGCGCGTCAGTCACCTGCTGCAACTTGCTGGACGAACACCTGCACTTCAAAGGCGACCCGACGCGCGACGCGGCGGGCCGGTATGTCTGGCACAATCGCGGCCTGTTGCTGTCGTTGCCGGGAACAGTCGCCGACCGGTTGGTGCAGCAAGCCGCGCCGAACGATTTGGAGACCGAAAAGGCGTACCCCGACCGGGTGGGCGGCGGTTGGCTGGCGGACTTCGCCCTCGATCCGGCGCAACCGCGCCGACTGCGTTTCTGCGGAATGTCGCTCAACAAAGTCTGCGATTTCGAGACGACCGTTCCGCACGACGCCTATTTCCGCGGCGTGTACTGGCCCGCGCAGGAGGAGGTCGCGGATTGGGCGATGATCACGACCGAAAAGGCGCATTCGGGCCGGCGGTCGCTGCGGCTGACGATCCGCCCCGAAGACGGCGAGCGCAGCTTATCGCCCGTCGGCTCGTCCTTGTGGCTGGACTCCGGCCAACGCTACCGGCTGTCGGCTTGGGTTTGCCACGCGGGCGACGCACCCGGCGCGATTCGGTTGTCGGCCACCCAGATCTATTTCACCCTGAGTCAGCCCCAAGCGGTGGCCGAGGCCCGGCTTTCGGGCGCGCCGTGCCGGCAGTGGCAACGGCTGGAATTGGAGTTCACCGCGCTGCCGCACGATCCCGCCGTGGTGGTGCAGCTTTTTGTGGCCGGCAACGGCGCGTTTTTCGTAGATGATGTTCTATTGGAGGAGAGACCTTGATGAGACCATTTGCCTTTGATTACGCGGCGATGCGCGCGCGCAAGGAGGAGTATTTCCAATTTGCGCGTGGGCAAGCGATCCGCGTGTTCAAGCCGGACGGCGCGTACCAGCCGGCCACCGAGAACGATCCGCGCATCTCGTACTGGATTTACCCGGCGCTGGTGTCGTCACCGGACGCCGCCGAGCGCGCGTTTGCCAATGTCGTCTATGCGGCGGCGCTGGCGTGGGACAACTGGGATGTGTTCACCACTTCGTCCATCGCCGCCAATCTGGCGCGCGAGCGGAAGCGGATGACGCCGGAACTAGTGAAGCGCTCCGAGCAACACTTGGCGAAGTTCGTCGTGCGCGACGGCGGACGCGCGCCGTGCAGCGGGGCGAACGACTTCGTGTTTCACGGGTACAACGACAACATGCCGGCGATGTCGGTGCGGGCGATGATTCTGGCGGGCGAGGCGCTGGGCCGGAAGGATTACACGGACCAGGGATTGTTTTATCTGGAAGGCTTGTGCGCGCATTTCGAGCGGCGCGGGTTGTTGAGCGAACACACCAGCGGGACATACATCGCGATCACGTTGACGGCGTTGTTGGACGTGGCAGAATGTTCGACCCACCGCGAAGCACGCGAAATGGCCCTCGCATGCGCGAACCGGATCCTGCTCGACATCTTCGGCCACTGGCATCAACAGGTCGGCGGTCTCGGCGGCGCGCAATCGCGGGCGTACACGGCGGACAAGCAGGAATGGCTCTCGGTGCTCAACGCGCTGCTGTGGTATCTGACCGGCAGCCCGTTGTGCGTGAATCCGATCGAGGCGTTGGAGAACGTGGCGGCGTTTCCCGGCTACGTGCATCATGGACGGAGTTTGGGTTTCAACCTCGCGCAGTTTGCCGAAGTGATGTCGCCGTCCTACGAGACCATCGCCCCCGCGGTGCGGGCGTTTTGCGCCGCGGCGCGCGAGTATCCCTATGAGATTCAGGCGACGACGGATTCGGGCCAGGTCGGCCTGTTCGGCGGCGTGAAGGAAATCCAGACGCGGGCGTGTCACCAGCCGTTGTACGGCGTGGGCACGGCGTCGGAGACGTGGTTCGATCAAGCCGGTCAGCAG
Source organism: uncultured Verrucomicrobiota bacterium (assembly GCA_964582645.1). Taxonomy (GTDB): domain Bacteria; phylum Verrucomicrobiota; class Verrucomicrobiia; order Palsa-1439; family CAZOTB01; genus CAZOTB01. Next base: position 14,490 of record CAZOTB010000081.1, on the reverse strand, counting down.
TTGGCGTTGCACGCGGTGCTGGCGGCGACGCCGACGCCGTCCTCGTGGCGCGAGCGGGTGAGCGTGTGGCATCAGACGGTTGCCGGCACAGTGGATCAAGGCGAGGTGGAGGAGTATCACGATCAAGCGGCGGTTGAGGTGGGGCACGTGGCCGATGCCGGTCACTATCACGTCGTCCAGCAACGCGGCTCGGCGCTGGTGCTGGGCGCGCTGGGATCGGCGTTGGTCGGCAAGGAAGTCAGCGCGCTGAAGTTCGGCGTGCTGTTCCACACGGTGTTGCGGATGCCGGACGAGGAGGCGGCGGAGAACGGCTGGTTTTTTCTGCGGTTCGGCGACGTGTACGTGGGCGTGCGGTTGAGCGCGATGGTCGAGGAACAACGGATGACGCCGCGCCGCGTGCTGAAGAACCAGTACCTGCGCCTGGAAGCGCCGTTGATCGAGGGGCGGACGGTGAAGGTCACGCATGAATTCCGCGAGTGGTGTGATTTCGGGTACGCGTTCGAGATCGCAGCGAAGGACGAGTGCGGACCGTTCGAGAAATTTCGCCAGCAATGCCGGGCCTGCCCGTGGGAGTTTTACCATCCCGGTTATCGCACCAGCCGGTACTGCGGCCGGCACGGCGAACTGCAAATCATTGATTCCGTTGCGGCCGGCACGGTGCGATTCATGGCGGTGGACGGCGTGGTCGAACCGCGCACGAAGTTTGCCGCGACCGGCCTTGATCCGCAGCTCACGCAACTGTTTCCCGACGGCCGGCGCGTGAAACAAAGGCGCTTGATGTACAATCCGGAGTTCATCGGCTCGCCGTTCTATCCTGGCCGGATGCAGATTCTGGAGACCGGGACATGACCCGGTTCAGGTTTCGAGTGTGAGCGTCGAACGCTCTGAAGCTCCATCGTTGTCAACAAATCGTGCGCCTCTCCATTGTGATTGGTGGGCTTCCCTCTGCTGGACAAGGTGCGGCAAGCTGAAGCTTGTACTCCGAACGTAACCCTGATGAAGCTTGTGTTTGGAGTACAAGCTTCAGCTTGCCGCAGCACCGACAACTTCCAGATGCACCCCATCACATCCCGGCCCGCAGTTTTTGGTTGCTTGGCCGGACAAGACTGGGAGAATGGGGACGCTGAAAGGTTGAAGTTATGACTCCTCTTGGCTCCGGTTGGCCATCGCCCCTGGCACGCCACCGGCAAGTGTAGAGCAATCTGTTTCACTACAATGAACGCTTCCGTTCCGACAGCAACCACGACGCCTCACGACCGCGACATCCTCCGCTCGCTCGCGGGACGATTGCGCGCGCTCTCGATTTCCCCGAGCCGACCGTGATACGCTCTCGTCCCGTGAACACGAGTCTGCTCCCCTATCAACTCCTGCACGACGAGGCCATCGAACGTCTGCACGTTGCCTCGATGCGGATTCTCTCGGAAATGGGCATCGAGTTTCACGTCGAGGAAATCTGCGCCCTGCTCAGGGCCAGCGGTGCAGAGGTGGAGGGACAGATCGCGCGTTTCGATCCCGCGCTGGTCGAGTCGCTAATCGCAAAAGCGCCGACGCAGTGGAAGCCGCCGTGCGCCGTTTGTTCGCGCGTGCACAGCCGCCGACGGGCGTCCTCGTCACCGACCTCGATGTGGCTATCGGGTTGTACACCACACTTGCCCTGCTGGGCCTGCGGATTCCGCGCGATGTCTCCGCCGTCGCCTGCGGTTATTGGCCTCTGCTGGATTGCCTCCGGCCTCAACCCACCTGTTACAAGGTCTCCTACGAGACCCTGGCGTCGCGCCTCGCCCGCATCATCCACGACTATCTCAGCCTTCGCGTGCGACCGAATCGTTACTGGAAGCTGTTGCCCGCGCTGCGGGAAGGAAGGAGCGTGGCGACGATCCCGACGGAGTGACCGTGCCATGCGCTGGCAGTTAGCTTCCCGGTAAACCCAGAATTCTTGTTGCGTCTGCGAGTCTTGGGCGGTTTACTCTCGATTACCTCAAGGCACGGCCTCGAGGTTCAGAGCCGTGGGGACAACGCCCGAAGGGCGGTTTGTTTATTGGATTGTTCCTCTTCGTTTCTCGCTGCGGTCAAATGTCAGCTTGCGACTTCTCGACATCAGACGAGCCGCACGGCCCGAGCCGCCAGCCGCCGATCCACTTCAAACAGTCCGCGCCACCACGTCTCGAAGCTGGTCTTGTCGCCCACCCACATCACGTAGAACCGACGGGCCTTCGGCTTGAGCCGGTCGATGTCCTTGAGAATCGCTTTCAGCCGTGTCCTCATGCCCGCCCCCATGACCGGCGGCGCGATCTGCCGGTTGGGATGCCACCAACGCGCTTCGTCGAGGAGAAAGAGCAGCTCCTGCCATTGGATTTCCAGTTCGACAGCGAGCAGCAGCCCGTCGAAAAACATGCCCTTGCCCTTGGACCGACGGAGCAGATCGAGCACGGACCGCAGGGTGGCGGCCCGCGCGCTCGCGCCGCCGGCCGTGGGATTGGACAGAACCCACAGCACGTCGTCGAGCGTCCACTCGCCGAACCGCGGCGGCAGGTCGAGTTCGGCGGCAATGGCCGGTCGCTGACGCCGCAACGCCCGCGGCGCGGTCTGGCCGCTCCAGCTCATCGCGGCGAACTGTGCCAGCGCGTACAGGCTCAGCGGCCACATCGAGTTGATCGGCGCGAACGAATGGCCGCGCGCCCAGACCGTGGCAATCGCGCCGTGTCCGCCGCGGTCGAGCAACGTGCGCACCATCTGTTTGCAGTTGTGAAGGCCGCGCGCGAAATCGGGATGAAACAAGCCGTCCGCCGAGCGCGCCGCCGCGCAAATGCCCCAGAGCGGGCGGGGAAAGTTCGCCATGAGATGCACCTGGCCGAGGCTGCGTGTCAGCCCGCCGAGTTTGTGGAGGTCACGCGGCGGCAGATCATCGGCGAATCCGCCAGGAGCCGGGAACGCAGGCAGCGGCGTGGCCCAACGCGCGCCGGTCGGGTCATGGCGGAAGGCGGCTTTGAGCGGTCGCCAGCCTTTGTAGAGCACGTAAGACGACCGCGGCGTGACGGCGGTGTAATCCCACGGCATGACGATCGCGCGTGGGTCAAGTTGCGCGATCAGCTCTTCCCGGCCATTTCCCAACAACATGTCGCCGGCGAGCATCGGGATGCGTCCCCGTTGCAAAACCTGGCCGCACACCCAACGGGCGTGGTCGAGGTACAACTCCAGTTTGCCGCCGAGGTCCGCGGCGCGCCGCTTGCAGACCGGACAATGTCCGAGTTGATGGGTCTCGTCCAGCCCGACGCAGAAATACCGGCTGGTCGGATGCAGGTCGCACACAGCGGCGATCAGCCGGGCAAGATAATCGCGCGTGCCGCGCCGCGACGGGCAAAGCTGGCTGGGGTAAGTGGGACTCTCCATCAACCGCGCGGTGCCCGGCAGATGCCGAAGATACTCGACGTGGCCCAGCGTTTGGACGAACGGTATGTATTCCAGCCCCAGCTTGCCGCTCAGCCCGACCAGCGTTTCGACTTCGCCACGCGTGTAGCGAGCGGGTCGTGGAAATTGCCGGGGCAATGGCAATGCCGGCAAGCGATGTTCGTACTCGACGAGGACGCCATTGATTCCCCAGCGCGCGTAGAGTTGCAGCAGCTTCTTGAAGACAGGGAACGGGATTTTAGGTCCTTTCAGATCCACGTGGATGACGCGGGCGGGCAACGCAGGCCGGGAGCGCGCGCGCCGCCATCCGGGAAGGGCCGCTGACGGAGCGAGGAGACCCGTTCTCATTCCACCGCAACCGATAAGCGGCCGGTCTTGTACTCGGTCTCCCACATCTTCAGGATATCCTGGGTGAATTGTTCCAGTACGTTGCGGGGGTCGGACCTCACATTCATGTCTGGTCTTGATCTCTCGCGGCTGGGTACGGCCCAAGGAATCTCTCACCATTGAGATGGATCATGTGCGTTGGAGATTCCGCCACGGGCCGCTTCATTCCATCGCCTCTGCTGCCTTTCGTAGCGCTAAAAACGCTTCCTTCAGCGCCTGGTTAACGCCACTTTCCGGTTCACCGAGCGCGAGTTCCTGATAGCGGTTCAGAAAATCCATGCGTATGCGGTGGAACAAGTGTAGGAAGTGCCGGAGAAAAGAGAGGCAATCCAAAATGGCGATTTCGACGCCGCCGAGTTCAGCGTACTTCTCGGTGGCGTAGGCGCGCACTTCGGCGTCTATGGCTTCGGTCGTAATGAAGACGTAGTTTTGAATGTTTGCGCCTTGCGCGATCTTCTCGACCGCAATGTCAATGTCGCATTTGGTAACGGCCTTGTCTTTCATCTCGTATGTGGTCACGACCTTGTCATCGCCGAGCAACGTAATCTCCACATCGCCAAGCGCGCCGGTCCGTTTGTCGGCGGCGTTGTGCGGGTTGAGGCGCAAGACTTGTTCGCCGAGCTTTTCAGCAGCGGCACGGTAAGCAGCGGCAACGATGAGGACCGGTAACCGGCTGGCGTGCTTGCATTGCAGGTGTTGCTCGATGAGTTTCACAATATCTTCTGCCGACAAAGGGAGTTCGCTCGCGTCCTTCCGCAGCCCCTGCAATAATGTTTCGAGGCGTTTCTTGCGTTCATCACGCTCAATGACTAAGAGCCGGATGCATTCCGTCAGAACATCTCTTGCCGCAACCCTGCGGCGATGAATCGCATCGAGAATATCCAAGATGTGTTCGTACATCTGCGGTGGGCGTCCGCGCAGCTTCTGATCTTTCGTCAACACGACATTCTTCGTGCGGAAGCCGGGAGTCAGAAACGCTGTGGTCGGACTGCACGGGAGCCGGTGCTTCTGGATCAGGTCGAAAATGTACTGTTCATCGTAGCCGCGCCCGGAGTACGCACCCTGTTTTGCCGCGCCGGTATAGACCTCGATGAATGGTTTCCGAATGTCCAGTTTCGGGTCGTCCAGCTTGGCCAGTGTGCAAGCCATAAGGAATCGCGAACCCGCCCGGTTGCTCGGGCATGCGATCACATACGCCAACTTTTCACGGAGCGATGGGTCAGCAATCAGAGAATCGGATAGATGCGTCGCGGCCTGTTTGGCAGCGGCTTCGAGAAGCTTAGAACAGTGTTGGGTGTTGGTCATGATTCAGCTTCACAGGATCGTAATTTGTCCACAACACTTCGACGCGCGTGCCTTTGGTGGCATGGTTCGTCCTTGGGCCACTGAGAGTCTTATGCCACTTTGCGGATGGATACAGCTTGTCCATCAACGCGCATGGGTAATTGGAAAGCGCCACTTTGCCTTGCACACGGTTGAGAACTTTTGCCAACTCTGCGTGTTGCTCGTCGGTCATTTCATATCCATAGGCGCTGGAGTCGCCGCGCGTCTCATGAACGTAAGGTGGGTCGCAGTAGAAAAGAGTTTGCGGCGAATCGTAAAGGTGAATCACGTCAATTGCCGGGCGGTTCTCGATCTGTACGCGCAGCAAACGCTCTGCAATCGCCGGCAAGTCTTCGACCGAGCCGAGCCACCGGCTGATGACACCGCTCATACCGGCCCGGCTCGTATTCTTGCAGTTGGCCCAGCGGCCCAAGCTGGCTGTTTGTGCCAAGCCGGTGCGAACCTGCCGGGCACGTACATAAAATCGCCGCGCTCGCTCCAGACCTGTCACTTTGGGATCGAGTTGGCAGGCTAGGGCAAATTCCTCACGTGAAAACGGAGTCAAACCGATGGCCTCGATGAGCCGCTCCTTCTTCTCGCGGAGAACGCGGAAGAAGTTCGCCACTTCGCCGTCGAGGTCATTGTACGTCTCAACGGGTGAAGGCGAGCGATTCAACAACACGGCAGCAGAGCCGCCGAAGGGTTCACAATAATGATGACACGGAGGCAATAGAGGCAACAGCCAGTCCAAGTGGGAAAACTTGCCGCCGTACCACCCAAACGGAATCAGCTTGCCAGTGTGCAGAGCTGCCACAGGCGGCGGCACAGATTTTCGAGATGTGGCAGAGGCTTCTTCAGTCGCTTCCGGCTCCCTCGCGCGAGATGGCTTGCGCTTCTTGGTCGGATACTTGATGGGGGCTCGTGGCACGGCGTGAGTAAATCACAGGCGCTCTGCGAAGACAAGCGACGCGTCGCCGCAGGCGCATGTGTAGCATGTGTATGGCAGCCGTCGCGACGCACGCGCTGGCGCAGTTCCCCGGGTGGGTTCAACGCGTCGGCCGAGTTCAGGAACGGCCGAAGCTCTTTTGCGGTTGCAGTCATCCAGATCCACGTGGATGACGCGGGCGGGCAACGCAGGCCGGGAGCGCGCGCGCCGCCATCCGGGAAGGGCCGCTGACGGAGCGAGGAGACCCGTTCTCATTCCACCGCAACCGATAAGCGGCCGGTCTTGTACTCGGTCTCCCACACCTTCAGAACATCCTCGATGTACTGCTCCAGCGTGCGCCTCTCGCCGACGTGTTTGAGCAACTCGGGCAGCCAGCGTTTGCCGAAACGGACGTGCTGGGTCTCGTCGGCGATGTCGTAGCGGACGAATTGCTCGCTCAACCGGTCGCCCGATTTCTCGTGCGCCTCGACGCGGCGATGCCGGTAGGGGAAGGCGTTGACCTCGTTGCCCATCGTCAACAGACAATACTGCATCGCGGGCGGAAACTGCGCGCGCCACCGGAAGACGGGCAGGTATTGGGGCGACCGAAACGGGTCGAGGTTGTGGCGGCGCATCCATTCCCAGCCCATCCGGCAGTGACGCACCTCGTCGTAGAGATGCCGGGCGGCGTCGTGCTGGAACTCCCAGGGCATGTCCGGCAGGGCGAACATCACGCACGCGACGGTCTCGGCGGCGAGCATCTCGGTGGCGTATCGCTCGAACTCCTCGACGGTGTGTTTCTGGTAATCGTCTTCGGGCGGGTAATACCCGAAGTCCGCCCCGCGATTCGTGAATCGCTCGTCGCGCTCGGCCTCGCGCGGCGGCTGGAACTCGCGCCAGCAGGATGGCCGGGAAACCGAAGCGTCCGTCGCCGGTTGCCGGCCCGCGATGCCGCCCGCTGCGGCGAGCAAGTCGCGCGCGTAGCGTTCCCACTCCTTCGCCGCAGGGGTGATCCTGCCGGCGGCTTCGAGTTCGCGAAGGATGGTTTCGACCCGCTCGATCTGCGCGCGTTCGTCGAGCAGGATGTGGTGGATGGCGTGGACGCTGGGCAGGTCGCTGTTGGGGAAGGTGGCGGTTTCGTGGCTTTCGAGCGCCGCGATGAGGCCGGGTTTCAGGACGCGCCAGAAGGCGAGCGCGAGCGCGAATTCATCGGGCGCGTGGAGCAGTTCCTCCATCAGGCGCGCCAGCGCGGCGTCCTTCGGCTTCTGGAAGGCGGGGGATTGGATTTCGCGCAGACGCAGATAGAGCGCGTGGACGTGCTGGGCGTCTTCCCAAATCGCCCGGCCCAACTCGCATTTCAATTCAAAGCGCGCAGCCCTCGGCAACCAACCGGCCAGGATGCGCACGCCTTCGTGCTCGACAAACCGGTAGCGATTGAGCCACCGGCGGTTTGTATCAATGTCAATCGAGTCCAACTGCGTGCGGTTGTGTAGTGCGTTCATGTTTTCGTCTCAATCCATCGGGGATGGTGTTTGCGGATCATGGCCGCGACTTTGCGGAACGTCGCGTCGCGGATGCCGTGATACGGCGGCAGCATCCGCAGCGGAAAGGCTGGGTCGTGCAGCTTGTACAGCAGTTTGTCGTACGCGCCGTCTATGTGCGCCTCCGAGATGCCGAGCGCGATCATTGCGTGGCTCAGGGCCGCCAGTTCCTCCTGCCTCGCCAGCAACTCGGCGAACCGCCGCTTTTGGCCGGCGGCGAAGTAGCGTTTTCCCGCCGCGAAGCTGGCTGCCGCCACAGAGATCAACAGGCCGACCGCGCCGAGTTGAGACCCGTAGGCGTAGCCCGTTTCATTGAGGAAATGCGTCAGTTGGGGCGTCTTCTTCACCAACCCCAGGATGCGATCCATGTCGGCGGTGCTGTTCTTTGTGGCTACGAGGTTCGGATGCCTGGCCGCCAGGATCGCGTACTCGTCCGGCGTGACGAGCCGTTTGGCGCGCATCAGGTTGTAGTGGAGGAAACCGCAGTCGGGAAATCGTCCGCAGACCTCCTGGAAGAACTGGAACATCTCGCCCTCGGTGAGCGCGCCCCAGTTTGGCAGCGAAATCTGAAAATGGCGGAAGCCCATGTCGCGCGCCCGTCCGATCCGCTCGATGGTGGTCGGCAACGACAGGGAGATGACGCCGACCATGGCGGTGACGCCGGGCTGGCGCGTTTCCTCCCGGAACACGCGACAGATTTCGTCGAACTGCCGCTCGTTGACCGCGTAGCCTTCACCGGCCGTGCCGAAGATGTACACGTGCCGGGTCAGCCCTTGGAGCAACGTGCGCACCTGACGGCGGAAAATGTCCTCGGCGAAGCGGAACTGATGATCCCACGGGATGCACGCCGTGGCCAGGATGCAAACGGGATATCGCTTTTTCGTTGTCATCGAAATTCGTTTTCCATCGAGCCGAGGCGTCAAACCCAGGACCACCGGCTCAGGCTCCGGGCGAGGGTCAGCGACCGCGCGCAGCCGAAGGGCGAAGCGGTCTATGGTTTCTCCTCCCTGCGCGCCGTGTGATACCACGCCTCGGTGGGCGGCACGACGTGGAGCGGCAGCTTCTTCCAGTAATACTTCAACGACTCGGTCTTCCAGTTCTTGTACAGGTTCTCGAAGGTCAGTTCCTTGACCTGCCAACTAAAGTGCAGCCGCAGGTTCGTCTCGCAGATCGCGTGGCTGATGCCCGTGAACCGGTAGTCCGTGGACAGACGGAGCCGGTCTTCGGTGAGGTTCGGCAGCGCCTTATGGATGGTGTTGGCGAGGAAGATCAACGCGTCGCCGGCCTGGAACTCACCGCCGTGCCACGGGAGGTCGTACTGATCGGTATCCAGCCCGAGGCCACCGGCGCCGTAGGCTTGTTTCGGTTGGAGCACGCCGAGTTTGTGCGAGCCGGCCAGCACAGCCAGGCCGCCGAGATCGCGCGGGACGTCGCCGAGCGGAATCCAACTCGTGTAGGTCTCGAACGAACCCTGGATGTGGACGTAGTCCTGATGCGCGGCGGTGGTGTTCTGAACGTTCTTCGGGAACGAGATGCGCCCGATTTTCATCGGGTGGACCAGCACCGGCTCCTCGAACAGCTTCTCCAGCGTCTCCGTCAGCGCGGGATGGTGTGCGAGCAGGTGGAACTCCTCCATCAACTGCACCTCCGCATAGACGGGCATGTAATCTTCCCGGCCCTCCATCGTCGGCGGATGCTGGGTGCGCCCCTCCATCAAGTCCACGCCCGGCACGAGCCAGCCGTGGCGCTGGCAGATTTCGAGGATGCGGCGGCGCAGTCCGAGAACTTCGTCTCCCGGCAGCAGTCCGCGGAGGAACAGGTAGCCGTCGCGACGCATGCGCCGGCGCAGCTCCTCGGGTTGGTTCAACGAGTCGGCCGAGTTCAGGAACGGCCGAAGTTCCTTGGCGGTTGCGGTCATCGTGATTTCTCCAATCGAACGCGGGTAAGCCAGCGCAGCACCGGGTGATCACCCGCTACGGCCCGTAGATGGTGTACGCGCCGTACAGCCAGCTCGGATCGGGATTCACCCGCGATTCCCACCAGCGCGACAGATTCGGGCCTTCGTAGGGGATGAATTCCATGTGTTCGTCGGCGAAATAAAAATTCAACCCGCTGCCGCCGAGCGGGGGATTGTAGGTGGGGGAGGTGAAAAAGTTATCGAAGTGAGTGGGAAGCCAGGTGGCCATGTCGTGTGCGTGCGCCAGCACAAAGGTCGCCGACGCATTTTTCACCTCCCGGATCGGATGAATCACGGCGGCCGCTCCCCCGAGCAGTTGCACGTTGGCCGTGCCGACGCCGCGCAGGGGCATCGGGCTGGTCTTGAAATAAAAGCCGGGGCAGACCTGCCGGGTGTAGTTCCCATACAGCACGTTGCTCGATGCGTAGGGGAGAATCAGATAGACCCATGCGGTGAGCGCGCCGTTGGTGTGCGCCGGCAGCCGGTCGTTGTAATCATTGCGATAGAGACTGACCGCCAGGCCTTCCGTGCGCAGGTTGTTGGCGCTGATCATTCGCTTCGCGTTCCACTTGGCCCGTTCGAGCGCGGGCAACAACAGCGCCGCCAGGATCGAGATGATCGCGACGACCACCAGCAACTCGATGAGGGTGAAAGAGGCGTTCGGTGTACCGACATTAGTCGGAATCCGCGAAGTATAAGGCTGAGGATGCCGACTAAAGTCGGTACACCGAACATGCGTCAGCCGATTCATCGTTGCCGCCGCCGCAGCATCGCACATCCAGCCAGCGCCAGCAACGCCAACGCGGACGGCTCCGGCACGGCCGGCAGCAGCAAACCGCCGTTGCCGCCGAGGCCGTCGCCCAATTGGTAGATTTGGTCCTGGAGATAGGCGTTGTTCGGCTCGAGGTACGACACTTCGTAATAGACGTTGACGTTGGTCGGCGCGAACAACAGGCTCGTCACCAGGTTCGACACGGTCGCGAATTGATTGGTGAACCCGGCCAGATCAAGCCAGACGAGGTAAAGCGCGTTGCTGGCCGCCGCGTCGCCGCTCGCGAAATAGACGCGGTCGTTGGTCGTGCCGAGCGTGAGCCGGCCGTATTCGAAGTTGCCGCCGTAGATGCCGTTCGTGCCCACGTCGCGGCCGGTGATCGCATTGGTGTGAAGGCCGCCGCCGCTGAACGAGACGGCGCTCGAAATCAGGTCGAAGCCGGTGTGGTTGGTCGAGTTGATGAACAGGCTCTTCTTGAAGTCGAACAAATCGCCCGCTCCGCCCGCCATCGAGCCGCTGGCCGTGACCGTCACGTTGTCGAGAAACGTGTTGGTGGAGGGATCGCTCGCGTACTGTCCTTGAATCGTTACCGGATTTTCCCACGTCAGCTTGCTATTCACGACGGAGATCGTGCCCGCGTTGGTGGTGATGCCGCGCACCGAGCCGATCGTGTTGCTGGCGAGCAACGTGCCGCCGCTGCCGATGGTCAGGTTGGTGCTCTGCCAGCGGGTCGTGCCGTTGATCAGGCGCAGATGGGTGAAGTTCGGCGCGGTGTTGGTCTGAAACGTGTACGAGCCGAGGATGGCGTTGGTCGAGTTGTTCAGGCTGACCGTGTTGTTGCCGAGGAAGGTGATGTTGGTGATGCCGCCATTGAGTTTCGCGGCGGAGTAGTCTTTGAACTCGAAGATGGCGTTGGTAATCACGAACGCGCTACCGGCGTTGATCGTGAACGTCGGATCGTTGGCGGAAAGGACGAACCGTACCGTGCCGCCGTCTTGATTCGTGAAATAGCCACGGCCGGTCGCGCTGCCCAATGCCACCGAACGGTTGAACTCGACGACGCCAGCGCCGCTCACGAGGACCGTGCCGGTCGAGCTCGACACACCCACGTTCAGGTTGTTCCCGACCGGCGTGGACAGCGTGGCTGTGCCGCCGAGGATGCGGACGTCACCCCGTGAACCCGCGTTCGCCCCGACATTGATTCCACTGGACACGAGCGTTCCGTTGCTGAGGGTGAGCGTGCCGTAACCGCTCACGCCCACGCTCGTCAGGCCGCCGACCTGCAAGCGGCCGCCCGCGACGAGAACGTTGCCGGTGACGTTGGCAGTCTGGCCGACGCCGAGCGTGGTCAGAATCTGATTTGTGCCGCCGAACACATTGAGGTCGCCGCTGCCCGTGCCCGTGCCGTTGCTGATGCGGACCGAGCCGAGCGTGACTTTGCCGTTGCTGAGGTTCAACGTGCCGCGCCCGCCGTTGCCGAGGAAGGTGATGGCGTTGGTGGCGATGAGTTGGCCGCCGGTGACGTGAATGGTTCCGGTGGCGGTCGCGGCGCTGGCCATGCGGAACGTGCCGCCGTTGGGGATCACCGTGCCGCCGGCGATGATGAGATTGCCGCCCGAGCCGCTGCCTGTGGCAACGCTGAAGGTGTTGCTCACGACCAAGATGCCGTTGCTCACGATCAAATCGCCGCGCGCGCCCGCGGCGGTGCCGCCGATTTCGATGGTGTTGGTCATCGTGAACGCTTTCGCGGTGTTGGTGAAGTTCAGCAGCAGCGTGGAAAGGCCGGTCACGTTGCCCACGGTGAGGTTGCTGACCGTCAGCCACGAACCTGCGCCGCCGGGGTCGGTGTTGGCCGTGGTGTTGTCCAGAATGATGGTGTACGTGCCGCCGTTGGTGACAGAGGCCGCATCGGCGCCGGTGGGCGTCGTGCCGAGACTCCAGTTGGCGGCTGTCTCCCACGAGCCGCCCGCGGTGTTGGTGTAGGCGTTGTTGGCAGCCTGAGCGGAATGGGAAAACCACGCAGCCAGAACGACTGCCCCTGCCACCCAGAGAAAAGAGATCTTGGAAACTTGCTTCATGCCGTGCTCCTTTGCATTGGCCGTCACTCTGGTGGACTCGCGCGGGAAAGACAAAGGCAGACCGCTGCGCAATTTCCGAGCGCACGACGAGGGAGCGATCCGTCAGGGGACGACGACTTCGAGGGGGATGATCTTGTGCATGGGCGGCAGCTTGCCGCGCGCGAAGAAGACCGTGGCAGCCTTGGTGATTTCCTTCGCCAGCTTCTCGACCGGGTACGGGTAATGAACCGGCACCGGCACCACGTGCAGCGCCCGACGCGTGCTGCACAGCGCCACGACCTCCACCTCGCGGGGCACATTCAGGCCGCGCTTCATCAACGCCGTCATCAGCAGACCCGCCGACACCGGGAACAACGCGATCAGACCGTGTCCCGGACGAATGCGCGCGGCGAAGCGCTCCGCCGCCGGCGCCGCCTCATCGAGGTCCATGGGCAGGCCCACGACGTTCGCCTGGATGGCCACGGCCGACTCGGAGCAAATCCGACGGAAGCTCGATTCCATCGGGGCATAGCGACGCGCGCTGTTGACGATCAGACTCACTCGGCGGAAACCGTGGCGCGCCAACAGATTCACGGCGTGCCGGATCGCCGACATCACCGCGAACGAAATGCTTGGCGCGCGCACGCCGTGCTCCGGATCCCCCAGCACCAGCACGGAGCGACGGAAATCCTGAAACATCCGGCTGAGACTCGTGCCCGATTCGACCAGCACCAGCAACTCGTCCGTTCTCTCGCCGCGCTGGTGAATCCTTCGCGCGCGCGCCACGTCGCAACTTTCCACCGAGAAATGAATGCCCTGAGAGTCCAGACGCGCGAACAACACCTGGAACAGTTCCGCCATGTGGCTGATGTCCGGGTAATCCGCTCCCAGGTACAGCAGCCGCACCAGACGCCGGGGCGGGGCATCCGTCCTGGCGTGCCCGGCTGCGACAAGGCGCACGCCCTGTCGGGGCAGCACGCGCAGGCGACCTTCGCGTTCGAGCACCTGGAGCGCCGCCTCGAGCGTGCTGTGGCCCACGCCCAGTTGTACGCTCCAACTCCGTGAACTTGGCAGCGGCTCCTTCAGTTCGCCGCGGGCAAGGCAGCCGCGCAGATAATCCGCCAGTTGGTCGGCGCGCGAGCGAAGAAAGTTCACGGGGGAATTCGTAGCGAATCCGACCGGCTCGATCAAGTCTGCAATCCTCGGGGCCACACTTCTGACTCCGAGGTCTTCCATCTCGCGCGCGTGCATCGTCGGCGGTTTCTCGCAGATGACACTCCGACCGGCAAGCAGGGCGGCGCGCGAGACAGGGTAGTGCAGGAAATTCGGCAGGCAGACGCTGACCGCCTCGATATCGGTCTTCGCGAACACGCCCTGATACCGCTCGAAGCCGTTCAGACCGATGCAACGGGCATGGACCCGGCACGGTTGAAAGCCGCATATGGAGAGCGGCTGAGTTTTCATGGCGGGATCAGTGTGCAGCGATTGCTACCCCATCACGACGAAGCGACGGTGGAACGGGAGTGCCATCGGCTTGCTGCAATCCTCGGCGAAGGCGGCGGTTATGTGGCTGCCCCGTCCCACGCAATCCAGGCCGGCACGCCGCCCGCCAACGTCCTCGCGATGCTGCGCGCGCTCTCGATTTCCCCGAGCCGGCCGTGATTCGCTCTCGTCCCGTGAACACGAGCCTGCTCCCCTATCAACTCCTGCACGACGAGGCCATCGAACGTCTGCACGTTGCCTCGATGCGGATTCTCTCGGAAATGGGCATCGAGTTTCACGTCGAGGAAATCTGCGCCCTGCTCAGGGCCAGCGGTGCAGAGGTGGAGGGACAGATCGCGCGTTTCGATCCCGCGCTGGTCGAGTCGCTAATCGCAAAAGCGCCGACGCAGTGGAAGCCGCCGTGCGCCGTTTGTTCGCGCGTGCACAGCCGCCGACGGGCGTCCTCGTCACCGACCTCGATGTGGCTATCGGGTTGTACACCACACTTGCCCTGCTGGGCCTGCGGATTCCGCGCGATGTCTCCGCCGTCGCCTGCGGTTATTGGCCTCTGCTGGATTGCCTCCGGCCTCAACCCACCTGTTACAAGGTCTCCTACGAGACCCTGGCGTCGCGCCTCG
>CAZOTB010000080.1:6643-28763 GCA_964582645.1 uncultured Verrucomicrobiota bacterium | reverse complement strand
GTAACTACTCAGGAGGCATCCCGCGGCGGGATGCCACCTGAGTAGTTACGTTTCGAGTTCGAGGACCTGCGATGTCGCGGGATTCCGATCGAAGCAGATTTGCAGCAGAACGGTTTCGGCAGGCTTCGGTGCCCCTGTTGGATAAAACTGCCACCAGACAATTTTGTCATTCGGAAACAACTTGAGCTCTTCACGACTGAGGAAGACTCGCGCAAATTCCACAGGCTGTTCGCGGTGGTTCGTGATGAACGCTTCGAGAATGGGAAAGCGTCCAGTCGGTTTGCCCAGTGGCATGTCCTGTCCATTGTACGAAACCGGCGGAAGATTAATCGGCACGTAAGCGGAAGCCGAATCAATCGAAGGGCGATACTGAACCTCCGCGGTGATGCCGGCAGCGCTCGCAGCCGGGTTGCGCTCTTGAGTGACGCAGCCAACGGCGAGTGCGAAGCAACAAAGAGCCACCCACACTCTGATTCGGGAACTCATAACCTGCTTGATGTCAGTCGGAACAACAGGGAGACAACTCAAGCGGAGTCAAAACTATTCAGCGGCAGTACAGACGCGCAGCTTAACTTCGCGTGCCGATGCCGCGAAGCTGCCGTTGTGAGCGAGAGCATGAAACGGGCTGCGGCGAGTGACCCGCAAGAGGACATCGGCCAGGTTCGCAAAGTAGTTGGCAAAGGCGGCCCGCCCATCCACCCTCTCGACGCGCTCCAGCAAATGTATGAGTTCCTCCGACGCGCCAAGCCCGATGCCATCCGAAACCCCTCTGACCACGTTCGCCGACGTGTGGGTCCTGATCCAAGTTCGGAGTCCAAGCTCTAGCTTGTCTGGCGTGCGTGTCGGGAAGCAAGCTGAAGCCTGCACTCCAAACGAAAGTATGGAACGCGCTCACCAGATAACGGAGGCACCTCTATGCACCGAAGGATTGGTGAGCCGTCGCGAGACCAGCCAACTCAGGATTTGTTCGGTCTTTTTCTTCGTCGCCCGCCGAACAGCTCCAACTGTGGCTCCTTGATCAGGTCGTAGTTCTTCAGCAGACGCAGAATCTGCAGCAGGTCGGACTTCTGATAGTTCCGGTTCGTCTGTGTGTGGCCGATCAGGTCGAGCAGGATTGCGCGGAACAAAAGCACGCCGTCCACGCCTTTCGACTTGAGCAACTCGATGCTCTGCTGCCGGGAAGGTTCGGCGGACGGCAAGCCGGGGATGACCAGCAACTTCAGAAACCGACCATCCCCGCCGATCACACGCTCCGCCTCCTTCAACGTCTCCTTCTCCACAAAACGGAAGAAATTGGGATTCTTCAGTACGCCTGGGGAGAACGTCTTCTCCGTGTGCCAACCTTTGACCACGACGATGGCGCGTCGAACGCAGCCCAGATCATTTGAATTCAGCTCGAAGTTGGAGGGCATCCCATCCGGCTTGGCCTCCGGGTTGAACACGATGAGATCAATCTCTTCGTCGGCCGTCTTTTCGCGCGCCGGGACTGCGTACTTGCGATGCTGCCGCACGAGGAAGCCGTGCATCTCGAAGTATTCCCGGGCGAGGCCTTGATCAACGGCGGACATGGGAAGAGAAGGATGAGGGATGAGGGATGAGGGATCAAGATGGAATGCGGCGATGTCTCATTGCAGTAGATCCCGTACGTCGGCCTCGGTCACTTCATCGGTGACGAACACGCTGCCAATCTTCTTTGCGAGCACGAACCGAATCTTACCTTCCCGGGCTTTCTTGTCCAACTTCATCGCGCCGAGCAGCGCGTCGAAGTTCGCCGACTTGAGTTTGAGGTCGAAACCGTACCGTTCGAACAACGCGGCGATGCGCTTCGTCTCCGCCGCGCTCAGATGACCACGTCGCTCGGAGAGCCGGATGGCGCACACCATCCCGATGGCGATTGCTTCGCCGTGGAGGTAATCCCCGTAGTGAGTGACCGCTTCGATGGCATGACCGATGGTGTGGCCGAAGTTCAGGATCGCGCGCAAACCGTCCTCGCGTTCGTCTTTGGAAACCACCTCGGCCTTGATCTCGCAACAGCGGGCGATGATCTTCTCCATGACGCTGAGGTCTTTCGCCAGCACCCAGTCAGCCTGGGTTTCGAGCTGGGCGAACAGGCCGGCATCGTAGATGATGCCGTACTTGATGACCTCGGCCAGGCCGGCCCGGTACTCTCGTAGAGGGAGCGTGACGAGGGTCTTCGTATCCACCAGCACCAGCCGGGGCTGATAGAACGCTCCGACCAGGTTCTTCCCACGCGGCAGGTTGACGCCGACCTTGCCGCCCACGGAGCTGTCCACCTGCGCCAGCAGCGTGGTCGGTACCTGGATGAACGGAATGCCGCGGAGGAACGTGGCCGCCACGTAACCCGCAAGATCGCCCACGACACCACCCCCGAGAGCCAGCACAAACGACTTTCGATCGAGCCCGGCGTCGAGCAGTTGATTATAGAGAGCGGCGACTTGATCGAGGTTCTTGGACTTCTCGCCTGCCGGCACAATGCACAGGGCAGTTTCGCAGCCGGCGGCGCGGAATTGATCGCGCAACTTCCCGGCAAACAGCGGGGCGACGGTCGAATCGGTGATGATCGCCCCCCGATGCCCGAGTTGTAAGGGTTGCAGGGCGGCCTCGGCTTCGGCCAATACTCCCGCGCCGATGAGGATATCGTAACTGCGCTCGCCGAGCGCGACTGGGACGCGAGTTCGCATGGGCTTGTGGGGCAACGGATACGCCAACCGCGCGGGGGGTGTCAAGCGGCTGCTGGCAGCGCGGAGTCGCGCAAACTGGTTCTCTAACTCCCGCTCAATCTAGTTCTTGACGCGCTACCGGGGGTTTACTACTGTCCGTGAAAACAACAGGAGACCCCACGACCCTATGAAGATAGACGAATCCAAAAAGCCCATCGTCATCTTGGTTTGCATCATCGCGATCATCGTTTCTTTTGTTTCCATCATCAAGACGCAGTGCAAGTCCGGCCCCGTCTATAAGCCCGACGTGGATCGGTGCGTGGGTGAACAGATGGCCGAGATGGCCGGCAAGGTCACCGGCAACAGTGGCGACATCGTGGTGTTGAGTATGGCGGGCAACACCAAGTTCAAGAGCGTGGTTGCCGAGGCCCAGATGGAGGGGTTCAAGAAGGGGCTCAAGGCATACAGCGGTGTCCGGCTGGCCGGCGTCGTCGGTCCGGAGGAGCGGATGATGATGGAGTTTTTCGAAGGCGTATCGGAGAAGTTTTTCCTGAAGGTGGTGGCGGACTATCCGAACGCCAAGGTGATCGTATCCTTCATGGGACTGCCTGTATTCGCCAAGGACGGCAAGCCGATTGACCCCACCAAGCTGCCCAAAGTGGTGGCGCTGAATCTGTCGGCCATGGGCCAGTGGCGCGATCTCGTTGAGGTGGGCGTGGTCAACTCCGTGATCCTGCCCCGCTATGATGTGCGCTGGGATCAGTTGCCGAAGAAGGGCACGTGCAAGGAACTGTTCGATTCACGCTACCTGATTGTCAGCAAAGACAACCTCAAGGAGATGGCCGAGAAGCTCAAGCAGTTCTACCCCATGCCTCCCGGAGGCGGTGGGGGCAACACCGGTGCGGAGGCCAAATAGCCTTGGGCTAAATTTTCCGAAAGGCCCTCGTTTTCGGGGGCTTTTTCGTTTCTACGCCGTGCGGACAGGTCCGTTTTTTGCGTCGCTTTGCCTCTTGCGCGCCCAAGGTCTTCTGTTATACTCCGCCTCCCCTTGGCTCAGAAGAACGACACGTCCCGCAAGGTGCGGGAACGGAATTGCCCGTAAAATGGCTGAGGCAGTTCTGAATAAACCAAAGCCAGGTTGAACCGAAACCGATTGCGCAAGGGAAACCCCGAATACGTTCGGGGACTGAGTTGACCCTCGGGTCCGCAACCCGGTTTCACAAGAAACGAGGTATCCATTGGCGGTTGAAGTCAAAGACTTGTTAGAGGCGGGAGTCCATTTTGGTCATCAGACCAAGCGCTGGAATCCCAAGATGAAGAAATTCATCTTCGACAAACGAAACGGCATTTACATCATTGATCTGGCCAAGACCAAAAGCCAACTCGACGCTGCGTGCGAGTACCTGCGCAAGATCACGATGGAAGGCGGCACAATCCTGTTCGTGGGCACCAAGAAACAGGCGCAACAATCGGTGAAGGAAGCCGCGACCAAGTGCAACATGCCGTGCGTCACGGAACGCTGGCTGGGCGGAACCTTGACCAACATGTCCACCGTCCGCCGCAGCGTGAAGCGTCTGCAGATGATCGACGGGCTCGAAAAAGACGGCAAGTTCGCTTCGATGCACAAGAAGGAAGTGGCATCATTGCGCCGGGAGCAGTTCCGATTGCACAAGAACCTCGATGGCATCGTCCACATGGAGAAGTTGCCGTCGGCGTTGTTCGTCATTGACGTGAAACGCGAGGAGAATGCGGTGCGCGAAGCCAACCGGCTTAAAATACCGGTGGTGGCAATCGTGGACACCAACTGCGACCCGGACCCGATTGATTACCCGATCGCCTGCAACGACGACGCGATCAAGGCCATCAAGCTCGTGACGGCCGCGGTGGCCGACACCATTGCCGAGGCGCGCGGAGAATTCGAGCGGCGCTCGCCCAAGAAAGTGCAACCGCAGGAAGAAAAACCCGCCGAGCTCATTGTGACTGCACCGGATGCCGCGGCGGCAAGTGCAAGCGCTGCCGGTGCCGCTGCGGCGTGAGAACGGACATTTCCTGGATTGAGATATGAAAATTGATGCTGCAACCGTAGCGGAACTGCGTCGTCGCACCAACGCCTCCATGATGGACTGCAAGCAGGCCCTCGTCGAGGCGACGGGCGACATCGAGAAGGCGGAAGTGATTCTCCGCAAGAAGGGCCAGGTCATCGCTGCCAAGAAGGCCTCGCGCCAGGTCAAGGAGGGCATCATCGCCTCCTACATTCACCTCGGCGGCAAGGTGGGCGTGCTGGTCGAAGTGGATTGTGAGACCGACTTCGTCGCCAAGAACGACCACTTCAAGGAGTTCGTCAAAGACATCACCCTCCAGATCGCCGCATCCAACCCGCTCGTGGTCGCACGGACGGACGTCCCGGCCGACGCGTTGGCGAAGGAAAAGGAGATCGCCGCCGCGCAGGTCAAAGGAAAGCCGCAGAACGTGGTGGAGAAGATCGTCGAGGGCAAACTCGAGAAGTATTACCAGAGCGTGTGTTTGATGGAGCAGGCCTTCGTCAAGAATCCCGAAGTCACCATCAAAGACCTCGTCGGCACCAAGATCGCCGAGTTGGGTGAGAACATCATCATCCGACGGTTCGTCCGATACCAGGTGGGCGAGGAACTCGGCGGAGCCAAGCCCGAGCAACCCGAGCAGCCCTCGGCGTCCTGACGGCCATGACCAAACCCGCCGCCGCTCAACCGAAGTACAAGCGCGTATTGTTGAAGTTGAGCGGCGAGGCGTTGCAGGGCGGCGACCGAAGAAACATCTCGCCCGAGGTCGTCAAAGACATCGCTCTCCAGATCAAGGAGGTCCGGGAACTCGGCGTGCAGGTGGCCATCGTAATGGGTGGCGGCAACATTTTCCGCGGACTCTCCGGCAGCGAGCACGGTATTGATCGGACGACGGGCGATTACATGGGCATGCTCGCCACCGTGATCAACGGACTCGCCTTGCAGGACGCGCTCGAGAAGATCGGCGTCCATACTCGTGTCCAGACTGCGATCGAGATGCACGAGGTTGCCGAGCCATTCATTCGCCGTCGCGCCATGCGGCACCTCGAAAAAGGGCGCGTCGTTGTGTTCGTCGCCGGTACCGGCAACCCGTATTTTTCGACCGACACCACAGCCGCGTTGCGTGCGAACGAGATCAGCGCTGACGTGATCCTCAAGGCCACCAAGGTGGACGGCGTGTACGATTCCGACCCGAAGAAGAATCCGACTGCGAAGCGATTCGAAAAGCTCAGTTTCATGGACGCGCTCAAGAACCGCCTGCAGGTGATGGACACCACCGCGTTCAGCCTGTGCATGGACAACAGCATGCCGATCGTCGTGTTCGATCTGTTCAAGAACGGGAACATCAAGCGCGTCGTCCTCGGCGAAAAGGTCGGCACGTTGGTGACGGATTCGCTCTCTCCCTCAGTTCTTCCTCATTGATAGTTGATGCGCGTGCTGGCAACCTGCGGCGCGAATGAGCAGCAAGGTTGCGATCATCATCGGGGCGGGACCGGCGGGACTGACCGCTGCGTACGAACTGCTGAAGCGCACCGACATCAAACCCGTCGTCCTCGAAGCAAACCACATCGTCGGCGGGATCGCCCAGACCGAGAACTACAAGGGCAACCGCATTGACATCGGCGGCCACCGCTTCTTCTCCAAGTCCGACCGCGTCATGAACTGGTGGCTGGAGATGATGCCGTTGCAGAAGTTGGACGACGCTTCCGTCTCGATTGCCTACCAGCGCAAGACCCGCCGTGTTCCCGGCTCGGCGGACGGCCCCGATCCCGAGACGGTGGACCGCGTGATGTTGTTGCGTCAACGGCGCAGCCGCATCTATTACCTGCGAAGATTTTTCGATTATCCGATCAGCCTGAGCGTGCGAACCCTCAGCAACCTCGGGGTTGTCCGCGTCTTCCGCATCGGCGTCAGCTACGTGCGCGCTCGGCTTTTCCCCATCCGCGGCGAACGCACGCTCGAGGAGTTTTTCATCAACCGATTCGGCCGCGAGTTGTACGCGACGTTCTTCCGGGACTACACCGAAAAGGTCTGGGGCGTGCCGTGCCGCGAGATCAGCGCCGAATGGGGTGCGCAACGGATCAAAGGACTTTCCATCTGGCGTAGCATTGTCCATGCGTTGCGGAAGCCGTTGACCGGGAAACGCGACGTGGCCCAGAAGGGAACGGAGACGTCGCTGATCGAGCAGTTTCTCTATCCCAAGCTCGGCCCGGGCCTGATGTGGGAGACGTGCACTACCGAGGTCCGAAAGTTGGGCGGCGAGGTGCGGCTTGGCCAGCGAGTCATTGGCCTGCAGGTCGAGGGAAACAGGATCGTTGCCGTTGAAGTCGTGGATGCAGCCACGGGCAACAAGGCAGTTCTCCGCGGGGAGTTGTTTTTCTCCACGATGCCGATCCGCGATCTGGTGCGAGCGATGAATGTGCAGCCACCCGAACCCATCCGCCAGATCAGCGACGGTCTCGTCTATCGCGACTTCATCACGGTGGGGTTGCTGTTGAAGAAACTCAGCGTGCGCGAGCACGGCCACAGCTCCAGCCAGCTCAGGGACAACTGGATCTACATCCAGGAGCCGGACGTGCGCGTCGGCCGGCTGCAGATTTTCAACAACTGGAGTCCGTACATGGTCGCCGACCGCTCGAAGGTCTGGCTCGGGCTCGAGTATTTTTGCAACGAAGGCGATGACCTCTGGACGCGGAGCAACGAACAGATGATCGCGTTGGCAAAGCAGGAACTGGCAAAGATCGGCATCATCGAGGAAGCCGACGTTCTCGACGCGACGGTGATCCGGATGCCCAAGGCCTACCCGGCCTACTTCGGAACCTACAACCGCTTCGATGAACTGCGCGCGTGGCTCGATGGCTTCGAGAATCTTTATCTGATCGGACGCAACGGCATGCACCGCTACAACAACCAGGATCATTCGATGCTCGCCGCCATGACGGCCGTGGACAATATCGTCGCGGGCGTCACGACGAAAGACAACCTCTGGAGCGTCAACGCCGAGCAGGACTACCACGAGGAGGGATCGCGCTCGTGAGCGAACCAGGGACTGAGAACCAAGCCGAACGCGCGTGGATTCGTCTGTTGCCGTCGCTCTGTCTGCTGCTGACCTTTGCTTTCGTGCTGTGGAGTCTTTGGACATGGTCGAAACGCGGCAGGCTTGACCACGATGAACTTGAGCATGCTCACGCTGCGTGGCTCGTGTACAAAGGGCAGGCACCGTTCACGGACTTCTGGGAGCATCATCCGCCGTATTACTGGCATTTCCTCAAGCAATACTACATCCGGCACGGCGCGAACGTGGGAATCTTCGAGTGGGGACGCACGTGGATGTTGGTTCCGTTCACGATCTCGGTCGCGTGCATATTCTGGATTGGACGGGAACTGATTTCGCCCGCGTGTGGCATCGCCGCCGCGACGCTGTTCGCCTGCAACCGTCTGCTGCAATACCCCGCGATGGCGATGCGGCCTGATGGCTGGATGCTCTGTCTGTTGCTGGGCGGACTCTGTCTGTTTCTGTACGCCTGGCGGCGGTCCTTCTCGTGGTACGCGGGACTGTTGTCGGGATTGTTGATCGGACTCGCCTTCACCATCCACCCTCGTGCCGGATTCACGGTCTTCGCTTTGGTGCTAGGGGTGGCGTGCGATGTCATCTTCGTTCGCGGATGGAGCGTCGTTCGTGAACGAATCGCAGGGCTTGTGCCTTGGGCTGTTACCGCGGCGACTCCGGTCGTCTGGCCGTTCATCCAGTACGGCGCCGCGACATACTACCAGAACGTCTATGCATGGAGTTCCCAAGCGCTGCCGGCATTTGGTCCGTGGGTGTTGTTTGGCAACATCTACATCACCGGCTACGCGTTGCTCCCGTTCACCCTGTTCTCCATCGCGGTGTGCGTCGCCTCCATCCGCGGCCGGCAGTCTGGCTGGATTGCCGACCTGTGGTTGGCGCTATTCTTCGCGTTCAACGTGCTCGGTGTCTGTATCGCGAAGCGACCGTTCATTCAGGCCTTTTACGTTCTTGGACCATTTGCGGCCTTGTTTGCGGCGCGGAGCGTCAGTTGGGTAGTGGAGCGGCTCCGGCCCGCGCAGGCTGCCGTAGGATTGACGCTCCTCGTGCTCGGCGGCGCGCTAGCCACGTACCAGACCCAGAACTGGCGAGCGCCCAACGACCTCAAGCCGCAATTGGAGAAGATCGAGCGACTGATCCATGTCATTCCCGAGCACGAACGGTACGTCGGTTCGATGGAGTACCATCCGATTTTCCGCCTGGACGGAACGCGGTACTGGTTCGATCTCAGCATGGAGACGTTTCGGGTGCTCGATCCATCCTTCCAGCACGATTTCGTCGAGGAGTTGCAACGAACGAAACCGTTTCTGGTCCACGAAGCGATCCTGGAAAAAGCCGGCTTCGATCCCGCGCAACCGGAACGTCTCCGTCAGTTCCTTGCCGCCCATTACGAGAAGCCACCCGACGGCCCGCTGTACGTCCGCAAGAACCCATGATAACAGGCCGCGTTCTCGATTGACCAAACGCTTGCGACCGCTACACTACCGGCATGGCTCTCCAAGACATCCTCGATGACATGGAACTGCGGATGATGAAGAGCCTGGAGGTCATCCAGGACGAGTTCAGTCACATCCGCACCGGTAAAGCGTCGCCGTCATTGGTTGAAAACCTTCAAGTTGAAGCCTATGGCGGCCACATGCGGTTGCGCGAACTGGCCAGCATCACCACGCCCGAGCCGCGCCTGATCGTCATCCAGCCGTGGGACGCGCAGAATGCCCCCGCTGTCGAAAAGGCGATTCAAAAATCGGGCCTCGGCCTCAACCCCCACGTGGACGGCAAGATCATTCGCCTCCCGATTCCCGAGTTGAGCGAGGAACGCCGGAAGGAACTCGACAAGATCGTCAAGAAGATGGCCGAGGACGGGCGCGTGGCCGTTCGCCATATTCGCCGCGATGCGATGGAAGCCGCCAAGAAGGCGAAGAAGGCCGGCGAGATCGGCGAGGACGACGAGAAAAAGATTGAGCACGAAATCCAGGCGAAAACCGATGAGTACATCGGTCAGATTGACGCCGAGCTCGCAAAGAAGGAAAAAGAAATCCTGACCGTCTGAGTCCGTTCCTCTGTTGAGAGCGGCGGGCTTCCAAGCATTCCCGTGACTGCCCCTCGCACATTGCGCATCGGAATCCTCGGCTCGGGTCGCGGCACCAACGCCCAGACGATTCTCGAAGCCTGCCGGCGCGGCGACATTCCCACAGAGGTGGCGATCGTGTTGAGCGACGTCGCCAACGCGGTGATTCTGCAGCGAGCGAAACAGTTTGATGTACCCGCGCGGTTCATCGCACCCGGCAAGTTCAAGACCAAGCTCGAGCCGGAGGTGGAGCAAGAGTACGTGCGTGCGTTGCGTGGAGCGGGTGTCGAACTTGTCGCGCTGGCGGGTTTCATGCGGATGATCAAGGGCGACTTTCTGCGGGCGTTCCCCAACCGGATCATCAACATCCATCCGTCGCTGTTGCCGGCATTCCCGGGTCTCGAAAGCTGGAAGCAGGCGCTCGACTACGGCGCCAAAGTGGCCGGCTGCACGGTGCATTTCGTGAATGAAGGCATGGACACCGGCCCCATTATTCTCCAAGCCGCCGTGCCCGTGCTGGAGAAAGACACGCCCGAAACGCTGCACGCGCGGATCCAGGAGCAGGAGCACCGGCTCTACCCGCAAGCGATTCGGTTGTTCGCCGAAGGAAAACTGGAGATCGTCGGACGTCATGTCCGTATCCGTGAGTGAGCGCAAGAAAGGCGCACCGTGACGCCCAAGAAAGTGGAACTCATCAAGCAGCTTTTGCTGCAAGCGCACGGCTGCCCGGCCAAGCGTGCTCAGTGCGATCCGGTGGATCAACTTATCGCGACGGTCCTTTCGCAGAACACCACCGATCAGAACTCTGCGCGCGCTTTCGAGAAACTCAAGGCGGCATTCCCAACGTGGGACGAGGTGGTTCGCGCCAAGCCCGAGGCGGTGGCGAAGCTCATCTGTTGCGGCGGCCTCGCGCAGATCAAGTCGCATCGCATTATCCAGGTGCTGCGAACGATTCGGGATCGCGAAGGTGCAATCTCGTTGGACCGCCTCGCGGCGGTGCCTGTGAACCAAGCGCTGGCGTATCTGACCGACCTGAACGGTGTCGGCATCAAGACCGCGTGCTGCGTCCTGCTGTTCGCCTTCGGTCGTCCCGTCTTGCCCGTGGACACGCACGTGTTTCGTGTTTCACAGCGGCTGGGTTTGCTGGGAGGAAGTGTTCCCATCGAGAAAGCGCATGAGGAATTGCACAAGCTCGTTCGCAACGAAGATCGTTACACAATGCACATGCTCTTGATCGAGCACGGACGTCAGACCTGTCACGCACTCAAGCCCGCGTGCGATCAGTGCCTACTGGCGCGGCATTGTCCGTCAGCGCGAAAGGCTGTCTTGGTCGCGTGAACAATGGAACATGATCCCGGTTCCGACGTACGACGGCGCGACGGAACCCAGAGTGTTTATCGTCTTTGCAAGCAACGACCACTTTCCAAAAGTGTAGTAGGACCGTTCCACCTTCCATCCGCCGCGACGGAGCATCACGGAAGCGGTGTAGCGTGTAAAACTGAAGAGGTGTTCGAAGCCGCCCTCTTCCATCCTCCGGGCAAAGTACGAGGTGGCGTTGGGCACGCTGACCAGCAGTCGAGGTGTTGGTATCGACCGGAGAATCTCGACAGGGTGTTCGAGGTGTTCCAGTACATCGAATGCGGCGGTAATGTCCCAGCGACCTGTGTCTAACTTCGGTAAGGGAATCCGGTTCAAGTCCACTCGGATGTCCGCTCGGTCCGACCAATCAAGAGACGTGCGTTCCTTGGCCACCGACCAGGCTGTTTTGAGCTCCTGTTCGTAGGAGTTGTCTTCACCATAGCCCGCGCCGCCAATATCGAGTACCCGCAGGCCGGCGAGTTGTTCCCTGATGACTTCGGCTTTCGACTTCACGTTGGAATGGCGATGTTAGCTTCGAGAAGATGAACGAGCAAGGAACTCTTCCAGGCCGCCTGTGATGCAGTTGACGACGATATGCGGGTCGAACATCTCGATGGCAGTGGCACGACCTTTCGCGGCGAGATTTTTACAGAGATCGGGATGTTCCATCAAGAGACGCAGCTTCGAACGAAACTCCTCGGCGCTCGTGGGATCGAACAGTACGCCATTTTCACCTTCTTTCACCACTTCGGCGATGCCGTCGAGCCGGGCGGCGATCGTTGGTAGAGCGCAGACGAGACAATGAATGAGCGTGCCGGTGGTGTGGAAGTGATCCGAGAATTGACCCACGCGCATCACCAGCCCGGCATCGGACGCGTTCAGGCAATCGTTCACCTCCCGGTAGCTCGCCAGCCAGCCGGTGAAGACGATTTGTCGCTCGACCTTCAATTCGCGGGCGAGCGCTTTGAGTTTGTCGAGTTCGAGTCCGCCTCCCACCACCAGCAGCTTGAGCCGGGGGTTCTCCATCATTAACGGCTGAATGGCGTGGAAAATCCACCCGATGCCCTTGTTGGGATGCAGGATGCCGTGCTGCACGAGCACAAAGTCCGAGTCGGCGAACCCGAGCTTGCGGCGAGTTTCGCTGGCGTCCTTCGGAAAATACTTCGTGTCTTCGCACGGGTCGCGCACCACCACAATCAGGTTGGCCGGTACGCCTTTCTTTACGAGGTACCGCTTGGCGGCTTCGGCGTGGACGAAGATGCCGGCAAGGCGTTTCCACGTCCAGAACTCGATCCGGTAGATCAGTTTCGCAATCCATCGCAGGACGGGATATGATTCGCCGTAGATCTCGAGAAAGTAATCAATGACCGACATCACGAGCGGTCGTCCGGAGAAAACCTTCGTGATGAACCCGGTCAACGGCACCGTCTCATCGATATAGATCAAATCCATTTTCAAGAGGCGGCACCGCAGGCCGATCCAAGGAAGCACCAGGAGCCAGATGGCGGTTTTGAGGAACTTGTCCCTGTGGCTTCCCCGGTTTACGTGGATGGGGAGGAGATGAAAGCGGATGCGTGTGTCGAACAACTCCGGCTTGAAACGCTGTTTATTGAGGCCGAAGTAGTGCACCTCGTATTTTTCGCAGAGGCGACTCAGTATCTGTGGTTTGACGTGGAACAACTCGGCGTGATCCGTGGGGCCGTAGCGAAAAAGGAAGGCGATTCGTTTGGGCTGGTTCACGCGAGCTGTTGGCGAATAAATGAGTTCACCGTCGCACGGGTGCACGGTACCCTCACCCATGCGCGGAGCTTGGTAACGTTGACTTCGTAGCGCTCCTTGCGCGGCTTGCCGGAGGCGTACTGAACGCGGCAACCCGGGATCAGGGATGCCACTTCACGGAGCGAAACACAGCCATCGCCGCACACGTTGAACAAACCATTTCGGGGGTGTTCGCGTGCCAGGGTGAGGACAACCCGCGCCACATCGTCGGTTTGCATGTACTGATACCGGGAGTCCAAGTGTACGCGCAGCGGTTGGCCATGGAGAATATCGTAGATCGAATTCTTCCACAAGCCCTCTCCGACCATGCCGCCCATACGAATGATCAGCCATCGCGGCGCATAGCCGCGGACCAGTTGCTCGGCCAGAAACTTGTGGAGGCCGTATCGCGAAAGCTGCTCCGGCAGGATCACCGTCTCCTCATGGTTGCGACTCGGTTTGTCCACGCACGGATAGACGTCGATGGTGCTCAGATACACGTACCGTTTGCATGGGAAATCCAGGAGGCTGCGCTGCACCGACACCACCGAAGCATCGAACTCCGCGCCAGGGTCTTTATCGGCGAGAAACTTCTTCGAGTTGCCGTTGGCGTTGATCAGGAGATCGCACGGCCTGCCGCGAAACCGGTCGTAGTTTGTTCGCGTAATCGCCTGGACGACATGGCCGCGCTTTCTCGAGACGCGGACGAACGCTGATCCGACGAATCCGTTTCCTCCCAGGACGTGGATTTTCATCGGCTACTCCGCCGTGCGAAAAATGATCTGGCTTCCCTCATTGCTAAACGAGAAATTGACTTCCTGCAGTCTCCTCAGCCGGCGGCGTATCGCAGCGTGTTTCTCCGTCTCGGCACAGACGAGCAAGAATCCGCGTCCTCCCGCGCCGAGCAATTTCCCACCACGAGCCCCCGCGGAGCGGGCCGACCCGTAGGCCTCGTCCACCAAACTGTTCGAGATGCCCTTCGAGAGACTTCGTTTCCGAAGCCAGCTTTCGTGGAGCAAGTCGCCGAAGCCATTGAGGTCTTCGCTGCCCAGCAGAATGCGTTCGGCCTCGTTCACCATCTGGAGCATCTCTTTGAGCGCGGCGTGATTGCGCGACACGCGTTTGCTTTGTTCCTTGAGAATCGTTCCGGCCGACTGCTCGACACCAGTATAGAAGAGCAGGAGGCGACTCTGCAACTCGTGCAGTCGCTGGCTGGTCAGGCAAAGGCGTTTCACAGAAATCTGCTGGTTGCCCTTGAAGTCAACGCGGATGAGTCCGCCATGCGCCGCCGCGACCTGGTCCTGATGGCCACCGGCATCGCCGACTCGGACGCGCTCGATATGAATCGCCTCACGCGCCAGGTCTTCTGGAGTCACCTTGTGGCCGAGAAACGTGTGCAGCGCGTTCAGCAATCCCACCGTGAACGAAGACGACGTTCCCAACCCGGTGCGCCCGGGCAGATCGGCCACGTGCGCGATTTCGATCCCATCGCGAACCTTCAGATGCAGGAGACACTCGCGCACCAATGGATGACGAAATTCGCTCGGGTGTTTGACACTTTCCGCCTTCGCGTAGTTCGCGCGGAAGCGGTACTTGAAAAACGGGCTGAGCCGGTGCGTGAGCAGGTAGCAGTACTTGTCAATCGTGGTGGAGAGAACCGCCCCGCCGTGCTCACGGTAGTAATCCGGGAAATCCGTGCCGCCTCCGAAGAAGCTGACGCGGAATGGGGTTCGTGAAATAATCATGGGCGCATGTCTAGCAACTCACAGGCCGAAGGAGCATAACGTTAGAGCCGCACCTTCCCCAATTTCCGATTCTCCTCGAACCAGCGGATCGTCCGTTCGAGCCCGTCACGTAACGGCGTCGTACATCGCAGGCCGAGGGAGTGCAATTTTGCCGCGCTGAAAATTTTCACCATCTGGCCGTCGGGACGCGTGGTGTCCCAATGCAGATCGCCACGGTAGCCGGTGAGTTCCTTCACCATCTCCGCCAGATCGCGGATAGCGGTCTCGGTTTGCGTCGAGATGTTGATTGGGTCGCTCGTCTCGTAGTTCTCGATGAAGTACGGCACAAGCGAGGCGACGTCGCCAGCATACACGAAATCCCGTTTCGGTTTGCCGGTGCCCCAGAACTCGATCCGCGGTTTGCCGGCATCGCGCGCCTCGGTGAACTTGCGGATCATCGCGGGGATCACGTGCGAGGCTTCGAGGGTGAAGTTGTCGTGTTCGCCGTACATGTTGCCGGGGACGAGCACGATCGAGTTGAAGCCGTGCTGGGTGCGATATGACTTCGACAGTTCGAGCAACATCATCTTCGCCGCGGAGTAGGACGCGCTCTCCTTCTGCGGGTAGCCTCGCCAAAACTGGCTCTCATCAATCGGCGATTTGGCGTCGGCGGGATAACTGCATCCGCCCATGAACGTCACTAGTTTCCGCACCTTTGCGCGTCGGGCGTGCTCGAAAACCAGCGTGTTGTTGAGCAGATTCTCGTAACAGAAGTCGGCTGGGAAATCACGATTGGCGAGGATTCCACCGACCTTGGCGGCGAGGTGAACAACGACAGTTGGCTTCTGCTCGCGGAACATTTTCTCGACCTCTGCCTCGTTCAGGAGGTCGTAGTCTTTACGTCGAACGGCGGATAGTTGTGCCGACGGGAATGCCCGCCGCAGGACCGGCACCAGATGCGAGCCGAGGAATCCGCTCGCGCCGGTGACCAGGATCCGGTCGGTTGCTGTGACAGGTGTGGGCATTGGCGCGGCTTGGTTATTGGTTCTCAGTTATGGGTTATGGGTTACGGGTGACGAAGAACCAATAACCAATAACGCTCCCTCAATCAAACGTTCTTGAATGGCGACCGGCGCATCATCCGGTAGCACTTGATCAGTTCGCGGATGCCGTCGTCAATCGAGCGCCGCGCCTCGAAGCCTGCCTCGCGCAGGCGCTGGTTCGAGACGATGTAGTTGCGCTTGTCAACGTCCTCGCCGATTTCGGAGCAATGAATGTAGAACTCGGGGATGTGTTGCTTCACCTTCAGCGCGAGTTGTTCCTTCGTCATATTGGCGGCATCGAGCCCGCAGTTGTAGGGGCGGCCCACCATCTTGGCGGCGTTGCGGATGCAGTGCACGAAACAGTCCGCCACGTCGCGTATGTGGATGAAATTACGCTGAAAATGTTTTTCGAAGAGCACGATGTACCGGTCGGTCACGGCGGCATAGACGAAGTGATTGACCAGCAGATCAAGCCGCATTCGCGGCGACGTGCCGAATACGGTGGCCAGCCGCAGCGTGATTGCGTTCGGGCTGTCGAGAAGAGCCTGTTCGGATTCGCACTTGGTGGTGCCGTAGAGCGAGATGGGTTCGAGCGGGGTGTCCTCGGTGCAATGCTGGCTGCCGGACTTCGTGCCGTAACCGCTGTTGGTGTTCGGGTAAATGACCAGCTGCTGTTTGCTGCGGAGGCGATTGAGCAGGAGGATCGCGTCGCGGTTCAACGACTTCGCCGTGATCGGATCGCGGTCGCACGCAGGCGCGCCGACGACCGCCGCGAGCGGAATCAACACATCCGCTTTCGCGATCGTCTTTGCCAGCAACGATTCGTCGCGCGCGTCGCCGAAGACAAATTCGAACTTCGGGTTTGCGCAGTACCCAAACAGCGATGTCTGCCCGAAGACAAGCGAATCGAGCACGGTGACCTCATAACCCGCGTCGAGCAGATGCTCGCACAAGACCGACCCGAGATATCCCGCCCCGCCAGTGACCAATACTTTCACTTCGATCTCCCTTGGTATGAGTTCAAAACGGTCTCCAACTCCTGCAACTGTTGCGGCGTGCCCATGTCGTGAAAGCGTTGGTTTACCACGTAGGCTCGCAACGCGTCGCGTTCGATCAACGCCGGACAGAGCGCAGCTTCGACGGCCACGCCCTCGCCGCCCGGGATCAGCGACAGCCGGGAACGATTCAGCACAAACATCCCGGCATGGACGAACGGCAGGTCGTCCCGTCCACCGCGGACGTATTCAACCACGCGCGTCGCCGTGGCGTCCAGCCCAACATTCCCGCGCGGGGCGCCGGGCTCGAGTGTGGCGCGCGGCACCGCCACGAGCCACTCGTGGCCGGGCTCTGCCTGCGCCCGCCGCAGCAGGTCGGAGTGATCAAATGGAAAAAACGTGTCGCCGTTCATGAGCAAGAACCTGTCTCGCAACAGTGGTTCGGCGAGCTTCAGTGCAAGAGCCGTTCCCAGCGGTTTCGGCTCGCGCGAATAGCGAATCGCCACGCCCCACCGGCTGCCGTCTTGGAAATGCGCTTCGATCTGTTCGGCGAGGTAGCCCGTCAGCAGCACGAACTCCCGCAGGCCGTGCCCGCGAAGCAGTTCGATCTGCCATTCGAGGTAAGGTTTGCCTGCCACGGGAATAATCGGCTTGGGGGTGGTCTTCGTTTTCTCACCCAGCCGCGTGCCCAGTCCGCCCGCAAAAATGACCGCCTGCCGTACCTGTTGGTTCATGACCCGCTTCATACATCGGTCTTCCACGCCGAAAAGCAAGCGCGGTTTGGACCTCTGGCGCTGTGGGGCGCGCAGGCCCACCCTGCAAACTCCGTGCTGTGTGTGCCCGGAGAGGGTATTGACCCCATCTGCGGAACTTGCTAGCGTCGCCCACGGGTGGAAAAACAGAAAGGACAGATCATGCGTCGCATCGGTTTTATACTCGGAGCGTGTTTCACCATTGCGCTATTCCAAGGTTGCGGGACAACGCAGCAGGGCAAGACGGCGACTGCCCCCTCCGCCACCGCCCCCAGCGCGTACTCATCCAAGGGAGGTTCCGCCGCCAAGCCGGGCACGGTGACGGTCAATCTGTCCAAGATGGCCGCAGCCAAGCCTGCGCCTGCTCCCGCGCCGGCCCCGGTCAAGAAAGAGGCCGCCCCACCTCCGCCCGCACCCGTGAAGAAGGTCGAAACCCCGAAGCCCGCTCCCGCGCCCAAGCCGGCGGTCGTGAAGGCCGAGCCCGCGAAGCCCGCGCCGACACCCGCACCAGCTCCCGTAGCCAAAGCTCCTACGGCCAAGGCGGAAGCGCCGACCAGTTTGGGTGTAAGCCCGTACTCCTCGAAAGGGGGCTCTGCTGCCAAGCCGGGCTCGGTCACGGTCAATCTTGCGCGCAAGACAGCGCCTGCGCCCGCCCCGGCCGCACCGAAGCCGGCGCCCGTGAAAAAAGAAGTCGTCAAAGCCGAACCCAAGCCCGTCGCGCCGAAACCCGCCCCGGCGAAGCCGGCGCCGGTGAAGAAAGAAACGGTCGCTACCAAGCCCGTTCCATCGCCAAAGGAAACCAAGGCCGTCCCGGCCAAGCAGCCCGCGAAAGAGATGGCGATGGTCAAGCCGGGCCAAAAGCTCGGCACGGTTCGCCAAGTCAACAACGAGTACAAGTTCATTGTGATCGAGTTCGAGCCCGAGACTCCACTCGCGGCGGGCACCCAGTTGCAGATCTGGCGCAAGGGCAAGCAGGTTGGCCGCGCCACGCTCGAAGCACCGCTTGATCATTGGCCGCTTGGTTCCGCCTCGCTCACCGAGGGAACGCCGGAGAAGGAAGACACCGTCACACAGTAATCGAAGAGGTGACTGGTACTTGGTAATCGCACCAATAGCCGATTACGGATCACCAATTACCAGTCCATGCTCGAGGTCAAAGAAGCACAAGAGCGGATACTGAACGAAGTATCCGCTCTTTCTGTTTGCGAACGGGATTTGCAGTCCAGCGCCGGCCACGTCCTGGGCGCCGATGTCGTATCCGACCTCAATCTCCCACTCTGGGATAATTCCGCCATGGACGGTTACGCGGTGCGCGCCGCGGACATTGCCAATGCCAGCCGCGAGAAGCCGGCGCGGCTCAAAGTGATCGAACACATCGGTGCGGGCGAAACGCCCAAACAACGCCTTTCCGACGGCACCGCCTCCCGCATCTTCACCGGCGCGCCTGTCCCCGCGGACGCCGATGCAGTTGTGATGCAGGAGGACACCGACCAGGGACGCGACACGGTCTGTGTCTTCGACACCGCGAAACCCGGTGAAAACATTCGTCACGCGGGCGAGGATATCCATAAGGGCGACGTTGTTCTGCGGGCCGGTACGCGCCTCGGGCCGACGCACCTCAGCCTGCTCGCCACACTGGGCATCCCGCACGTGCGCGTGGTCCGACCTCCGCGCGTCGCCATCCTCGCCACGGGCGAGGAACTGGTTGAGGCCGATCAACCGCTCGCTCCCGGCAAGCTCCGCGAAGGCAACAGCCACATGCTGGCGGCGTTCGTCCGACAACTCGGCGGCGAACCCGTCCGGCTCGGCATCGCCCGTGACGATCGCGGCGATCTGCGCGCGAAGCTGGCCGAGGGCCTGAAGCACGACGTGCTCATCACCTCCGGCGGCGTCTCCGTCGGGGAACACGACTTGGTGAAACCCGTGCTCGAAGAACTCGGTTGCCCCGTGAAATTCTGGAAGGTGAGCGTCAAGCCCGGTAAACCGTTCGTGTTCAGCCGGTCGCGGTCATGTGTCATTTTTGGGCTACCTGGCAACCCGGTTTCGACCATGGTGACGTTCCTCCTGTTCGTCCGTCCCGCATTGCTGAAGATGGCCGGGCGCTCCGATCTCGACCTGCCCCGGCGTCGCGCAGTGACAACGACCGAGTTTCGCAACAAGGGTGGCCGTCGTCATTTTATGCGCGGCGTGTTAGCCGAGAATGCCGGTCGGTGGGAGGTGGCGTCGGCAGGCCGGCAGGAATCGCACATCCTCAGTTCGATGACGCGGGCCAACTGCCTCGTGGATGTGCCCGCTGAGACGGTGGTCGCCGTTGGCCAGACCGCGGACGTTTTGGTGTGGGAATGATCTCAAAAACCGCTTGCAAGCCCTTCGTTCGCGTCTAGTATCGCCCGTGCCCGAGCGGACGTTGCTCGGCCGGTAACGCAGCACTCATTCGAAAGGAAACCCTATGCCACTCAAAGTTGGAGACAAAGCGCCGGATTTCGAGTTGAGCACCAAGACCGCGGAAGGTCCGAAGAAGCTCAAGCTCAGTGACAATTTTGGAAAGAAAAACACCGTCCTGTTGTTCGTGCCGATGGCGTTCACGAGCGTTTGCACGAAGGAACTGTGCGAGATCAGCCAGGGATTGAACGCCTACACCAGACTCAACGCGGACGTCTGGGGCATCAGCGGCGACAACCCGTTCGCGCAGGCAGCGTGGGCGGAGAAGGAAAAGATCACGATACCGCTGCTCTCCGACTATGAGCACAAGGTCACCGGCGCGTACGGCATTGCCTACGACAGCTTCCTGCCGCAACTGAACCTCGGCATGAGCGGCGTGCCGAAGCGCTCGGCCTTCGTCGTGGACAAGCAAGGCGTGATTCGTTACGCCGAGTCGAACGACGACCCGAAGGTGTTGCCCAACTTCGAGAAGATCAAGGCGACGTTGGCGCAACTGAAGTAGGCTCGTTCAGAAGAAATGCAGGGACTGCTCGATGCCGGACAGGCTGGGGCGGGAGGCGCCTCCCACATTGTTCGACCTGCATGGGTCATTGCCTCTTCATTCACCTGCGGCAAAACGCTGCGTGCTGAAGGATGACTCTTCCCACTGCCATCCTGGGCCGTACTGGTCTGAAGGTCACGCGCCTCGGTTTTGGCGCGATGGAGATCCGTGACCGGATCGTGTGGGGTGGTCGGCCGGTCACGGAGCGGCAGGCGGAGTCGTTGCTCAATGCCGTGCTCGATGCCGGCATCAACTTCATTGACACCTCGAACGACTACGGACGGAGCGAGGAGTTCATCGGGAAATACATCTCGAAGCGGCGCTCGGAGTTCCTGCTCGCCACCAAGTGCGGCTGTTGCCCTCGCAAGAAGGACGACGGTACCTGCGAAACGCCCCACGTCTGGACGAAGGAGAACCTGTTCCGCGGATTGCACGAGAGTTTGCAGCGCCTCAAGACCGATACGATCGACGTGATGCAACTTCACAATCCGTCGGTCGAGGAATGCGAAGCGGGCAAACTGGTCGATGCGTTGCAGGAGATGAAGAGGCAGGGCAAAGTCCGCCACATCGGCATCTCGACCACGCTGCCTCACCTGCCAACGTACTTGGAGTGGGGCGTGTTCGAGACCTTCCAGATTCCGTACTCCGGCCTGCAACGTGAGCATGAGACCTCGATCACGAAGTCGGCCGAGGCCGGTATCGGCACGATCATCCGCGGGGGCGTGGCCAAAGGCGAGTTTGGTGTGAGCCCGAACGCCAGCGCCGACAAATGGAAGAAGTTCGAGGAGGCCAAGCTCGACGAGTTGCGTGCCAAGGGCGAAAGCCGCACCGCGTTCATGCTGCGATTCACGCTCTCGCATCCGCACGCCCAAACGATCATCGCCGGCACGCTTCACCCCGAACATCTGCGCGAAAACGTCGCCGCCACCCAACGCGGGCCGCTCCCGGCGGACGTGTATGCCGAGACAAAACGGCGACTCGATGCCGTGGGGATTACGGCAGCAGGCTGAAGCCTCTACTCAGAACGGCGGGATGGGGCGTTCGGAGTTCGAGCATCAGGCTTTACTCGTCGTGCGACATGGCCGCAGGCTTGCTTTTCAAGCCAAGTTTCGTATCCTTCCCACGCATGAGCATCGAGCAACTCCAACGCGAAATGGAGCACGCCTCCGATGCGGAACGGCTCGAGTTGGCCATGTATCTGCGTCACCTGCGCCGCCGGAATGACCCCGAGCACGCAGCGGAATTGTCCCGACGCATGAAGGAAATGGACGAGGGCAAGAGGGTCACGCTTGAGGAAGTCCAGCGCCGCCACGAAGCGCTGAAAACCCAGGGGCGCTGACCTTGGGCTACCAAGTCGTCGCTCACCAAGCAGTGCTTGAATTCTTTACCGACTGTACCCGTCGCGACCGGGAGTGACTGATGATGATCCTGCTGGAGTTGGCCGATCACCCATTTCAATCTGGCGCGCATCGGTCAATGGAACCACGCCGTTCTTTCGGTGCAGCCGGGCGATGCGCTGGTGCGATCGCAGTTCGACACCTCGTTTCGCGCCGTCGCGCGCGGTTACAACGGCTCGGGAGAATCACTTTTGCGGTGGAAGATCGACGATCAGACGCTACCCGGTGGCGGACCGATCCGCCTGGACCTTGAC
>CAZOTB010000080.1:0-6633 GCA_964582645.1 uncultured Verrucomicrobiota bacterium | reverse complement strand
GGCGATTTCAGGGAGTCTGATGAATCTGGGCGTCCTCTTGAGGTCAAAGAGTACGGTTGTTGGGTCGTGACTTACCATGCTGATCACGCGATCAAGGAACTCCGAGTGATTGAGATCGAGGACGTCTGATCGCTACTGAACTCGGACGATCCCTCTTGTCGGACGCGGTGTCCACTCGTACTGTGCGGCAGTGAGCTACGAGCGGATCTTTGTGGATGGACACAGCGTTCTCTTCGCGTGGGACGGGCTGCGGACGTTGCACCAACGTTCGCCCCAGAAGGCGCAGAACGAACTGATCTCGGTCGTTACCCGATTCCAGGACGCGATCCATGTGCCGGTCACGCTCGTGTTCGACGGCGGCAAACGCGCCAAGCCTTCTGCCAAAGATGCCACGTCCGCAGGGGTGGAGCTGTTGTACTCCGAGCCCGGCGAGACGGCCGATGCGGTGATCGAACGTCGTGTCGCCGCGCGTCCGAAGGACACGAAGGTGCTCGTGGTGACCAACGACCGAGTCGAGCAGATTACCGTGGAGGCAACCGGCGCCGAGACGATGTCGGCGGAAAATTTTGCCGATTGGATCGAGCGCGAGCAGCGGCACTTTGGGCGTCGGATGGATGTCATTCACAAGCAAGCGCGTCGGTACCAAAAATTCCCATAGACACCGAACCGGTTTTTGTTACATTCGGAACCGCTTGCGCGGAAGAGTGAAACAAAGCAGGAGGCAACATGTCGGCACTAGCTAAGATTGGCATCATTGCGGCGCTGGTATTTGGTCTCGCGGCGCTGGGTCTGACGTTTGTGGTCAAGCCCAAGCAGGAAGCGATGAAGGTGAAACTCGCGGACACCGGGGCGAACCTCGCGACCACGCAGCAGAAGCTCGCGTCCACCACGAAAGAGCTCGAATCCACCAAGAACACGCTCGAGGCGACAAAGACCGAGCTGGCCACGACCAAGGGCGACCTCGAGACGGCCAAGGGCAACCTCGAAGCGGCCGAGAAAAAAGTGGCAGAGGGCGAGGCGAAGAACAAAGAGCTTGCCGCGCAGATCGAAGCCGACAACGCCAAGATCGCCGATCTGGAGAAGAAGATCGCGGAAGCGCCCGCCCAGTTGGAAGAGCTGAAGGGCAAGATGGCGGAGAAGGACCTGAAGATCGCCGCCATCGAAGGCGAGAACCAGGAACTGACCAAGAAGGTCAAACAACTCGATGCTGAAGTCCAGAACCTGAAAGGCGGCGGCGACTTCGTCGTTCTCCCGTCGGGACTCAAGGGCAAGATCATTGTCTATGAGAAGAACTGGAATTTTGTGGTGGTGGACATCGGTCGCCAGGACGGCGCGTTGCTCAACGGCGAACTCACCGTCTATCGCAACCTCAAATACGTCGGCCGCATCAAACTCAGCGCCGTCAACACCCGGATGGCTGTAGCCAACGTCCTCACGCAGTGGTCGAAGATGGAAATTCAGGAAGGCGACGTCGTCATCCCCGCCGGGAGTTGAGTGCGCGCGGTCCGTGTTCGCTGATCCACATGAAGTTTCCTGCAACCCGATGGATGCTCTGGATGGTGCTGGCGGCCGGTATCGTCACATTGATCGGGTGCGAGACGCCCGAGAGTCAATCATCCGTTCCATGGAATCGGCCCCAGTCGTGGGAGCGACAGGGGATGAGCGGTATCGGCTACTGAACACAGCCGACCAGGTTCACCGTTGCCCGGTGGATGCTGGTGAAGGATCAGACCAACGAATCAACCTCCGCATAACGGCTGGCCCACCGCCCCAATCCACAGGCGTTTTCTTCACTCCAGCGCCTCCGAACAAAACGGAATTTCAAACCGCCATTTTTCCACCACTTTCACGCCGCCGCTGACACCCTGCGTAACCGCTGCCCACTTTCGCGAGAAGTTCTCTCCTGCCATCCTGCTCCAAATCGGTCAGCGTCAGGGCATTGATACCGCTGTCGGGCCGGTCTTTGTAGGAGCCGCCCGGCGTCTCGAACCGCTTGATGGTATTCAGACGCTGATCCAGCACGGCAATCACCAAGTGGTGCCTTCACGCCAGTTCACGAAGGCTTCGACCTTCCCGTTGACGAGCACCGCCTTCTTTCTGCTGTGAACGCGCAGGAAACACATAGCTTTACCGCGGAGCGGAAATCCGAAATCCGAATATCGAAATCCGAAGGAAACTCGAATTCTCAACGGAGGGAATCTCAGAGTGTGTTGAAAAAGTCGCCTGTCGCGCGCCGTTGACGGAAGGAACACCGCCCTCCGAGGCGGTTCTGGCGGAAACACAACGACCGCCTCGGGGGCGGCGTTCCTTGCCGGCGACTTTTTCGACACGCTCTCAGAAACCGGCCACCTTTGATCGCACGAGCCTGTTTGAGATTTGCTCATTTCCGCCATGCGGATTTGTTTCGGATTTCGGATTTCGTGCTTCGGATTTTGCCTTCGTCTAGATTGGTTCCTTCTCCAACCGCTTGATTTCCACCGTGATCAGTTTCTCAATGCGATGTTTGGCGAGATAGATTTGGGCGTGGCTGATGCCGAGTGTGTCTTTCACTTTCTTCGCAGGCCAGTCCTTTAGCACGTGCAGATCGAAGACGTGATAATGCTTCGGGTTGACCTTCTGTTTGATCCGGTGCATCGCGACATCGGCCAGGTTTTGTCGCCACTCGCGCTCCCAGATGCCGTCGAGGTCGAGACTCGCCGGGTCTGGCATCCGCTCGACCGTCGGCGGCTTTCGTTCGCCTTCCGCTGAGTGGTCCTCCTTCGGACGTGGGGTGGGGAGCCGCTTTCGCCGCAGGTCCTCGGTTCGGCTACGGGTCACGGTAAACAACCAACTGCGGAACTTGCCGAGCGCCAAGTCATGCTTCAGGTCTTTGATCCTTTTGACCACGGTGACAACTGTGTCCTGGACGACATCCTCGGCTTCTTCGTGGCTCAGTCCCGCTTTTCGGCGGAGTTGGAGATCAGCTTCCAGGAGGTATCGAAGAAGTCCTTCCAGCTTCGTTGATCGTCCCAGTTTTTGAGCCGTTCAATCCATGTCACCCGTGTCTTGT
The DNA here is from genome assembly GCA_964582645.1 of uncultured Verrucomicrobiota bacterium. Lineage (GTDB taxonomy): Bacteria > Verrucomicrobiota > Verrucomicrobiia > Palsa-1439 > CAZOTB01 > CAZOTB01. Next base: position 3,584 of record CAZOTB010000080.1, on the reverse strand, counting down.
CGTAGGCGTCGGGGTTTCGGATCATGGGTTTTTGTTGGTGCGGATGATTCGCACCACACGGATCTGCGTGGGTCTTGCGTTGCGTCTGTTCGTTTCATTTGTGGCCTACGCTTTGTACGTGCGGGACAGGCTGTTCTTTCCGGGAATTTGCAGAGGCCAACCACGGAGACACTGAGACACGGAGAGCAAAGTGGATAGCGAACGGCTGGGTCACGCTGCCGACGACCTGAGTTTGGAACGGAATCATCAGGTCGTCGGCAGCCCCGCCTCCTTGGCGGTTGAAATGGCAGGGGAGTCCCCGTATGCCGTGATGGCATTGGAGTGTGTACGTGCCCGAGGAGACTCCCCCTGCGCTGGAACTGATCCCCGCGAAATTCGCCCCCGCTATCGCATCGCACGCAAGCTGGCTGTCCTCACCCCTGCCAATACCATGCTAATCGCAAGCACCGTGCCGTTCGCAATGATGACGGTGAGCGCCGAATCGCGGGCGGGAAACCGCGTCGTATCAACGGCAAACGAGGAGCGGTCAGGAGACGCTCAGAACACGAGCTTCGTTCCAATCTGGAAATTGATGCCAGGGGCGGGATTGAAACGCCGTTCCTGCGTGAAGGTCAGGAAGTTCAAACCGACCGTCGGGAACGTTTGATAATCCTCATCGGTGAGATTGTTGACCTGCACGTAGAACGTCGCGTTGCGCCACCGGTAGTCGGCGCGCGTGTTTAGTACGGTGTACTCATTCCCGCCAAAGTCGTTGTTCAGATCGTTGTTGGAGGTCTGGTCCTGGACGTGGACGGCCTCCAGCGTGATGGTGCAGGGCGCGAATGGACGCCAATGCGCACCGCCGCTGAGCTGCCATTGCGGTACGAGCGGGATCTGGTTGCCTGAGTACGGTCCGCCGTCGAAGGTCGCGTCGGCGTAGGCGGTGTTGAAATAGAAATCAATCCAAGTCACCGGGCGCGAGTGCATCGCCAGCTCGACGCCCTGCTTCCGACTGTCGAAGTTTTCGTTCATGAACGTGAACGGATCGAACAGGATATCGTCGTGCACCTTGCTGTAGTAGTAGGCGAGACTGCCGCCGAGGTATTTCCAGCGATCGGAACGAACGCCGACCTCGACGGTGTTGGCTTCGACGGGCTCAATGTCGGGGTTGGCGAAGAACAGCGTGTTCGGTGTCGAGCCCGCCGTGCCGATGTCGAAACCACTCGGCAACCGGAACGAGCGCGAAACAGTCGCCCAAGAGCTGACCTTTTCGATGATCTCCCATGAGACTCCGGCCTTGGGACTCCATGTGTCTGAGTGTTTGGGTTCATTGATATTGGGTGACGGAGGAGACACCACCTTTACGTCCCAATGCCGGTAGTCGTAGCGGACACCGGCAAGCAAACTCAGGCTGGGCGTGATTGAAAAACTGTCCTGCACGAACCCGCTCGCCGTCCAGTTGTCGGCGTGAGTCTCGAACCCACCGCTGAACGTGCTGCGGAAATCCTGTTCAATTGCCTCGCCGCCAAAGGTGAGGCTGTTTGCAAATCCAAAAACATCCTCGGTCCAGGTGATCTGGATGGTCCCGCCGTAATTGGGTTGCTCGATGTGGCCCCGGCCAAAGCCGCTGTTGCTGTCGGTGTCGTACGTCTGGCCAAAGACCTTTCCCAGCAACGTCCAGTTGTCGAGTTGCTTGGAGTAATCGAGCGAGCCGCGATGGATGGTATTTTCGAACACGAACGGGCCGAATGCGCCACGCTGTTGCGGATCGTCTTTGAACTGTGCGGGCGTCAGCACATCCGGGTTCTCGGTGGTTTCGTCGTAGTAGTTGTAGCTGAACTGAAAGCGCCCGGCGGGCGTGACGAACCCCGGCTTGACCAGCGCGGTCCAGGCGCGGTACCCGCTCGCGTCGCGCCAGCCATCCCATTCCTGCCGGTCGCCGCTGACGTAGTAGTCGAACCAGTTCGTTCGCCCGGACACGTCGCCATGCAGGCTGTAATAACCGAGGTTGCCGACCGCGCTGTCGGTTCTCGCGAGGAACGGCTTCGCGTCCGGTTTTCGGGTGATGATGTTGATGACGCCGCCGATGGCGCCTTCACCGTAGATCGTCGAAGCGCCGCCGCGGATGACTTCGACGCGTTCGATGTCTTCGAGCGGGATGTTGTTCCAGAGATAGGGCGAAGTGCTGTCGCCGGCATCGTTCACGCGCACGCCGTCCACGAGGATCAACACGCCCGTGCGTTCGCCGAAGCCGCGCATACTGATGTTGCCGAACTGGCCAAAGCCGACCGTATCGAGATAGGTCAACCCCACCTGCTGTCGCAGCAGCTCCGGCAATGTGGGCGAGGGGGATTCCTGAATATCCTCGCGCGTCAACACGGTGACGTTGGCGGGGTATTGTTCGAGCGGCACCGTCTCTTCGGGTAACCGGGCGGCCGTGACGACCACTTCGGGCATGGGCTGGTTGGTCGTGGACACAGATTCATCCGCGACCGCATGGGCAACAACGACGCTTGCAGCGCACAACGACGACAGACAACGACGCATAGTATTTCCTTTGGTTCGAAGGTTTGGGTTGCAATGCGTCGGCCGTTATTCTGACTTCTGGCTTCATGCCTACCGCCTCGCCTTCCCCCGTTCTTTCCCGAGAAAGAGTGGAGTGGCCCATGAGGTTTCGTAGCCAGTCACAGCAGCGCCACTGTCGCCGAGTTTCACGGCGTTCCCTGCGCCGACGCAAAAACGAAAAAGAACAATCCGACCGCGGTGAACGCGGTCTTAACTGCTGACCAACTGAAATCGAATGGGTACTTCGACCCAGGAAGTGACTGCCGAGTCACCGAGCCGTGCCGGCGAGAACTTCCAGCCACGCACGGTTTCGATGGATACTTTGTCCAGCAAACGGTGGCCGGAAGTTTTTAGAACTTCGACACAATCCGCCGCGCCATCCGCGCGGACTTGTACCCGCAGGACCGTGACGCCCTGCCAGCCCTTCTGCCGCGCCACTGTCGGATACCGCGGCGGCGGGTTGTGCAGGTAATCCGCGCGCGCCGCGGTGAACGCTCCGCCGTTATCTTGCGCGCGGCTCGTTCCCAAGTCGCCCCGGCTGGCAAACTCGGACGAGGAAGAACCGGAGCCTGTAGGCGGGGAGACCGGTGTCGCCGCAGTTGTGGGCGCGGGCGATTGATTCACTGCCCGGGTCGGAGCGGGAGCGCTGGTCACAGGAACTGCCGGGGGTTCGGTTTTCGCGACCTGCTGTGGTTGCGCCTCGGGTGGAGTCACCGACTTTGGTTCGGGCGGCGTGGGTGGGAACGGAGCCGCGGGCAGTGTCTCGTTCGCGTCGTTGGACACGGCATCCACAATGCCGAGCCGAATGGTGGCTACGAGTTGAACGCCTCGTGCTCGCGCGTCGAGGTCGGTGGCGCTGACTGCGGTTCGCTGCGGGAACAACTGGAAGACGGCCAACGTACCCAGATGAATCGCAATCGAACCGAGAAAGGCATAGAAGAGCGGGGCGTTTCGCGTGCGCACTTTGCGGGCGGGTGGTGGAACCACCGTTTCCGGCAAGCTGACGATGACCGATGTGGACTGCATTCCTGTTCGTTCTG
>CAZOTB010000079.1:0-28792 GCA_964582645.1 uncultured Verrucomicrobiota bacterium | reverse complement strand
GCTTGCCCGACCCTACCATTGGCTGGAGGGACTGCACGATCCCCGATCCGCCGCACGCAAGCCGCTGCTGTTTTCCGTCGCGCACCGGGCACACCGCATCGCGGACATAGACCTGCCGGGACAACTGCCCACCTCGCTTGCCCCAGGCGGCCGGTTGGAACTGCTGCTTCGTTTGCCGTCCGCGGCTTTGCCTGCGCAACACGCGCGGGCGTTGATTCAAAGTGGCGGGGACATCGGTCTTTCCATCAACGGGCAGCCGACCCCAGCGCCCCCCTTCTTTCTCGGGCCTCCCACCGAATACGCCGAGTTGTTCGTCGAATACGTTGAACCGAAGGCCGCCGGGTCGGTCCGGCCTCGCAAAGAAGACTGCCGATTGTTTGTGGTCGAGTCCTCCTGCCTGCGGCCGGGCGCAAACCACCTGGCGATTGAGAACAGATCGAACAAGAAACTTCACATCGGACGGGTCAACCTGGGGCTTTGGTAAATGGAACGACCCTTCGGCATCCTGCCCGCGATCGCCTGTCCGACCACAATCATCTTCAGCGGCAACGACGAGGTTCTCTGTCCCGCGCTGGAAGACCCGGCCAGCGACTCGAACGGCACCGCTGCGAAACTGAATCGGGAACTCGCCGATGTGACCGGCTCGCTGGAACATCTGAATCAGGAGTGGGCTGCCGTTGCCGACGCGGCGACCTAGCGTGTGGTTTGCGCGTTCCCGGCTTTCGTTGGCAGTTCAAGCTTCAGCTTGCGCCGTTGACTTGCGCCGGACAAGCTGAAGCTTGAACTCCAAACGCACGCGGTTCGGGTCCTCACAAAACCACATCGCCTCACCGCGTGCCGCCACTTTGCAGTTGCTCCCAGACGCTCCCGCCCGTGTAATCCCGCCAATTCGAAGGTAGAAGCATGGACTCAAAGACAATTTCGTTGCTGCGACTCGATAACAAGGAATGGCACTCGGATTCGCGCATCGCGATGGCGAGCCTGCCGATCCCGAAGCGCGGGAACGTTCCCGCCGGACTGCGCGGCGTCGCCACGCAATGCCAGGACATCGCATGGTGGCCGGATTCGCAGAGCGGGCGCACGCGCGCGCCTCGGCGTCGGCTGATGTTCGCGATGGCGGACGAATCGTTGCCGCGCGAGTTTCAGTTGGGCAAGCCGGCGCCCGCTCCCCGTGGTACGTCGGAGGTGGACGTGAAGGTCCGGGTCTTCGATCAAGACCTCAGGGGCATGTTGCCGTATCAGCACGGCGATCTCGTGTTCCGTTGGGAAGGCGGTTCGCTCGGGTTGCGCATGGGACTTCGCTGGAAGAACGAACTGCACTGGTGGGAATGGGTGCGCGTCGAGACGCTCTGGGCCGGGCCACTGGTGAAAGCGATTCGCGCGGGCGGGTACATCGAGGCGTCCACCGTCCACGCGAAGGAGTTTCGCCACAAGAAGACATTTTTCGGAAGCCCCCGCCTGCACAAACACGACTGGGTCTATGCCGAGGTGTTCGCGTTGGGCTTCGCCAACGGCGTCGTGCAGGTCTGCGCCCGCCACATCAACAACCACCGTTTCGACGAGGGACGCGATCTCAAGGACGTGCTACCCGTGATCGGTCTCGTGCCTGACAAACCCAAGCGAATGGACGAAGCCTGGGACGGCTCGCGCGAACGCTTCTCGCTCGGCTCGGCTGCGATGAACCTCGAAGATGCCGCGCCGCTGGTCAGCGAACAGCACCCCGGCAGTCTGCGCAGCGAGAAAGGTGTGGTCGTGTTCCAGCCCTACGAAGGCGTCGAGGTTGCCGGCGGGCAATTTCGCGGCGGACGAAAGGATGGCTTCTGTGTCCGCGCATTCCAGAAGATGCTTCCCAAGGGCGTGGCGCGCACCGTTCGATTCCGCTTCGGCCTGGGCGAGGCGGCGCCGGTCGTCAGCCGGCTCGTCGCACCCGAGTGGTGGCATGCGCTCTGTGGCGATCTCTGGCCCGACGGCGTGTTACCCGTGCGGAACGAACTCGACGCCCGCATTGACCGCACCTACGAGGCGTGCGCGCACGAACGACGCGGTCGGTTCGACGACAACATCATAGCAGGCTCGTGGGAAGGAGAGACGCCTTACTCCCAACTGCTTTACGCCTATCGCTCGGGCGACAACGAGCATTGCCGGCGCGCGCTCCGGGACGCGTACCACATGGCGGACATCGCGTTCGATCATTCGACTGAAACGATCCGCATGACAGATTACCCGTTCGATGGCTCGATCGCGCCGCCGTTGTTCCGCACGGCGGGGCTGATCTTCGGTCATCTCGAGACGGGCGACCCGTACCTGCTTGAATGTGCCGAGTCGGCGACCTCGCACTGGTATTGGATTGACCGGCACAACTGGCCGCGGTTTGCGTTCGGTCGCGATGGCGGAAGCCTGCGCAGTCTGATGTTTCTCTGGGACTACACCGGCAAGGAAGACTATCTCACGATGGCGCGCGAGGCGATCGGGCGATTGATTCAATGCCAGTTGCCCGACGGTTCCTACAACGACCAGGGCGGCACCGTGGGCGTGCACAGCATCGGGCAGGTGGTGAAAAAGCCGTGGATGGCCAACCTCGCCACCGACCCCGTGTTGGATTACCTGTTGCGCGGTCACGGCGAACCGACATTGTGGCGCGCGGTGGAGAAGGCGGGCGAGTTCATGATGAGTTCCTTCGTCCGCGGCGAGGAAAAGGACTACTGGCCTTACCAGACGGAGTACGGGGGCACGCGGTTCGACCCGTGGATTCGCTTCCGCGCGCCGAAGACCGGCGGCAAGCTACCCACGCCGTGGCCGTTTGCCCATGGTCACAAGGCGCGGCTGCTCAACGTGCTCACGCGGCACACGGGCGACCCAAAGTATTTCGAGACGTGGCTGCGGTTCTTCGAGAAGCACTGGGCACACTCCGAACCGCACCGCGGCGATTATCACGTCTTCAACAAGACGCTGCAGCACCTGCCCTTTGCGCAGGCGCATTGCTGGAACGCGCAGTGGCAGAACGGCACCGTGCGGATTGACCCGATCGCTCTGCCGAATCATCCCGAGATGCGCGCGACGATCCTCACGCCCGTCGGCGACGTGCATCTGGTTGTGCGACGCGACGGCAACAAAGTCCGAATTATCGAGCAGAGCGGCGCGGACGTGACGGTGATGCTGGCCGTCAACAAGTGAATCCTTGAGAAAGGGTGAAGCTCCGGCGAAATCTTGCGCAAAGACGCCAAGACTCAACGCAACGCCGGAGCTTGGCGACGTTGCGTCCTTGCCTTGGCGAAAGCCAGACTTGGTCGCATGCTGCCGCTCATCATGCATGGACCGATGCATTCCAAAGTGCCTGCTTGGGTACGTCAGGGGCGCTCTTCAACGGGCTGAACAGCTTCGCTGAACTGGAACTAGGGAATCCCCCATTGCCGAAATCATCGGCACCGCTTGCTGCCATCATGCAGCACAAGGCACCATCTCGCTGGCGTCGTTGGTGGTGATGCCGGATCACTGGCATGCCGTCGTGGCAACCCTGGAAGGCAAGACGATCTCTGCATGGGTGCAAGAGTGTCCAATCTAATGATCGCCTGTCTGTCTCATATGGGCGCATCTCGATACTGCCACCGTTGTGGCGGCGCCCGTCCCCGGGCGCTGGCTGTGCAGGGTCGAAGGGAAAGCCGCCGGGGACGGCGGCCACTACAACGGGGGCCGATCGGGTGGCAGTAACGAGTTGCGCCCCTACGAATACTCAACCGTGGCCCCGCTCGGATGGTTCAGTTCCCCGCGCACCAGTCGCAGGATGAACTGCGCCACCTTGTCGGGCGTCTTGAGTCTCTTCGGGTCTTCCCCGGGGACGGCCTGCGCGCGCATCCGGGTGCGCGTGGCGCCGGGATTGAGCGAATAGAAACGAATTCCGGTGTCCTTGTAGTCCTCGGCGCTGACCCGCGTCAGCATCTCCACACCCGCTTTGGAGATGCAATAAGCCCCCCAGCCCGCGTGGGCGTTTTTGCCCGCGCCTGACGACACGTTTACGATCACGCCCTTGTGGTCGGCCAGCATCAACGGCAGCGCCGCGCGCGTGCACAGGAAGGGTCCGCGCAGGTTCACGGTCATGTTGATGCTCCATTCCTCGAGAGTGATTTCGTGGATGGGTTTGTGCGGCGTAAGGACACCCGCATTGTTGATCAACACATCGAGCCGACCGAACTGTTTGCCAATCTGCTCGCCGATCCGCTCGACCACGTCCGGCTTGGAAATGTCGCCGGGGAGCACGACCGCTTTGCAGCCCCGATCGCGAAAATCATGAGCCAGCGTCTGCAGCAGCCCTTCCGTTCGGGCAGTCAGGATCACGTTCGATCCCGCCGCGGCGAATGCTTCGGCTGTGGCGCGACCGATTCCCTGGCTCGCGCCGGTGATCCATACAACTTGATTACGCAGCTCCATGGTCCTTCCCCGAAAATGACTTGCTAAGGCCGGGTTGCCTCGCCAATATACGCGCCCGTCTTTGGCTTGGGAACGAAATTTTATGAGCGATCATCGCTTACCGCAACAACCGCATCAGGCTATTCAGCGCGGCAAACGCGTGACCTTCGAGTTTGACGGACGCACGATCGAGGCGTTCGAGGGCGAAACCATCGCGTCGGCGCTCTACGCGGCTGGACAGCGGATTTTTACGCGCAGCTTCAAGTATCATCGTCCGCGCGGACTGCTGTGCTGCGCAGGGGCGTGTCCGAATTGCATGATGAACGTGGACGGCACGCCGAACGTTCGATCCTGTACGGAGTTGGTGCGGGCGGGCGCGAAGGTGAAACATCAGAACGCCTGGCCATCGCTCGGTTTCGACGTGATGTCCTTCGGCGAATACTTCGATTCGCTGATGCCGGTCGGGTTCTACTACACGACGTTTTACAAGCCGCGCTGGGTCTGGCCGTATTACGAGACCGTCCTCCGCAACGCGGCCGGCTTGGGGAAGATTGATCCCGAGATCGAGCCCGATTACGCCTATGACAAGCTGAACCTCCACTGCGAGGTGGCGGTGATCGGCGGCGGCCCGGCGGGACTCAGCGCCGCGCTCGAAGCGGCGAAGGCGGGCGCGCGAGTCGTCCTGGTGGAATCGAACCCGGAACTCGGCGGGCATCTGCGATTTCAGACTCGTCCGGTCCCTCTCACCAAGAACCAATTACCAATAACCGATAACCAATCACCCATCCGAGGGTTCGAGCTCGCCCGCAAGCTGGTCGCGCAGGTCGAGGCCAATGCCCACATCGAAGTTCTTCGCAGTTCAACCGTGTTCGGTTTCTACGAAGACAATCTGCTCGGAATCCAACAGGGGCGCCGCGAGATCAAGCTGCGCGCCAAGAAGGTCATCGCCGCAACGGGCGCGCTCGAGCGTCCATTGGTGTTCCACAACAACGATCTGCCGGGCGTGCTCCTCGGTAGCGGCGTCCAACGGCTCGTCAATCTCTACGGCATCAAAGTCGGCGAGCGTGTGCTCGTCGTCTCGGGCAACGACTACGGTCTGGCGCTTGCGAGTGAGTTGCTCGACGCGGGGCTCAAGCTGGCGGGCGTGATCGAGATGCGCGCCAAGCCGACCGACACTGCCGGCGTGATCAGCAAGCTCAAGAGCGCAGGCGTCGGCGTGATGACCGGGCACGTCATCAAGGAAGCGCGCGGCCACAATCACGTCGAAGGCGCGGTCGTCGCCCGGCTCGACGATCACGGCGAGATCGTCCAGGGGAGCGAACGCGAGATCCATTGCGACATCATCGCGGTCTCGGTCGGCTTCTATCCGCAGACGCAACTTCTCGAGATGGCCGGCAACAAGGCCAGCTATGACAACCAGCTCGGCGAGTTCGTTTGCCTCAAACTGAACGAGACGCACTTCGCCGCGGGCCAGGTCAACGGCACGCATTCGCTCGATGCCATCCTGCTCGAAGGACGGATCGCGGGCCGGGCCGCCACGGGACAGGCCGCGGACGATTTGCGGAGACAACGCGCCGCGATCCCGCTGACATCGTTCACCCAGACCATTTCATCCATCCCGTCCGCGGAGAGAAAGAAGTTCGTCTGCTTCTGCGAAGACATCGCTGAGAAAGACATCTACGACGCCGTTGCCGAAGGGTTCGACAGCATCGAGACGATGAAACGCTACAGCACCGTCGCGATGGGACCGTGCCAGGGCAAGATGTGCCAGATGACCGCCGTCGGCATTTGTGCCAAGGCCAATGGCAAATCCATTTCCGAAACGGGCACGACCACATCACGACCGCCGTATCAGCCGGTGACGATGGGCATCCTGGCGGGTCGCATGTATCACCCGCACAAAACCATTCCGACCTACGGTGCGCAACTGCGGATGAAGCCGAAGAAGATGACCAATCTCGGCGACTGGATGCGCCCGGAGATTTACACCGATGCCGCCGAGGAAATCCGCGCCGTCCACGAGCGGGCCGGGCTGATTGACGTGAGCACACTCGGGAAGATTGACCTGCGCGGGCGCGACGTCGTGAAGCTGCTCGACAAGGTCTATATCAACTCGTGGTCGAACCTCAAGGTCGGCCGCACCCGGTACGGTGTGATGTGCGACGACAGCGGGATCATTTTCGACGACGGCACCACCGCCCGGCTCGGCGAGCATCAATTCTACATGACCACCAGCACGGGCAGCATCGAAGGCGTGCTGCAATGGCTCGATTGGTGGCTGGTCGGCACCGGCTGGGATGTATCCGTCACCAACCTTACCGGCGCACGCGCCGCAGTGAACCTTGCCGGCCCGCGCGCTCGCGACGTCCTCAAGAAACTCACCGACGCCGATGTGAGCGCGGAGAAACTGCCGTACCTGGGCTGTCTCGAAGCGACCGTGGCGGGCGTGCCGGCGTTGCTGATGCGGATCGGATTCGTCGGCGAGGCGGGCTTCGAGATTCATTACCCATCCGAGTTCGGCGACTACCTCTGGGACGAGATCATGAAGGCCGGGCGCGAGTTCGGCATCTCGCCGTTTGGAGTCGAGGCACAGCGCGTTCTTCGACTCGAAAAGCGCCACATCATCGTCGGCCAGGACACCGATGCTCTCAGCAACCCGCTCGAGGCCGATCTCGCTTGGGCGGTGAAGTTCGACAAGCCCGATTTCCTCGGCAAGCGCGCGCTCAAGGCCGTGTCGGAGCGCGGCAACCGGGTCAAGCTCGTCGGCATCGTGATGAACGACGGCATCACGCCACCCGAAGGAAGCCAGATCGTCGAGAACGATCGCTCCGTCGGACGCGTGACCAGTTCCCGGTTCAGCACCACGCTCGGCAAATCCATCGCCATCGCATGGGTGCCGGTCGCGCACGCCAAAGAGGGCAGCGAGGTGGCCGTGCGCGTGGATGGAAGATTGGAGACGGCAAGGGTTGTGACGGAGCCGTTCTATGATCCGGAGGGGAAGAAATTGAAGGGGTAATCAGTAATCAGTAGTTGGTAATTGGTAATTGGGTGCCGCCAATGACCAATCCCCAATTACCAATTACGAATTACCAGTTACCAATTACCACTATGGCCACCACATTCGAACCAATCCGACGATCGCCGATCCATCACGTTCACGAGCATCACCACGCACAGTTCGCACAGCGCGACGGCTGGCTGCAAGTAACGGCCTTCACGGGTGTGGAGAGCGAACTGGCCAGCGTGCGCTCATCCGTCGGCGTGTGCGATAACTCCGCGTGCGGACGCGTCGAAATCAAGGGCAAAGGCGCAACGGCTTTTGCCGGAGGGCTGTCGTTGCACGGCGCGAAGCCATACCGGGTTCACGACCAGCATTTCGCCGTGATCATCGAACCAAACGCGGTCGAGGCGGTCACGAAGCAGTTAACCCAGGCCGCGGCCGGCAAGGCGGACGTTCACGTCATTCCGACCAGCTCGGGATTTGCGTCGTTCATCGTCGCGGGGCCGAACTCGGAGAAGCTGATGCGGAAAATCTCTGCGTTCAACTTCACCAACCTCGGCGCGAGCGGTCACGCCGTCTGTTCGGTGGCGTTGACGCACACTCTCGTCATCCGCAATGGCGACCGGTTCGACCTGCATTTCCCACGTGAGTTCGCGGAGTATATGTGGGAGACGATCCTGGATGCCGGGCAGGAGTTCCACCTCCATCCGTTCGGCACCGACACGCTGGCGAAGTTGTAGCTGCAACTCCTGTGAAACGTGGGCGGCCGACTCCGTCGGGCGACTACGCGGCCTGCTTGGAAAACGGTCGGTCGCCCGACGGAGTCGGCCGCCCCCCATTCGAGCAACGGCTTCAGCGTGCATTCAACTCGAACTCATAGCCTACCGTTTCCATCTCCACGCGTACCGTGAGGCGCGCTTCGCGCAACGCCTTCATCACCGACGCCGCCCTGTTCCAATCGCGAGAAAGCTCGGCGTTGCCCGCGAATTGGTTCAAGACCGCCACGGCCTGCAGCATCGCGCCAATCTCGGCGGGCTTGCACCACAACTGGTTCTCGGGTTGGACGGACTCCAGCGTCTGAGCCGCAAAAGGTGCGGGGTCAAACTGCCGAAGCGTCTGCCGCGAATTGCTCCCAATCACCAACCCATCCGCGTACCGGTAGCTGAACAGCGGGGATTCGGTCCCGTCATTGCGTCTCCAGCCGACGACGAAATCACCGCCCGGTGACTCGGGCGAATGCAGCGGCAACTCGGCACCCATGGCGCGACCGAGCGATGGCAGGAACTGACTCATTGCCGTCTGCATGTCATTCGTTTCCCAACAACGTGCCGCGCCCACGATGGTCAGCCACGGCCTCGGCGTGTCGGCCACCGCGGGCGCGATCACACATGCCAGCTCGTCGCCCGCACCCGACCACGGGAACACGCCGTGCGAAAGTTGCTCGCCGTACTTGAGCCGCGTTTGCAGTGCTTCTGAATACAGGTTGGCCGGCAAGCCGAGCCACGCCACGACATTGTCCCACGCCATCATCCAATGCGACGCCCGCCCCCGCAGCGTCATCACGCCCTGATCGGGAAACAGCTTTTGGATCAACGCCATGCTGCGCGGCCCGCGCGCGGCGTCCCAGGGGAGACGCACGGCGCGTTGTTTGGGCAGAGTCAGTTCGATCCGAGTTACGTTGGCATTGGTGCGAGAAAGGACCCACGTCGCCCTCCCCGCCTCACGTTGCCAGAAACCAAGCTGAGTCGCATCGCTTCTCGAACGCGCAACCTCTCGAAACTCTTCCGGTCCGGTGCCGTCTGAACGCCGAAGAACGCCTGCAAGCGTTTCCGCGGAACCGCGGAACAGAATCGCGAAAAGATTGCCGCGTCGCCCGAAGTGGAGGCGGACATCGGCGTTATGCTCGAGTTGAATCTCGCTGACCGCCTGTCCCTGGACCTGCCCGGTGAAGAGTGCGAACCCCGACTTCGGCAGGAGTTGAAACAGCTTCGCTCTCAACCACAGCCATTTGACCCGAGGCGTCACGGCAGCGACGAGGCACACACTGTCGGTGCCGTGTGGGACGAAGACAACCGCGCGTGCTCCGAACAGATCCAGCACGGCGTTCTCGATCACCCGTTTCGTCCGCGAATCAGCTTCCACCCGGGCCGGCAACAGCGCATGTTCTTTCAGGGCGGTGAAGAATGCTGAACCTCGCAGCGCCTTCCAATGGTCAGCGAGATGGCGTTGCAGGACAACCGCATCCGCGTCGGGTGGGACGCCTTTGAGCAATTCCAGTTCGGTGGGTTGCCGGCTCGGCCAGAAAATCCAGCCGGCGACGCAAAGCAGCAGGAGCAATGCTGTCCCGGCAACGATGCGCTTGAACCATCTCATGGGAACGGATTCCGAACAGTATCGTGTGCACGCTTGTAGTAGAGCGCTTCAGCGCGGGCTCGCAGTTCGGAGAGAGTTTTCTCACGGCCGCGCTGAAGCGCTCTACTACAAACGCATCTCATCATGCCTTCCCAATCAGTTCGGAAATCTGCTTTACCCCATCGTGCTCCATCAACCGCAGCAAGCCACGATTGATTCGCGCCGCCGTGCCCGGCCCGCCATAGACGAACCCGGTGTAAACCTGCACCAACGACGCACCGAGTTTGATTTTCTCATACGCATCTTCGGCTGTGAACACGCCACCGACGCCGATGATCGGGACGCGGCCTTTCGTCTGTTTCCAGAGATGGCGAATACAGTCGTTCGCCAACTCCCGCACCGGCCGTCCGCTCAAGCCACCCTGCTCGTCCTTGACGGGGCCGGGGATCCCGGGTCGCTGGACTGTCGTATTCGTTGCGATGATGCCCCGCATCTTGTGTTTCTCGATCAGACCCAATACGTCGTCCATCTGCTCGAACGAAAGATCGGGCGCGATCTTCACCAGGATCGGTTTCGCGCCATTGTTGTCGCGTTGGAGCGCGTCGAGCAATTCATCGAGCCGCTCCTTGTCCTGCAGTTTGCGCAACTCGGGCGTGTTCGGACTGCTGACGTTGACCACGAAATAATCGCCGAACGGTTTCAGCAGCCGGAACGAGCGCAGGTAATCAGCGGTGGCGTCGTCGAGCGAGACGATCTTTGATTTGCCCAGGTTGATCCCGAGCGGACGCCCCTGTCGCTGCTCATCAGAGAAAGTGGCCAGCCGGTTGCGAACCGTCTCCGCGCCGTCATTGTTAAAGCCAAGCCGATTGAGGAGGGCCTGTTCTTCGGGAAGCCGAAACATCCGCGGCTTCGGGTTGCCCGGCTGACCAAGCCCCGTGACGGTGCCGACTTCGACGAACCCGAATCCAAGCGCCGCCAGGGCCGGGAACGCAACCGCATTTTTGTCGAACCCTGCCGCGAGTCCGACCGGGTTGGGAAAGCTCAAGCCGAAGAGCGAGATTTTCAGACGCGGGTCGGCGATGTCGTGCATGCGGCGCAATAGCCAGAGCAGCATTCGCTCCCGACTCGCCCATTCCATCAGCGAGATTGCCTTCTCGTGCGCCGACTCGGGGTCAAGTCGGAACAGAAGCGGGCGCAGGATGGAATCGTAGAAGCCGGGCATGGCCGGAGATTACAGTGTGTCGTTGCTGGCTGAAAGAAAAAGCAGGGGCGCAGGGCTGTGCGCCCATTTTGGATGATGCGTTAATGCCATAGGGCGCACAGCCATGCGCCCCTACAGCCGTCCCAACCTTTGGAGGAACTCCTCGCTCAGAGTCCCGACACACACCTCCTCGACCGGGCCGGTCATCACGAGGTCCAGTTTCTTCGTGAGCTCGATCGTCAGGTCGCCGCCTTCCATGTGAACGGTCACAGGACTTTCCACCAAACCTTTCGCAAAACACGCCACCGCCACCGCGCACGAACTCGATCCCGATGCCAGCGTGTGGCCCGCACCGCGTTCCCAGATCAACGCGTGGACGTCGTGGCGCGAAGCGACCTGCGCGAACTGGACATTCGTGCGGTTCGGGAACACGCCGTGGTTCTCGATCAGCGGCCCGAGCCTGAACAGGTCCACCTTCTTGAGGTCGTCCACGATGGTCACGCAATGCGGGTTGCCCACCGAGAGCGACGTGACGGGCAATAACTGGCCCGCAACCTTGAGCTTCGTCAGCTTGCGATCAATGCGCGCCCGGCCCATGTCCACGCGCACGGCCGTGACGCGTCCCTGCTCCAGCAGAAGCTTCGCCCGCACAACCCCGCCGAGTGTGTGGATCGTGAACTCGGTCTTCGTGGTATGCCCATGATCGTAGAGGTACTTGGCAAAAATCCGCAGTCCGTTGCCACTCTTCTCCGCCTCCGAACCGTCGGGGTTGAGGATGCGCAGGGCAAAGTCGGCGCCGCGTTTCCTTTTCGCCAACGCCAGGATGCCGTCCGAGCCTACGCCCATGTTGCGATGACAGATGGCGCGGATGCGGGCGGGCGTGAGTTCGAAGCCGAGCGTGGGCGGCTCCATCACGATGTAGTCGTTGCCGAGTCCGTGCGAGCGGACGAAATCGAATTTCGGTTTCATGGGGCTGGGAGATTACCCGGTGAGCACTTTCCCGCAAACAAAAACCGATCCCCTTCTTCCGCGGTCAATATACTTCACGATCGTGAAGCATATTGACCGCGGAAACGGATGGGCTAGCGATATTCGCACAACTCCAACAGATTCCCCTCCGGATCATAGAAGTACACGATTCTCTTTCGTGCACCCCCGGCATAGGTAACCTGACTGTCGGGGACCTGCTCCACGTCGCTCTCGAAGCGAACGCCCGCCTGTTTCAGCTTCGCAACCGTCGCAGTGATGTCCGTCACGCGGAAAGCAAAATGACGGAGACCTTTCGTGTTCCCGGCACCCAATCCGTTGGGACGCGTGCCCTCAGGCGACCGATACCGGATCAACTCGATGCGCGGGCCGGTGGGTGCGTCGAGATACACCACGTCGGCCCGCACATTCTTGAGTCCGACGACTGTCTCGACCCACTGGCCGCTGATGGCGACTTCTTTCGTGACGCGAAGACCGAGCACGTCGCGGTAAAACGCGATCATCGCTTCGAGGTCGTCCACGACGAGGTTGACGTGATCAATTTGTTCGAGCATGGCTGCAGAGTTTCTCCAGCGCGCGATCACACGGAACCGCGAGACGCGGAACCAGCAACGCCACCAGCAACGCCGTGGCGGCGCCCGCAACGACGTCCATCGTGTAATGCGCCCGCAGGACGATTACCGTCGCGGCTTCGAGCAACGCAACCCCAAAACCGACAACTGCCAACGGGTGCCGTTGCAGCCGGACGAGCTCCGCGGAGGCGTAGATCGCGATGGCAGTGTGACCGGAGAAGAAAAAGTCGTTCGCAGTTCCGTACGTGACAAACAAAGACGGAAAACCAGGGTATCGCCAGATCATTCCCTCGGGCGGCGGCAACGGAATGAAGAATTGGAAAACCTGTCGCAGCGTGAACAGCAGGATCAGCCCCAGGAATGGTCGCATCGTGGTCCCGAAGATCGCCGTGGCGAGCAGGAACAATCCGAACACATCAATGAAGGCCGAACTCACAATCAGCACCGCGTTTGCGGCAGCCGGGTGATCGAGCAGGGATTGATGCAATGGCGCGGTGAGCGCGTGCACGGTATCGTTCACACGGCCGCCCGGTGCCGGGCGGTGGGCGAGGAAAGACTGGCTCACGAACCACAGCACAAGCGCCAGCACAACGAGCGCGGCGCGGACAAGCCGAAGCCGGGGTGCGCCTTGGTTGGTTGTCTCACTCGTGGGCACCGGTTGTCTCCTTCGTGAGCCGACCCAGCATTTCTTCCAACTGCCTGCGGATTCGTTCCATTAATGGATCGGAAGCGGCACCGCGTTCTCGGGTGGGACCGACCTCGATCGCAGTTCCGACCTCGATCACGACATGGATCGGGCGATGCACTTGCGTTTTGTCGGTCAGGTCTTCCTCGAAGCGCTCGACCGTTTCAAGCAGGCGCTCGGAGGTCGGGTTGTTGCGAATGTAGTCGGGTGGATACTTCGACACCTGCTGCGCGAGATAGAGATCGCCCAATTGCCGCCAGCGTCGCGCGCGCTCTTCTTCCGTGAGTTCGCCGCCGACCAGATCGGGCACGATCGCGGCGCGGAGTTTCTTGACGCGCAGGACCGCGGTCGGTTCGCGATGCCCGCCGAGCCACTCCTTTTCCAGCGGCACGAGCAGGTGATCCATCAGCCGGTCAAGCCGCTCTGCAATCGTGCCCGTCTGTGGTTGACCGATGTATTCCAACTCTTTGAGGCAGAGCAACGCGTGGCCGAGTTTGTAGATGCGCTCGATCAGCGAAAGCGAATGCTGCGTTTGCCAGGAAAGTCGCCGTTCGATGTCGTCGAGCACGGGAACGAGCGCGGCGTTGAGGTCGCCGCGGAAGAGATACCGGATGGCGATGGGATGAACGACCACTTTGCGCGCGGGTTCGCTGCCGGCGCGCTGCTTGGCGGCGCTGCGTGCGATGAACGCGACGCCGTCCTGGAGGTGGTTCAGACGATCATTGGTGAGTGAGATGACGCCCTCGGGGAAAATGACGAGCGGTCGCGTCGCTTCGGAGAGAATCTCAATCGCCATCTTCAACGCCTGGCGATCCATGCCTTCGCGATAGACGCTGAAGGCACCAAGCCGCGGCAGCAGCCATGCGCGGAGTCCGCCTTGCAGGAACAAATGGGCGCTCGCCATGGTGAACAATGGCTGACGCAACTCCCGGGCGAGCATGCCGAGCACAAGCGGGTCGGCGGGCCGGCAGTGGTTGGGCGTCAGCAAGATACCGTGCTGTGCATCGAGCGAACGACGGAGATGCTCGACCCCACGACATTCGACGTGCTCGATTCCATGGAAGCGATCGAGGAATCGCGGGAGAAGCGGCGCGAGAAACACCGGCCAGAACCGTCCAGTGGTTGGCGGTACGAACCGGTAGGGTTTCTCGACGACGACGTTTTGCATGGCGCGAGATTCGTAATTCGTAATTTGAGAGTCGAGCACGCAATGCATCGCGGCCCAATCACCAATTGCGAATCACGAGTCACGAATTACCTTCCGCCAAGCTGCGCGTGATGTTCCTGGATCGTTCGGACGCTCAGACCCTTGTTTCGCATGGCCGCGATCCCAAGAACGGCGGCTTTCGCGCCCGCGAGCGTGGTCATGATCGGCACGCGATGCTGGACCGCGGCGGTGCGAATTTTCACTTCGTCCACCCGGGGCGTTTTGCCGGCGGGCGTGTTGATCACGAGTTGAATCTCACCGTTCTTGATTAGGTCCAGACAGTTTGGACGACCTTCGGACAGTTTGTTGAGCGCCTGCACTGTCAGACCGCGACCTTGCAGCACTTTCGCGGTGCCGGTCGTCGCGCACAGATCGAAACCCATCTTCGCGAACTCCTTCGCAATCGCCACGACGCTCTCTTTCTCGGAGTCGCGCACGCTGACGAAGATTTTCCCTTTCTGCGGCAGTGCGGGCGCGGCTGCCATCTGCGATTTTGCGTAGGCGGCACCCCAGTCGGCATCAATACCCATCACCTCGCCCGTCGAACGCATCTCCGGGCCGAGCAGGATGTCCTGGCCCGGGAACTTGCTGAACGGGAAGACCGACTCTTTGACGGAGAAATAATTCGGCCAGATTTCCTTGGTGAAGCCAAGCTTCGTCAACTTCACGCCCGTCATGACTTTTGCTGCCAGCTTCGCGAGCGGTTGGCCGATGGCCTTGCTCACGAACGGCACCGTGCGCGACGCGCGGGGATTGACTTCGAGCACCCAAACGTTGTCGCCCTTCACAGCGAACTGGACGTTCATCAAGCCGGCAACGCGTAGCTCCCGCGCCATATCGTGCGTGTACCGGCGCATGGTCTCGATCGGACCTTTGGCCAGCGAGTGCGGCGGCAGCACCATCGCCGCGTCGCCGCTATGGCAGCCGGCGAACTCGATGTGTTCGAGCATCCCGCCGAGCACAATCGTTTCGCCGCCGATCCCGATGTCGGCGATGCAATCCACGTCCACCTCGACCGCTTCTTCCAGAAACTTGTCCACCAGCACCGGCCGTTCGGGCGACGCCTCGACTGCGAACCTCATGTAATGACGAACCTCGTCGTCGCTATACACGATCTGCATCGCGCGTCCGCCGAGTACAAACGATGGACGCAACAATACCGGGTAGCCAAGTTTGCGCGCGGCGGCGAGCGCTTCCTCTTCGTTGGTGGCCAGACCGTTCGGCGGTTGCGGGATGCCGAGCCGGTCGAGCATCGCCGCGAACAGCTTGCGGTCCTCGGCGATCTCGATGCTCTGCGGGGTCGTGCCGATGATGTTGACGCCGTTCTTCTGCAACCCGAGCGCGAGATTCAACGGCGTCTGTCCGCCGAACTGCGCGATTGCACCCCAGCAACCTTCGCGTTCGTAAATGTGGAGCACGTCTTCGAGTGTGAGCGGCTCGAAGTACAGTTTGTCGCTCGTGTCGTAATCGGTCGAGACGGTCTCGGGATTCGAGTTGACCATGATGGTCTCGAACCCGATCTCTTTCAGCGCAAACGCGGCGTGAACGCAGCAATAGTCGAACTCGATGCCCTGCCCGATGCGGTTCGGTCCGCCGCCGAGAATCATGACTTTGCGCGTGTCGGTCTTGCGCACCTCGTCGTCCATCGTGTCGTAGGTCGAGTAGTAATACGGCGTGTACGCCTCGAACTCCGCCGCGCAGGTGTCCACGAGCCGGTAGCTCGGGACGATGCCGAGCCGTTTGCGCAGAGCGCGCACCAGGTCTTCGGTCGCGCCGACAAGCGCCGCGATCTGGCGGTCGGAGAAACCGTGTTGTTTGGCTTTGAGGAGCAGATTGGATCTGGGATTCATTCCTGAACGTGCGCGCGACCTTATCGCACGGCCTGGGCTTTGACAAGGGGTGTTCGAGACCGACTTCAAGATTGTCAACCAGGAGAATCGGACGGGTGATCGAGTGGAATATTGTTGACCGCATCTCTCTGGCTTGCGCCGCCATGAGGAATTGAGCTAAGGTTGATGCACGGACATGAGTTTCGTCACCGAGTTCAACCAACTGCCGCTCACGATCCTGACCCGACGCGCCGAGCGCGCGACGGAGGGGGACGTGGAGCGGGCGCTCGCGTCGGCGCACCGCAACGTGCTCGAACGGTTTGCCGCGCTGCTTTCACCGGCGGCGGGGCAGCCGCACTTCCTCGAAGCGATGGCACGCGAGGCGCATCGGTTGACGACACTGCACTTTGGCAGGACCATCCGATTGTTCGCGCCGCTCTATCTTTCCAACGAGTGCATCAACACCTGCAAGTACTGCGGCTTCTCGCGGGACAACCCGATCCTGCGCGTGACGTTGACGCCCGACCAGATGCGCGCCGAGACGCGGTATCTGCTGGCCGAGGGATTCCGCAACATCCTCCTCGTGTCGGGAGAGCATCCGAAGTTCGCGTCGAACGATTACATGCGCGACTGCGTGGCGTTGCTCCATCGCGAAGGCGTGCCGAGCATCAACCTCGAAGTCGGCCCGATGGAGACGCCCGACTACGCGAAGATCGTCGGGGCGGGCGCGGAAGGGTTGGTGGTGTATCAGGAGACGTACAACCGCGAGGTTTATCGCGAGATGCACACTGCCGGGCCGAAGAAGGATTTCGATTGGCGGCTGGAAACGCCCGAGCGCGGCTACGCGGCGGGATTCAAGCGGCTTGGCATCGGCGCGTTGCTCGGACTCTGGCATTGGCGCGGGGAAGCGATCGCGTTGGCGGCGCACGCGGAGTATCTGTTGCGACACTGCTGGAAAGCGCAAATCACGGTGTCGTTGCCGCGGCTTCGCCCGGCTGCTGGGGAGTTCGAGCCGAAGTATCCGATGAGCAACCGGGAACTGACGCAACTGGTCTGCGCGTTGCGGCTGACGTTTCCGCAGGTCGGGATTGTGTTGAGCACGCGTGAATCCGCCAAGCTGCGTGACGGCTTGGTGCCGTTGGGCGTCACAATGATGAGCGCCGGTTCGCACACTGAGCCGGGCGGCTACACCGGAGCGGGGAGTGACAACCTCCATATCACCAGGAAGGGGATGAAGTTCGAAGCGCCGGTGATCCAGTCGGAGGGCGAGTATGCAACGGAGCAATTTCACATCGCAGACGAACGCCCGCCCGCTGTGGTCGCAGCGAGGTTGAAAGAACTGGGCTACGAGGCGGTGTGGAAGGACTGGGATGCGAGCCTGTCGGTTACAACGGCATGAACGCTCAACGCTCAACGCTCAACGCTCAACGTTCAACCATTATCGCGAACGGGAGGCCGGAATCTGTTGAGCTTCCGTGTTCGCTCGCTCAATTCCTCACCGCGAGGGGACTCGACCCGCGCCAGGTGGCGGTGGAACGCAATGGCGAAGTGCTTTTCAAGTCCGCCTACGACTCCACGCATCTTCAGGACGGTGACCGGCTGGAGATTGTCAAGGTCGTCGCCGGCGGATAGCGCCAATGTGGGAGGCGCCTCCCACGTTTGCCGCAAGTTGCTTTGTGGGGTACTGCCTGACTTTACCCTGTGCGAGTCAAGTGACGTGCTTGTCGGCGGAGCGATGGAACGACACCCGTTTGCGGCTTGTCCTCGGCGACCGCGTACTCCTTCAGAAATGCCGGGCGATCTGTTCGTCCGCCGCGCCGGTAGTCCTGCAGCAACGATTCTGCGATCTGGCGCTTGTCCCGGCCCTGCTCGCGGAGAAATCGGGACAACAACTCGAACAATCGCGTCAGTTGAATCGTGTGCGTCCTGCCAACACGCTCATACAGCCAGTCCGATAATCGCAGAAAACTCCAGAACGGCGATTCGTTCTCCCAGATCAGCGGGGTGGTCTCGACGAAGTTGCCGCTGTTGGCGACGAGATCCCAGTAGCGCGCGAATCGTTTCAGCCGCTGCATCGTCGGGAAATCAATCAGCTTGGTCTGCAACACTTCGTACGGCGGATTCGGACTATAGACCATGCCCCATTCGGCATCGTGCCGAACGATGGGCGTGCCGCGGAGTCGCTTCAGGATGCCGAATTGGATTTCCTGCGGCCTTAACGCGACCAGCCGATCGAAGCCTCGCGCAAAGCTCTCGACATCCTCACCCGGCAGACCAGCAATTAAGTCGGTGTGGAGATGCACGCCGGTCTGGCTGCGGAGGAAACGAAGGTTTTCCTCGGCGAGCGCGTTGTTCTGCTTTCGGCTGATGAGCTTGCAGACCTCCTCGTTGAACGACTGGATGCCGACCTCGAACTGCAAGATACCGGGTGGAAATGTCGCGATCATCGCGCGCAACGACTCGGGCAACCGGTCGGGGATCATCTCGAAGTGCAGCAACATTCCGGGACGGCAGCGTTCGAGAAAGAACTGCAGGATGCGCTGGCTGATGGCGAGGTTGAGATTGAATGTGCGATCCACGAACTTGAAGTGCTTCACGCCGCGGTCGAGCAGAGACTGCATCGCGGCAAGAAACAGATCGAGCGGCGCGTTCCGAACGGGGATGTCCAGCGATGACAGACAGAACTCGCACGAGAACGGGCAGCCACGCGATGCCTCAACGTAGATGATGCGGTGGGCGACGTCGCGCTCGTCGTAGAGATCGTAAGGCAAGACCAGTTGATCGAAGCACGGAAGAGGCGCTGCAATGACTTTCTCGGCGGGTCGCTCATCCGCGAGCAGCTTTTCGCAGAGCCCGGCAAACGCGAGATCGCCTTCGCCTGTGATCACGTAGTCGGCGAGGCGGACGACCTCCTGCTGGTCGGTCTCGAAGCTGACCTCCGGCCCGCCGAGGATGATCACCAAGTCAGGCCGCAATCGTTTCAGGTCCGCCACGAGTTGCAACGTCGGTCCGACGTTCCAGATATAGACGCCGAGTCCGACGATGCGCGGGTTCTCCCGCAAGATGACCTCGACCATCTCCAGCGGACGCTGGTTGATGTCGAACTCCAGCATCCGCGTGCGCGGACGCAGCGAGCCGAGATTCGCCATCAGGTACCGCAACCCGAACGCGCAGTGGATGTACTTGGCGTTGATGGTTGTGAGAACGATGTCGGCCATACGCAGTGCTCGGAATCATTTTGCGCTTCTATTCTCGAATCACAACCTATTTGCATGGCGAAATGGTTGTTGCATCTGATCATTAGCTCCGTCACGAGCGTCCTGTTTATAGTGCTTCAATATAAATCCGGGACAAACTCCATACGAGCGACACGAATCCGAGATGCCGCTCCTACGGAGCTTGGCAATCGAGCCTTGGCGTGTGCTATAAACAGGTCACTCCTTACGGAGCTTCACGGGAGAATGGACATGAAATACAGAAGTCTGGGACGCACGGGTTGGAAGGTCTCCGAAATCAGCTTTGGCGCATGGGCCATCGGCGGAGGCTGGGGCAAGGTCAGCGACGCCGACGCCATCGCCGCGCTCCACACGGCGCTCGATTGCGGGATGAATTTCATTGATACGGCGGACGTGTACGGCGACGGACGCAGCGAGCGGTTGATCGCAAAGGTGCTCAAGGAACGGCGCGCGGACAAGACGCGCGTGTACGTCGCCACGAAAGCCGGTCGTCGGTTGCGACCGCATGTTGCGGAAGGGTACAACAAGAAGAACCTTACTGCCTTTGTCGAGCGCAGTCTCAGATACCTCGAAGTCGAGTCACTCGACTTGCTGCAACTGCATTGCCCGCCGACCCAGGTGTACTACATGCCGGAGACGTTCGACGCGCTCGACAGCCTCGTGAAAGCCGGGAAGCTGCGCCACTACGGCGTGAGCGTCGAGAAGGTCGAGGAAGCGATCAAGGCCATCGAGTATCCAAACGTGCAGACCGTGCAGATCATCTTCAACATCTTCCGTCAGCGTCCCGCGGAACTGTTTTTCAAGCTGGCGAAGGAGCGCAAGGTCGGCATCCTCGCCCGCGTGCCGCTCGCCAGCGGGCTGCTTACCGGCAAGATGACGAAACAGCACCGGTTCGCCAAAGACGACCATCGAAACTACAACCGCCACGGAGAGTTCTTCGACGTGGGCGAGACGTTTTCGGGCGTGGACTACGATGTCGCTCTCGCCGCTGTGGATCGGTTCCGCCCGCTCGTGCCGAAGGGCGCGACGATGGCGCAGTTCGCATTGCGGTGGATTCTCATGTTCGACGCCGTCACATGTGCGATTCCAGGCGCGAAGAACCCGCAACAGGCTGCTGACAACGCCGCTGCGTCCGCGTTGCCTGCGTTGAGCCGGGGGACTATGGCAGAGATCCGTGCGCTCTACGATTCGCGGATTCGGCCGCTCGTGCATCAACGGTGGTGAACAGCGCTGCGTTTGACAAATCCACCCCCGCCACTAGAGTGCCGATGAGGAAACCATGAAGCGGCCCGTCCTCATCATCCTCTCGTGTATCGTGGCATCGGCTGCGACGCTCCCCGCCGCCGAGATTCGCTACGAGGATGTGATCTACCTCGATCAGGTCCATGCCAAACCGCTCCCCCTGAAAGTGCTGCGCGACGCCAAACTCACCGTCTCGCGCGACCAATCTACTCTGCTTGCCTATCTCGAAGCCGGCCAGACCGTGTGGCTGCTCGGATTCAGCGACACCCGGTATTACGCGGAAACAATCATCCCCAGCGGCAAGGCGCGCGGTTGGGTCAACATCGAGGCCGTCGAACGTATCCCCGACGAAGTCCGCGCCGAGATCGAGCAACTCGTCCGCGCCGCCAAGCGAACCAAGGAACTGATCGCAAAGAAGCAGATCGAGGTCGGGATGAGCAAGGAGCAGGTCCAGGCCGCGCTCGGCAAACCCGACGAACGCTCCCGCACGGTCGGCGAGGATCGCGTCGAGGAGCAGTGGACGTATCGCACCTACAAGTCCGTCCCGCAGCGTGATTACTATTACGTGGACGGCAAGATGTTCGAACGGGCGTACTACACGAAGGTGCTGGCAGGCGGAAAGACCGTGACCTTCCGCAACGATGAAGTCGTCTCGATCCAGGACGAGGACAAGGCGCCGCAGCTTCCCGCCCATCCGGTGATCGTCGCTCCGCCGCCGATGATCTACCGCTATTGACCCGACCGCGCCTCGCGCCCGGATGCCCATTTAGACGTCGGACGTGCGTCTAAATGGGCCTTCGAGTTCCGGGATGGTGCCGCACGATTTCCTTTGCGCTTTTGGCGGTCTTCTGTTCCAAGTTCCCTCATGAACGGACTTCTCGAAAATCTCGCACGCTACAAGACCGGCCGCAGCAAGCGCATATCGAGCTTCTCGCGGCTGGGCAACAACCAGGATTACGTGCGCATCGGCGCCGGCGAAACCGTGGACATCGCACACATCCCGGGCGCGGGCTTCATCCGCCACATCTGGATCACCACCGGGCACGCCGACCCGATGCATTACCGGAACATGATCCTCCGCATGTACTGGGACGGCGAAAAGCGGCCGTCGGTCGAATCGCCGCTCGGCGATTTCTTCGGTCAGGGTTGGGGCGAAGTCTATCAATACGTCGCGCTGCCGTTGTGCGCCTCGCCGAAGCGGGCAATGAATTCCTACTTTTCGATGCCGTTCAGCGACGGCGCGCGCATCGAGATCGAGAACGACAGTGCGGAGCCGTGCGGCTCGTTCTATTACTACGTGGACTATGAGGAGCACGACGCGATTGATCCCGAACTCGCCCGCTTCCATGCTCAGTGGCGTCGGCGCATCAACACGCCGCCCGAGGACTCGGAGAACGAGTGGACGATGTTTCGATCCGACCCGCCGAATCGCACCGAGCGGTGCAATCACCTGTTTGTGGACGCCGTGGGGCGGGGCCATTACGTGGGGTTGAATTACTACGTCCAGTGCCCGTCGCCGATGTGGTACGGCGAAGGCGACGACATGTTCTTCATTGATGGCGAGCCGTGGCCGCCCTCGTTGCATGGGACGGGGACGGAGGATTATTTCAACAGCTCGTACGGTCCCGAGACAACCTACAGTCACCCGTATTTCGGCTACGCGCGCGTGAACAAGAACATCGGCTGGCTCGGTCGGACGCACTGCTACCGGTTTCACATCGAAGAGCCGGTCATTTTCCAGAAGTCGCTCCGTGGAAGCATCGAAACCGGCCACGCGGACAACCTGACGCTCGATCTGGCGACAGTGGCGTACTGGTATCAGTCGGAGCCGCACAAACCATTCGGCGCGTTGCCGGACCGCAAGGGGCGACAGAACATGCCCGAGATCGGCGTGACGGACATCCATCGCTGGCGCGAAGCGTGGCGGCAGTTGATGGGCGGCGGAAAGCTCTGGGGCAATGAACCGTTGCCGAAAAGTTTCCTCAAGAAGTTGGAGCGCAAAGGCGCCAAGGGACGACAACGGCTCGCGCCCGCAGCGACGGAACAGGCCGCAAAATCCGCGCTCGCGGCGCAGGAAACGATGTTGAATCGGAGGAAGAGGTAGGACCGCCATTCGTGGCCGTCCCGCTGCGATGCAGTTTTCTCTCTCGCTTCGTTCTGCTTGCTGTAACAGCTTGGTCGGTGAAGAATGCCCGACTTACTCTTTATGAAATCAAAACTTTCTCAGTGGAAGGCGGGCGTAGCCAAAGCGGACATCACCCCGAGCGAGTCGCTCTGGCTGCACGGTTGGGGTGCCCGCACCAAGCCGATGCAGAGCGTGAGCCAGCACATTTTCGTGAAGGCACTCGCGTTGCAGGACTTGCGCGGACAGCGCGCCGTGCTCGTAACGTCCGACCTGCTTGGGTTCAGCCGCACCATGACCGCCACGATTGGACAGCGCGCAAAGAAGCGATATGGGCTCGACCGTTCGCAGTTGATCCTGAACGCCTCGCACAACCACAGCGGTCCAGTCACGGGCGATGTGCTGCCATTGTACTTCGATCTCACGAAGCATTTTGCCGAGTTGCGTGACCGCTACACTGCCCGACTGCTCAACCAGGTTGTGGAAGTAATCGGCGCAGCCATCCGTGATCTCTCCCCGGCCACGCTCGCTTTTGGCCAAGGACTCGCCGGCATCGCCGTGAACCGCCGTCGCGCTCGCGGGGGTGGACGTCCGCTGACCACGGTGATTGACCCGGATGTTCCCGTGCTGACTGTGAAATCACCGCAGGGCGAGTTGCGGGGGATCGTGTTCGGGTATGCGTGCCACACCACCTGCGTGAACGATGGCACGCTCAACGGGGATTACGCCGGGTTCGCCCAACACGAACTGGAGGCGATGTTTCCCGGTGCGACCGCCTTGTTCGTGCAGGGCTGTGGCGGGGATGCGAACCCGTTGCCGCGCTGGCAGCCCGGCCTCGGCGAAGCATACGGACGCATCCTCGCCGTCGCAGTCAGCCAGGTGGTCGCCGGGAATATGAAGCCGGTAGGCGGGCCGTTGCGCGTGGCGTTCGCCGAGACGGAGTTGCCGTTCGAGAAGTTGCCGACGCGCCAGCAGCTCCAGGCGCTCCTTCGCGGCCGAACGGGAGTCCAGAAGCGCGAGGTAGAATATCAATTGTCGCTTCTCAAGAACGGCGACCGGCGTTGGCGCTCGTTGCGGTATCCGATCCACGTCGCGCAATTCGGGTCGGACCTGAAGTTCATCGCGTTGAGCAGCGAGACGGTCGCCGACTACGCGCTGCGGTTCAAAGGGACGTACGGCTGGGAGAATACGTGGGTCTCGGGCTACAACGACGATTATTGGTGCTACATCCCGTCGTTGCGCGTCTGGCGCGAAGGAGGCTACGAGGGCACGACCGGCATGCTGGAATGCCAGCTTCCTGGGCCGTTCGCGCCGCAGGTGGAGGAAATCATCGCTGCCACCGTGGACGATCTCGTGCAGGAAACGAGCGGCCAGCCCAGACCCTATCCGCGTCCAAGCCGGCATGAGTAGTCTGAACGCGTGTCAGGCTTGCGTTTGGAGTTCACGCTTCAGCTTGTCCGGCAATGCATCTTCTCCCACAAGCGAAAGCTTGAACTCCAAACGCTGGCGCCGGTTTCGGAGCGTCAGGGTGACGCGTAGAACAACTTCGCCAGCGCGAGGAAGCGCCGGTCACGCTCGGCTCGTTTCGCTTCGATGGATTCCGGCGTGTACGAGTAGATGCCCTTGCCCGTTTTCGGACCGAGATGACCGGCCGCCACCCGTCGCTGGATGGCAGCGGGCAACGTTGTCCCGGAGCGAATCTTGGGAACGAGTTCCTCGAAGACTTTCTTCCACACATCGAGCCCGCCGAAATCGGCCACCTGCAATGGACCAATGGCGGCGAGCCGGAAGCCCATCGCACCGCTCACCGCGCGATCAATGTCCTCGGGCGACGCCACGCCACGCTCCCACAAATCCCATACCTCTCGGATCATCGCCGCCTGCACGCGGTTGACGATGAAACCGGGAATCTCCTGCCGCACGTGCACGGGCACTTTGCCGATGCGTGCGGCAAGGGCGAGGGTGGCCTTCACCGTCTGCGGCGACGTTCGTTTTCCGGGCACGACTTCCACCACCGGCACGATGTGCGGCGGGTTGAACCAATGCATGTCCACGCACCGCCCGGGATGCGTCAGCCGCGCTGCGATCTTCGTCATCGGAAACGTCGAGGTGTTGCTGGCGAGAATCGTCGTCGGAGAAACGACCTTCTCCAGCCGCTTGAACAACGCCTGCTTGGTCGGCAGATCTTCCCGCACCGCTTCGAGCACGAACTGCGCGCCAGTCACCGCCTCCTCCTCGGTCGGGAACACCCGGATGCGAGCGAGGGTTGGCTTGATCTTCTGCGTTCCAACCACGCCTGCATCGGCCATCTGGCGCAGGTTGCGTTCGCAACGTTCGAGCAACGAATCGCGCGCGGCCTGCACGTCGTCGAATCCACGCACCCGGTAGCCCGCGGCGGCGAACACATGGGTGATGCCGTGGCCCATTGTGCCCAGTCCCAGCACGGCGACGGTCTTGATCGTTTCGACTTTCATTTCCGGGGCCATATACAATAGTGACTCGCGTCATGGCGAATCGAATCTGCACCATCCTGATCACCGGCGCGGGCAGCGGACTGGGGCGGGGATTGAGCCTTCACTTCGCCGGTGCGGGCCACCGGATCATCGCCGCCGACCTGAAGATCGAGACGGCGAAGGAAACGATCTCACTGATGGGCGCTGCGGCAAAGGCCTCACGCGCCCACGAACTGGACGTCGCTTCCGAAAGCAGCCGCCAGGCATTCTTCCAAGCCATCGCTGATGTGCCGGTGGATGTGCTCATCAACAACGCAGGCCTCCAGCACGTTGCGCGGCTCGAAGAGTTCCCGCAGGCGAAATGGGAGCAACTCGTGGATGTGATGCTCAACGGCCCGGCGGCAGTGACGCGTGCCGTGTTGCCGGGAATGCGCAAAAACGGCTACGGACGCATCGTCAACATCGGTTCGATCCATTCGCTCGTGGCGTCGCCGTTCAAGTCCGCCTACAACGCCGCCAAACACGGCCTGCTCGGCTTATCGAAAACCATCGCGCTCGAAACCGCTGACGTGGACATCACCATCAACACGCTCTGTCCGTCGTACATCCGCACGCCGCTGGTGGACGCCCAGATCGCGAACCAGGCGAAACTGCACAAGATGTCGGAGGAGGAAGTCATCCAGAAGATCATGCTCGAACCGATGCCGAAAAAGGCATTTATCACCATCGAGGAGATTGCCGGCGCGATCGAGTTCCTGATGAGTCCCGCCGCCCGCAACATCACCGGCACCACGATCTCGATAGACGGCGGCTGGACGGCGCGATGAGCGGCTGAGGCGGCCTACTTTGCAAACTGAAACAGCGGAGCGCTGGGCTTCGGACCACGCTGGAGGTGCTGCAGCAACTCAGCCGCCTGTTTCTCTGCGGCGTCCATCTTGGGGTAGCGCACTTCGCGGAAGCCGGTGGCCTGCTCGGGGGTGCGGAGGATTTTTACCCAGGTCTCGTAGCTGGCGCGGTCGTGGTAACGGAACTCGCGCACGAGACCGATGTACCAATCGCGATGCAACTTCTCGCGACGGTGCCATGCCGGCAACACCGCGCGCAGCCAGCGCATGTGTTTCATCAGGTTCAACATCCAGTTGCGGGTCCGCATGTCCCACTCGAAATGCCACGGGCCGAGGTCGAAGCGTGGGCGGTTGATGTGCCGGTAGATGAGTTTGTCGCCGCGCGCGGGATCAATGTGATAACGGTGATAGTCGCGCCGCAGCTTTTCGTAGCTGGTGAGCAGGTGCGCGACGAACACTTCGTCCTTAATGATCATCACGCGGTGAAGATTCCAGACTGCGGCCTTGGTCGCCGCGTATTCGTACTGCGCGCTGTCGGATGCGAACACGTGCTCGACGAGATCGAGGTACCGGTTCGCGCTCCTGCCCTTGTCGTACTCGATCAAATCATAGAGCCGATAGACAATGTCCTTGCAGGTCTGTTCGCCAAGACCGAGCAACTTCTCCGCGCGCTTCACGCAGGCGACGAACGTCTCCGCCAGCTTGCGTCCCGCGCGATGGTCGCGTCGGATGCATTCGAGCCGTTCGGCAATGAACTCCTCGTAGGTTTCGGTCAGATGATGACGGGAGATCAATTCGGGATTGACCACGAGCCGTCGCCCCAGTGCGAATGCGTTGAGGTTGGCCTGTGCGTCCGGGCCCATCGTTTCCTTGAGCGACCATTCGATGTTCGTCAGATCAATCGGCAGCAACCCGCGCTGGAAGGCGACGCCGAGCATCAACACGTTGGTGTAAAGCTTCGTACCGAAGTAATGTTCGCACACGGTGGAGAATTCGAGGCCGAAGTACTCGTCGCTGCGCGTGTACCGGCGCATCGTCTCCTCCAGTTCGCTGATCTTGAAATCGTCCACGCCGAGCAACGTCATGATCGTCGGCGTCTTGAAAGTGTTGACAACCGCGGTGGTGCGCTGGGGGTTGGCGACGCGGAGATTGGTCGTCGGCGAGAGGCTGCGCACGGCTTCGAGTAAATCAATCCCGATCAACAAATCCGCTTTGCCGTAGGGGATGATGTTGCAGGTGTGGTCCGATCCGTCACGCGAGAAAACAATCTGCGAATACACTCCGCCGTTGCGGATCGCGAGCCCCTTCTTGTCGCAGAATTGCACTTCGTAGCCCTGCTTGAACCCGGCTCGCACGAGCGTCGCCGTCGAAACGCCGATGCCCATGCCTCCGACGCCCGCGAGGTAAATTCGATACGATCCGTCGAAGCGCCGCGGCTCGGGCAGCGGCAGGTTCGTGAGGTCAATGCCCTCCAACGGCGATGGCGGGGCCTGCTTCCGAAGCACGGTCACTTCCTCGAATGAAGGGCACGCCTTGATCCGGTGACACGCGCCGTCGGCCACGCACCAGGAAAGATCGGTCTGCACCTTCGAACCGAGCGGCGTGTCCATGAACGTCAGCCCCGGGCAGCCGGTGCCCTTGGTGCATTCGAGGCAGTTCTCGCACACCTCCTGGGTGACGTTGATGTATTTTTTCTTCGGGAGGTAGCCCTGCTTGCGCAACGTCGCCCGTTCGGCGCGCGACCCACGGCGGTGATACGTGATGCCGCACTCCTTGTCGGCCACGACGACCTTCACGCCCTCGCGCAGGATCGTTTCCTCGAGCACGTGCTTCCAATGATCGCGCAACTCGGGGTTCGCGCGCACGACCTCGACGCCGTTGCCGAGCAACGCCTCGCAAATGCGGTCAATGTTCTGCTTGTACGTCTCGTCACCCATCAGGTCGGGCCCTTGTGACGGCACGGGCTGATGTCCGGTCATCGCGGTCGTCTTATTGTCGAGGATGACGTACAGAATGTCCTGTTGTTGCTTGAGCGAGTTCGAGATCGCGGCGATCCCGCTGTGGAAGAATGTCGAGTCTCCCAGGAAAGTGACCTGCTTGTTGGTGATGAACGGATCAATGCCCGCCCCCGTCCCTCCGCCGAGACCCATGCCGCTGTAGTTGTGCATGAGTTCCTTCGTCGGCTCGAACATCAGCATCGTGTAGCAACCCGTGTCGCCATGAAACATCAGATCGAGCGGTTTGCGTCCGTGACGTTGTCGCATGTACTCGGCGTCGCGGAATTGCTTCTTGATCTCCATCAAGACGCTCGCCGAGTCGCGGTGAGGGCAGCCGGGACAAAACGTGGGCGTCCGTGCCGGGATGCGGATGTCGAACTTGCCGTTGGCGTCGAGCAGGGCGAGTTCCCGGTCGATTTGCTCCGAAGCCGTTGGAGGAATCGTCACGGTCTTGAGCAACCGCGAGAGCCGCTCGATGAGCACCGAGACGTTGAGGCCGCGCGTTTGCGGAATGCCGCGCAAGCCGTGCGGAAATTCCTTGCCCCAGACGTTGGTCAGCAACGGCGCGCGTCCGCCTTCGCCGGCGTCGAGCTGGTTGAACCGCCGCACGATGTCGGCGATCTGCTCTTCCATGAACCCGCGTCGTTCCTCGACCACGA
>CAZOTB010000078.1:0-29048 GCA_964582645.1 uncultured Verrucomicrobiota bacterium | reverse complement strand
CGCCAGCGCATCGGGCACCAGCCGGAAGGCACGGATGGCGGCCTCGAAGTTCTCGATGGGAGTGATGAGCTTCAGCGTCGCCG
Source organism: uncultured Verrucomicrobiota bacterium (assembly GCA_964582645.1). Classification (GTDB taxonomy): domain Bacteria; phylum Verrucomicrobiota; class Verrucomicrobiia; order Palsa-1439; family CAZOTB01; genus CAZOTB01. The sequence goes on along the minus strand of CAZOTB010000078.1, from coordinate 28,965 downwards.
CGACGACGAACGTCCCGCCCACCAGCACGCGGCACAACACCACGAGCCAGGACCACAATTCTTCATTTCGGTCCGCTGGCATTGAGCGCGGCGAGTTCCCGGTTGATCGCCTTTTGGAAGTCCTCGATCACGCGGGGATTGACCAGCCGTGATTCGCCGATGATGAACGTGGGCGTCTGCTGCACCACTTGGCCCACGGCCATCATCAACTGCTGTTTCACGGCCGCTTCGGTCGCCGAGGAACCGAGACACCGGGCGAACTGGTTCGTGTCCATCCCGACCTGGCTGGCGTACCCGGTCCAGAGCGCTGCCGGATCGGGGTCTTTCACCCAGCTCGACTGACGCTCGAACATCAGCTCGGCGAACTCCCAAAACTTGTTCTGTTCGGCGGCGCACACCCCCGCCATGGCGGCACGGGTCGAACTCGGCTGTGATGCCTGGGGAAAACTCACGTAGACCAGCTTCACCTTGCCCTCGTACTGCGACATCACTTCCTTCACGATCTTGCGGACCTTGGCGCACTGCTCGCAACCGAAACTCGCGTACTCATAAATGGTCAGCGGCGCAGCGGCGGCGCCGAGCGTCGGCAAAGATGGGATGTCGGTCGGTCCGTACGGACGATTCGTCCACTGGAGCAGGAGCACGGCGACGACGAGGAAGGCAACCACGCCCACGACCAACCCGATCTTCACCAACGGCGATACGGGTGGGGGCGGGAGAATCTGATCGGGCTCGGGCGTCGTCGGTTCGTTGGCCATAACTCGGGGCGTGTGTACAAGAAAACGTGGCGATGTCCAAGGATTTTCAACGATTTTCATCGTTGCGGCGGCGGAGCCGGATGCGTAATGTCGCCGCCCATGATTTTACGTGGCAACGATGTCGCGAGCGGGAAACTGCTGGAGTGCGAGGTGGTGGCTGGAAAAATCGCGCGGGTACAAACAGCGAAAGGACGCGCGCCCACAGGCTGCCTCGGCGGCGCGAACCACTACCTCGCGCCCGGGATGATTGACATTCAAGTCAACGGTTTCGCCGGCACCGACCTGCTTAGCGACGGCCTGACAAGAGATGACGTGCTGAAGGTGATGCAGGCGCAGTGGCGTTACGGTGTCACGCAATTTCTGCCGACGGTGACCACGGCGGCGGCTGATCGCATTCGGTACCGGCTGCGGACGATCGCCGACACGGTTGCGTCCTCTCCCCGTGCACGCGCGGCGATCCCCTGCATTCACCTCGAAGGCCCCTATTTCTGTGCCGACGAAGGTCCGCGCGGAGCGCATCCGCTGGAACACATTCGCAAACCGAGTTGGAACGAATTCGAATCGTTTCAAGAAGCCGCCCGCGGCCTGATCAAGATGGTCACGCTCGCACCCGAGGTCGAAGGAGCGATTCCCTTCATCGAACGGCTCGCCAGCAAGGGGATCATCCCCGCCATCGGACACACCAACTCAAAGGAATCCGACATTGATGCCGCGATCCGGGCGGGCGCGAAGATTTCGACGCATCTCGGCAACGGCTCGCACAACATGCTGCCGCGCCACGCCAACTACCTGCAAATGCAGATCGCCCGCGACGAACTCTGGGCCAGCCTGATCACCGACGGGCCTCATCTGCCGCCGTACTTCGTCAAAAACCTCGTCCGTGCCAAGCAACCCGGTCGGTGTATTCTCACCACCGACGCCATCAGTGCCGCGGGCGCGGGACCTGGACGCTACCGGGTCGGGTACATGGAGGTGGTCGTGGGCGCGGACAGAGTCGTGCGGCATCCCGTGTTGAATTGCCTGGCGGGTTCGGCGGCGACGCTCGATGATTGCGTCACCAACGTCGTGCGCTGGGCGGGCATCTCGCTTGCCGAAGGACTCGCGATGGCAACCACGCAGCCGGCAAAGTTGCTCGGGCTGAAGTCGCACGGACTCGCGGCCGGCAAGGCAGCAAACCTGATTCTCTTCCGCTGGGGAAAGAAAATGGAAGTGACCCACACGATCTTGGCGGGAGAAGTCGTGTTCGAACGATAGGACTTATGAGCAGAACGAAAATCGCGATAGATGGCATTGTCCCGGTGATCTCGACACCATTCACGCGGACGGAAGAAATTGATGCGGAAGCGCTGGCGCAGTTGGTCGAGTTTGCGATCGCCAGCCACGCGTCGTGCATTTGCCTGCCCGCGTATGGCAGCGAGTTTTACAAGATGAACGAGGCCGAACGGCACCGCGTGGTGCGGATCGCCGTCAAGCAGGCGCGTGGTCGCGTGCCGGTGTTGGCGCAATCGAATCATCCCTCGGCGAAGATCGCGGCGGAAATCGCCAGGAAGAACGAAGCCCTCGGTGCGGACGTCATTTCCTTCGCGCTGCCACGTCAGTTCGCAATTCCCGAGGCCGATATGGTGCGGTACTGCGAGCGTATTTGCCGAGCGGTGAAGCGTCCCATCCTGATCCAGGATTTCAACCCTGGCGGCGGGACGGTGGGAGCGAGTTTCTGCAAGACGTTGCAAGGGCGCTGCCCGAATTTCCTCTACATCAAACTGGAAGAACCGCTGATGGGTCCGAAGGTACGCGCCATCCGCGAGGCGACCCGCGACCGGCTCGGCGTGCTCGAAGGTTGGGGCGGGTTGTACATGACCGAGCTCTACGATTTCGGCATCTGTGGCCTCATGCCCGGCACCGGCTTGTGCGACCTGCTCAACGCCATCTGGCGCGCCCTCAAGGACGGTCGGCGGAGCGATGCGTTCGATACGTTCGAGAAAGTGATGCCGCTGATATCGTTCAGCCTGCAAAGCCTGGAGTTGTACCACCACGTCGAGAAACGCCTGCTACAAGCGCGCGGGGCACTCCGTCAAGTCCACGTGCGCGACGCGCAATGGACGCCCTTCCCCGAGGCGATGGCGTACACGGATGAGTTGATTGAGCGCGTGCTGACAGAGGTGGACCGGTTGGGGTTGAAGCGAAAGCCCGTGTGATTCACGGTCCAATCACTCCTCGCCCTCCCTCTCCCCTACTCCGCCCTTGGGCATCACGCTCTCGTACTTCTTGAGAAAATACTCGACCCGCTGTCGGTGCCGTGGATCGCCGAAGTCGCCTTCGCGATAGTTGGCAGCCGTCCCATCGAGCACGCTCTGCAACACACCGCGGATCAACTCCAGGTCTGATTTCGTGAATTTCACGTCCATCGCTTCTTCCTGTTCCAACCGCGCCACCTTGCGCGCCAGCGACAACAACATGCTGCACGGCTCGGGGCACGGAATCGAAACCTCGTCGCCCGCCCGGGACGGCTTGCCGTCTGCGGGCTTGGTCCACAGCGGCACTTTGAGACACGACCGATCGCTGCAAGCGCAACCTGCGACCCACTCCACCTGTGCATCCGTCAACAATGCCGTGATCCGATACATCCCTGTCTGTCGGGCCGCACACGTGCGGTACGACGTAAATTGAAGTTTGCCCATCCGCCATGCGTGCCACATCGCAATCGCCCCAGGGTAGAAACAATCGAGCGCGGTGATCAGCCCAACCATGTCGAGTCGCACAATCCGCCAGCCGCGACGAAGATTGGGAGCGGACTTGAGTGGACGATACCGCCCCGAATCGGTCGCGCCGGCAAGCTCGCGCGCAGCCCACGGATCATCAAATGGCTTGAGTCCCTCCCCGTCCTCGTTCCGATCCAGCACATGACGGAGCTCAAAGGAATCCCCGATGCCGATCCACACCTGGCCAATAAGCGCGGATGTCCGGTCACGCAGCCAGTCGTGGAATGCCTGATGTGCCGGGTGCATCACCTAATCACCGGCAGCCTGCATTGCCCGTTCGAGAATGACGTCCGCCATTGCCGGATCCGTGCCGACCGCGCCGGTGTACCAAACGGCTCTTCCGTGGACGCGGCCGGGCATGGAATCGGTCTTCGGTGTCTCCGTGAGTTGCAGCATCCTGGGAATGTCCTCCTGCGTGTGCAATCCGTCGCTGATGAAAAACGGGACGACCACGAGGTTCGGCGAGCGCGTCATCTCGTAACACTTCTCAATCCGCGGCTCTTGATCCATGAACACAGCATGCACCTCGGCGTACTTCCCCAGGGCGCGAATCAACTCGACCTGCCGCAGGATGGACTTGGCGGAGTTCTCATTCCGGTCCGTGCCGTGCCCGGCGATCAACAACGCCGTCTCCCCTGCCCCGCTCGCAGCCGTTTCGGCCCGATGGAGGATCACCCGCGTCATCGAATCGTGCGTGCCTACCGGCTGGCAGTAGTGCACGGTCTTGCCGTGGACGATCGAGCGCGGCGGCGTCACGCCGAGTTCGCGTGGCAGGACCGTCTCGGTGAAGTAGCCGTCGCTGATGAAAAACGGCACCACGAAGACCTCTGGCGATTCGATCATGAGCAACACCTGCCGAAACGGCGGCTCCTGCTTCCAGAACGTCTCCTGCACCTCGGCGAACAGATTCCGCCCTCGAATCGAATCCGCCGCAGCATAGCAGGGCGCCGCGCTGTTGGCGTTGAGATGAGAACCGTGCGCGGCCAGCACCAGCGCGGCGCGACGGAATCGTTCCGGGTTCATCACGCGGCCAAACTAGAGTGTCCTCGCGCATCCTGCAAGCATCCGCGAACAAGCTTGATTGTGCGCCTGCGTGATCCCATCCGTGCTCTCGACTGGCTGGTCACGCGCGACGACGTGGATGCCGGGCGCGTCGGTTCGTGCGGATGTTCGGGCGGCGGCGGAATGCCCCCCCCTGTTCGCCGCGGCCGATGAACGGGTCGTGGCCAGCATCGTTTCGAGCACCAGAGCCGCCCGGCCGATCACGCCCGCGCCGCCGGGATGGTTTCACAGGATGTTGCTGCCGGCGGGCAGTCGCATCGAGCCGTATGGTATCGAACCAATCAGCGGCGCGCCGATGGGAATGCTCATCGCGCCCCGGCCCATGTGGATCGTGGATGCCCGCAACGACCTGGGAATTCCCGCCGACCAGCGACCCGAGTGGCGACGCACAATGCAACAAGCACGGGACGCCATCGGTCGCGTCTATGAACGCCTCGGCGCGGGAGATTGCTTTGGGGAAACGTGGCAGGAGGGCGGCCACTGCGCCGGCATGACAACCGCCCACGTCGTCGCCTGGTTTCGCAAATGGTTTCGCAGGTAAGGAACACCATGCACGGGATTGGGAAAAAACAAACGAGCAGAAGTACAACGAATCTTCTGCTCGTTTGCACCGGGGGGCTGCCCGGTTGACTCTCGACTCTATTCCTTCTTCTTGGATTCCTTCTTCTCCGACTTCTTCTCCTCTTCGCCCACCACGATGCGTCCAACGGACTTCGATCCGTCCTTCTTGCCGTACACGGTGCACGTGCACTTCTCGCCGGCTTTCAAGTCCGCCAAGGTGGCTTCCTTGCCATCCTTCTTGACCTTGCATTTTTCGCTCAGAGTCAGCTTGGTGGTCTTGCCGTCGGCCTTGACTTCAATCGTCCTGGCAGCCGCATCCACGCTGACGACCTCGCACTCCATCTTCTCGTGCCGGGGGGCCGCCTTCTTTGGTGGGGTGCCGCCGGATTCTTCTTCGCCGGCGGTCGCCGTGACTCCACTCCACGCCACCACCATCGCGCCGAGCATGATGCTTCGAATAAATGAATTCATGTTCGCGTTCACCTCCTCCCCGTCACTCCGCTCTCATGCGGTCATCCTAGGAGCGCGGCTCGGGAAGTCAACGGCGAACCCGTACTCTCAGTATCTGATTTTCGGCGAGCTGAAGAACCTCTGCGGCGGCTGAATGCTCTTGAGGTGGTCCTCGGACATGAGCGTGATCTTGTCCTGGCTCAACAAGTAGGCGCTGTTCGTCTGGCGACAAATCTCGTCCAATACCTGCATGACGGTCGCCTGCTGAAACCGCACGTTCACACGCTGGATCACCTCGACCAGCCGGTACTCGCGAAACTGGATGTTGACGCCCACCTTGTCCGGGTCGGCCTTCCGGGATTCTTCGTTGAGATAACGCACGGCCTCGTCCAACGGCGCGCCGTTGAGCTCCACGTTGGTGAGAATGATCGAACGTAACCGCGCGTCGGGCGCCGACATGACGTCCTCGGGCGTGAGCGGTTTGTCCGGCTTGGTGGCGCAGCCGGTGGCGCCCGCGAGCAACAACGCGCCGGCGACGCAAAGACTCGCTGTTGTAAGGTGGCAGTTCATGGATCGCACCGGGCGCGCATCGCGTTCTGCCGGGAATACTCAAACTTCAGGCCGCCGGAGTCAAACCCTAATCCGAGGATTCGTCTCGTTTGTCCAGCGTGACACGGATGGTTGTGATCTGCCGCTCGCGGGAAATCTTGAGGTCAACGTCCTTCCCTTCGCCCACTTTGTCGAGCGCCGCCTTCAATTGCTCGACGGTGGCCAGTCGGTCGCTGCCGACAGCCACGATCACGTCGCCGCGCAGGACCTTCGGATGCTGGCTCGCACTGACCAGTACGCCCTTCGCGGCACCGAGTTCCAGCGCAGCAGCGAGCTCGGGCGTCAGGGTCTGCACCGTGACCGGCAGCAGCTCCAATCGGTGCGCCCCGCCCGCAGACTCGATCTCGTCCGGCACCGGCCGGGCGTTTCGCATCACCGACTCCGATGCGAAGATCGGCGCTTTCACGCGCAGGGCGATCGCGATTCCGTCGCTGGGCCGGCAATCAATCTCCCTGGTCTTGTCCTTGGTGCTCACCGAGAGCGTGGCGTAGTAGGTGTTGGCCTTGGTTTCGGTGATGAGGAGCTTCTCGATCTTGCCATCCAGTTCCTTGACCACTGTGGGAAACAGATCGTGCGTCATCGGCCGGGGCGGCTTGAAATGTTCCATTTCGAGCGCGATGGCCTGGGCTTCGCTGAACCCGATCCAGATCGGAAGGAACTGCTTCTCGCTGCTGTCCACGAGAATGACCACAGGCGACTGGGTCATTTGCAGATAGAGGACCTTCTTGACGTGCAGTTCCAGCGGTGGCGGCGGGTTGGTCTGGCCGCACACGGCGGCAGCGAAGCAAAAGCCAGCCAAACTCATGAACCAGCGCCAGTTTCTCATTCCGTTGCCGCACCATACAACGCGGGGACATCCGGTTCAACTGCGGCTCTTTCGCCGGCTCGCCATGACAACGCCTCAAAGAAATAGTTGTGACCCTCTTCGCGGCTCGCTATAGAACATGCAGTCACCATGGCCGATCCACAACAGATGCCTCCGCCCATTCCGCGTCCGCCGCCCATTCCCGTTCACGGCGAGGCGGCCAAACGAATCCGCCATGCACACTTCCTCAATCTGGTCGTGCCCGGCGCCGGTCAGTGGTATTTGGGCCAGCGGGTGGTCGGGGCAGTGTTCATCGCGATCTTCCTCGCTTGCTTCGTGGCGATGGGCGTCCTTTTTCTCGACGGCTACATCAAGTACATCAAGACCGCGCTGCGCAGCAACATCCTGGAAGGGAACTTTCTCGAGCAACTTCAAGGCGCATTCCATGTTGGATGGCTGTTCGGCCTGCTGGCGGTCGCGATCCTGCTGTACATCGTGGGCGCGGTGGGCGTGTTCGTGTACTCCCGCACGCGCACGCGCTGAAACCCAACGCCGCCGGCTCGCATCCAACCTCGGAAACGACCCGTAAACCCGATTGCAAAATCAAACTGAGGTTTTATGATGAAAACTACCGTTATGCCTGCATTCGATCTCACCCAGCTCATCCGCGTTGTATTCCATCCAAAGCGCGGGGAGCGGATCGCGGTGTTCATTGATCTCGATGATCCCGCGGACGTGGAAGGCATGAAGTTCCTCCACGATCCCGCGCTCAAGACGCAGCGAATCGCCCACGACGTATTTTATCAGGGGCTGCTGGAATCCAAGGACGCCCTGCCCTTTTCGATCGTCGAGTTCTACGCCTACGAACCGACCGGCGGCAGCAATCTCGACCTGCCGGATTGGGTAATGAATCCGAACGGCAAACGTCTCAACCTCGAACGCGACGTGCTCAGCCACCTCGATATCGTTCTTTACCTCTCTACTTACTCCGCGACCGCTCCGATCACGGCGATCGCCAAGCGCATGGGTTTCCGCGGCGCGACCATGCACGGTTGCAACGAAATGATCCTGGAGACGGGGCTTTCCCGCAACTACGACGAGGTATCAGCCAAAGCCGAGCGGTTTCGTCAGGCCCTCACCCGATGCGACGACGTCGTGATCGAGTTCGAGACGCTCGGGAAGAAATATCGCCTCCAGCTCAATCTCGGCGATCAGGAGGCGCAGAAGAGTCACGGCATCTGTCGCACACCGGGCGAGATCGCGAATCTCCCCGCGGGCGAAATCTACTGGGTGCCGACCGACGCCACCGGGCAGTTCCCCATGAAGTTCAAGGAGGACGGCACAATTGCATTGATGGACGTGGCGGGTTGCCGGATTCGCAATGCAACGTTGCTCAAGGGCAATCCCGAGACGGTGAAGCGAGCGTGGGCCAAGTACAAGAGCGATCCCGCCACGGGCGAACTCGGCGAACTCGGTTTGGGCACGCAAGACCTGCCCTTCGCGGGCGCGGACATCCAGGACGAGAAGGTGCTCGGCACGTTGCACGTTGCCACGGGCCGCAGCGATCATCTCGGCGGCGCACTCACGCCCGACAGATTCACAAGCAAGAAGAACGCGACGCACGAGGACATCCTCTTCGCCCCGCACAAGACCCCCGAGATCAACGTCACCGGCTGCTGGATGCACAAAGGTGGCAAGGAGACGTTGCTCATCGCCAACTACAAAGCGACGGAGTTCGTGAAGAAGGTGGCGCTCTGAAACAGAGAATGACTAATGTCTAATGTCTAATGACTGATGAAAAACGGAACTGCCATCATTAGACATTAGGCCTTAGTCATTAGTCATTTCCCGGATGAATCCCTACGAGACGCGGCAGTACCTCAACGAGTATCTTTTCTTCCATTACGGCCGCCCGAAGGATTTTTGTCCCTACCCGTTCGCTCCCAGGGACGCACTCGGATTCCAGCAGCGAATCGTGAACGAATGTCTGCTCCCCATGCGATTTGGCTCGCCCACCCGGGGACTCGACGTCGGTTGTGCAGTGGGACGCTCGACGTTCGAGCTTGGCCGGGTCGTGGATCACGCACTGGGAGTGGACTCCTCGCGACAATTCATACGTGCGGCCAGACGAATGGCCCGCGAGCATGAGATGACGATCCGCGTGAAGGAGGAAGGCGACGCATTTTCCACGCATACGGTCCGGTTGCCTGCCCGACTGGCGGGCGCCGACGTCGAATTTCAGGTTGGGGACGCGCAAGACCTGTCGGGCATCAGCGGCCGACCGTTCCACGTTGTTATCGCAATCAACCTGATTGATCGTCTGCCAAATCCGTGGAAGTTTCTGGCGCAGCTCCCGGCGTTGGTTGTCCCCGGCGGCCAGCTTGCGATCGCCTCACCGTTCACGTGGATGGAGCAGTTCACTCCGCGGCGGCAGTGGATTCCGTCGGAGCAACTGCCGGCCCTGCTGCGGCCGCATTTTCGGCCAACCCGCCGTCACGACTTGCCGTTCCTCATCCGCGAACACCGCCGCAAGTATCAATGGTGCGTGTCGGAGGTAACTACGTACCTGCGGACTGCAACAGTGGCAGAATGATCGAGGGCAGAATCAGTTTGCCCTGAATTCAGTTTGCCTCCATTCCGACGAGTTTCCGCATCTCCGCCGCCAGCCACTCCGCTTCCATTCTGTCCTTGATGGCATCGCCGGCGGCGAGCTTCCTGCCGTTGTGGCAATGAACCTGAATGTCGTGGTACACCGTCTTTCCCGCAGTCATGCCGGGCGAGGTGCGAATCTCCGAAATCTCATCGGCCGTGACCGTGTTCGCATGGCCGAAACCGAGCGCACGGCGACTGATTTCGATACGCCCGGAACGAATCAGTACGTGCGTTACGCCGAACCACATCTGGAACAGGGCGTACAGAAGAAGAAGCTCAAAAAGCCCGAAGACAATCGGGAAGAAAATGGGCGCTTTCTTCCAGACCATGAATGCGATCGAGGCGGTCCAGATCATGGTAAAGACGGTCAGCCCCAGCGCGGCGCCGGGGTTTCGGCAAGGGGGAAACAGAAACTCTGTCCCGCCGTGCAACGCGGGCCGCACCCGGATGGGCGAGTTGGCTGGTCGTTGATACGCGGCGAGCGCTGCCTGCCGTTGCGATTGCGCGGCTGCCGCAGCGGCGGCTTGCTCGGGTGTTAGAGCGACGCGGAACACCGGCACCTCGAACTGCGCCGCGTAGTCCACGCCCGGCACATCCGCGGTGGCTTCCAGTCGCCAGAGGATACAGTTGTTGGCATCGTTTCCCTCGCTCTCCCGGCTGTCGGCAGGAATCGCGATCGAGATGGGAATCAGTCCGTTGAAATCCGATGAGACTTTGCGTTCGTCCTGCCAAAGGACATTCTCGTGCGTTGAGCGGTTCTTGCCCGAGCCTGTGGTGTACCGATGCACGGAGCTGATCTTGATTCGAAATTCCTGCATCAGTCGCAAGCCCTGGCCGGGTCGGATCGTGCCGGTCAACGCACCTCCGATGACTCCCGGCACGGAGGCCATCTCGAACACCGATTCGCCGAATTTCCGCCAGCGAATCGTGGCGCGAATGGCCCATACGAGCAGGCAGATGCCGACGGCCGGGAAGATCAGCCCGATCCAGATGGCGTGGTTGCCCTTGGCGAGTTCCTTCGGCAGCGCGAACACGACCGGCCATGAGACGAGATTCCAGAACCCGGCGAAAATCCACGCGCCAATCATCGCGCCCTTCGACGAAGACGTGATTCGCCCCCTTGCCCAGTCCTCGCGCCAGAGCCAGGGACTGTCGGGATTCTGGGCGCGGGTTTGCTCTTCTCGCGCCGCTTGCTTCCTTGCGCGAACTATCGCGTACATCAGCCCGAATCCAATGGCGGCGAAAACGAGGCCGAACAAAGTGATGAACGGTCCCGCCTTCCAGTTGCCACGGATCATTTCGCGAACCCCAACGACGGCAAAGAACAAGCCCAGTCCGCTGAATGGCAGCGCGAACAGAATGCCGAACACAAGGCCGGTTTTGCTCCGCCCGCTGCCGGTACGGCTCCGACTGCCGAGGTTGATTTCGAGATTCATCGCGTGCAATCGCCTCAATCCCAAACGATACATGGCGTTTTCATACTGCCAATCAAAAAAGAAGGTGGCTCCGTCAAAATGCCTTGCCCGCTTCAGGAGGTTCTTTCACACTCCCGAAGCAGATGGAACTAACCATCCACAACGCGGCGGAATTCTTGCGTGCAAGAGGCTGGCTCAAGCCGGACGAGCCTGCCGAAGTGACATTCCTCGGCGGCGGCGTGTCGAACATCGTGCTCAAGGTCAAGACACTCCGGCAATGTTTCGTCCTCAAGCAGGCGTTGCCGAAATTGCGCGTGGAGATGGACTGGCGCGCGAGCATCGAGCGCATCTTCATCGAACGCGACGCGCTCAAGGTTCTCAGCACAATCCTGCCCGAAGGCGAGGTGCCACGCGTGGTGTACGACGCCCCCGGCAACTACCTTTTCGCGATGACCTGCGCGCCGGACGACGCGAAGAACTGGAAGACGGAGTTGATGGCCGGGAACATCGAGCCGTGGGTGGCCGAGGAGGCCGGGCGGATGCTCGGCCTGATCCATCGAAAGTGCGAGCGGGATGACTCTGTGCGGCAGCGGTTCGCCGACAACACCAACTTCATTCAACTCCGCACCGATCCCTACTTCGTCACCGTCGGCCAGCGGCACCCCGATCTCAAGCCGATCGTCGAGGCCGAGATCAAAGCCGTGCTCGAAACGAAGTGGACGTTCGTGCATGGCGACTTCAGTCCGAAAAACATATTGGTCATCCAGCATCCAGCATCCAGTATCCGTCATCTGTTTCTTCTCGATTGCGAGGTGGCGCATGTCGGTCACCCGGCGTTCGATGCGGCGTTCTGCTTGAACCATCTGTGTCTCAAGGCGGTGAAGTTCCCGGACCGGCGAAAGGCCTACCTCGACTCGGCCCGTTGCTTCTGGCGGGCTTACGCGACTGAGATTGCGACGAGGGAGTTGGAGGAACTCCAGCGGCGCACTGTCATGCAACTTGGCTTGATGCAGTTGGCGCGCGTAGATGGCAAGTCGCCCGCAGAGTATCTGACTGAGCCAGACAATAAGGAACACGTGCGACGAATTGGACGCGGACTTGTGTCGAAGGGCTTCCAGCGGGTAGAAGATGCGATCCAGTACGTCGAGCAAACAGATGAGTAAAACCACGATTAAGACTGTCCTCGCCCGCGAAGTCCTCGACTCACGCGGTCGCCCTACCGTCGAAGCGGATGTGATCCTGTCCGATGCCACGCTCGGACGAGCCTCCGTTCCCTCGGGCGCCTCGACGGGAATCAACGAGGCGCTTGAACTGCGCGACGGCGACAAGCGACGCTATCAGGGGCGTGGCGTGCGTAATGCCGTTGGCAAAGTGGACAGAAAGATCGCTCCCGCCGTTCGCGGGATGGATGCGCGCGATCAGGCTGCGCTCGACGCGCGCATGATCGAACTCGACGGCACGGCGAACAAATCACGCCTCGGCGCGAACGCCATTCTCGCCGTCTCGCTCGCCGCCTGCCGGGCTGCTGCTCTCTCGCAACAGGTCCCGCTCTACCGCTGGATCGCCCGCTTGAGCACTCAAGCACTCAAGCACCCGGCCACTTGGACACTGCCTCTTCCGATGATCAACATCATCAGCGGCGGACTCCACGCACGGCACAATCTCGACTTTCAGGATTTCCTCATCATGCCGCTCGCAGCGCGCACGATGTCGCGCGCATTGGAAATGACCAGCGACGTCTATCACGCCACGGGCGAACTGATCGCGTCGAAAGGCTACACGACGCTCGGCGCCGACGAAGGCGGGTTCGGTCCGCCGTTGAGTTCAAACCGGGAGGCGCTGGAGTTGTTGACCGAGGCCATCGTGAAAGCGGGCTACAAACCGCGCCGCGAAATCGCCATCGCCGTGGACGTGGCGTCGTCGCACTTCCACGAGGACGGCGTCTATGGGCTGAACTCTGAAAAGCGCGTCCTGAGTGCCGTCCAGCTCGCTGACTTGCTCACCGATTGGTGCAAGCGGTACCCGATCCTCTCGCTCGAAGATGGTTGCGCGGAGGACGACTGGGATGGCTGGAAGATTCTCACCCGAAAGCTGAGCAAGAAGGTCGAACTGATCGGTGACGATCTGTTCACGACCAATGTCGCGCGACTCCAGCGCGGCATCCGGGAGGGGGTCGCCAACTCGGTGCTTGTGAAGCTCAATCAAATCGGCACCCTCTCCGAGACGCTCGAAGTTGTGCGTGTCGCGCAAACAGCGGGCTACCGGACGGTCATCAGCGCGCGTTCGGGCGAGACGGAGGATTCGTTTCTCGCCGATCTCGCGGTCGGGTGCAACGGCGGCCAGATCAAGATCGGCTCGATCACGCGTTCCTCCCGGCTGGCGAAATACAATCAGCTTCTTCGGATCGAGGAAGAACTTGGCAAGAAAGCGCGGTTGTGGAGATTTCCGTAGGGGCGCACGGCTGTGCGCCCCCTGGAATGAACACATGATCCATCGGGCGCACAGCCGTGCGCCCCTACACGCTTGCATTCCCGCATCCCTGGCCTATATCTGTGCTCTCTGCAACCAATGATCCGACTCATCGCAACCGATTTCGACGGAACAATCCACGACGCGGGGAGCGTGCCGCGCATCGCGCACGATCTCGTGAACTGGCTCCGGTTCTCGCAAAGCTCTGGCGCAAAGTGGGCGATCTGCAGCGGCCGGCAGTTAAACGACGAACTCGCCGCTGAGTTGCATCCGCTCGGGGGCGACCCGATGCCCGATTTCATCGTCACGGTCGAACGCGAAATCCAGGTGCGCAACAACGGCTGGTACGCGCCCGACACGGAATGGAATTCCCGGTGCGCCGCCGCCCACGCGGACCTGTTCGCGCGTGCCGACACGAGCGTGCGCAAGGTCTCGCGTTGGATCGAACGGCGCGATTTCGCCGAGTTGTACCACGACAAATGGTCGCCGCTGAACATCGTCGCGGACTCGATGGACGCAGCGGACGAGATTCATGCACACATGGAGAAGCAATTCCGCGCGGAACCCGATTTGTTGATCGTCCGCAACAGCATCTATTTCCGGCTCGCACATCGCAGCTTCACCAAGGGCACCGCCCTGGCTGAGATCGCGCGGCGGCTCGGTTTGCCGAAGAGCGACGTGTTCGCTGCGGGCGATCAATTCAACGATTTGAGCATGCTCGACGGCACCCATGCCGGCATGGTCGCCGCGCCCTCGAACGCGATCCCGCTCGTGAAAGATGTCGTGTCCCGCGCCGGCGGCTACGTGGCGCGTCAGCCCTACGGGCTGGGCGTGTGCGAGGCGCTGCAGCATTTCCAGCGGTAGCGCCAACGGTGGCGTCCCAGACGGATTCTACGCGTATTCCCGCGCCGCAGCCCCGATCTGCGACTCGAGTAACCCGCCGATTCCAACCTCGACTCCTTGAATGGTGCCGTTGTCGCTCCGTTTCCCTGACTTGAGACTATGGTCCGCCGCCTCCAACACCACGGTGGTCCAAAACCCGAGCGGCAGCGGGTTCATCATTTGAGCGCGTTCCTCCTTGCTCAACTGTCCTTGGAGGCTGCGCCAGAATTTCTGGTAGATGCGGCCGGGATGGCTGACGCCGTAGCCCGAGACAGAGCCGTCCGCCTCGAAGTTGCGGAACAATGGGTTGCGCTCCTGGATGCCTTCGCTGCCGAGTTCATGGTAGCCGGGCGTGTCAATGTTCAGGTCGAGCATGCCCTCGGTGCAGATGATGCGTGCCGATTGCACCGTCGTCGCGTGGGCGGTGTTCGGCAAATGCCAGCCCGTCAGGATATGCACCAAGCCGCCGTTCTCGAACAACACCTCGACATCGCACAGGTCGTAGCCTTTCACTGCGATCGGGGTCAGACTCGGCAGTTTCTGGCTCCACGCCATCGCACGCACGCGCACCGGCTTCAGGTTCACGATCTGGATGAACGCATCGGCCATGTGCACGGTGAGAAACGAGATCGGCGACTCGCGTTCCGCGAAATCGGGTGAGGCGAAGAAGCGAGGCACGTGGTTTGGGTCGGCCACGAGCAGTTTGTCGAGCATGTACCACACGGCCGCCTGGAACTGCCCGTACTGGCCCTTCTGGTAACGGGCCGTGGCCTCTTTGATGCGCGGGTCATCGCGTTTGTGGAAATCCACGCCCAGCAGCTTTCCGTTCTGCTTCGCGGCCTGGATGATGTTGTGCGCCGACTTGATCGTGTCAGAAATCGGTTTCGGGATCATCACGTCGAGCCCGGCATTCAACGCAAATACCGCCGGCTTCTCGTGCAGACGATCGGGCGTGTTCACCTGCACGGCGTCGAGCTTCACCTTCGCGAGCATGTCCTCGTAGCTCGCGAAGCGCCGCTCCCTCGGGATGTGATACTTGTCGCAGAACTCCGCAAGCGCCTTTTCGTTCGGGTCTGCTGCCGCCTCGATCGAGAGCAGGTGGGAATAGCTGCTGTGGTAGTAGAGGTATTGATAGATTTCGCGGACGACCGCGCCTGTGCCAATTACTCCGAGTCGAATTTTGTCCATGAGGAATGTCCTTTCCCTATATCGTGCAGAAGAGTTGGCTTCGAAGAAAGATGGAAACGCCCCGGTCGGCGCGCAGAGGCGCCTCCGCGCGCCGACCGGACAGTGCAATCTGAGAGCGCATGCTACCTACTTCCCGGCCGTTGTCCCGGTTTGCCTGAGAATAAAGTGTGCGAGAAACTCGGCGAACCGCACCATCTCGTTCACGTCAATCTGCTCGAAGTCCGAGTGGGCGTAGTTCAATGCGCCGGGGCCGCCGGTCAACACCGCAAGATCGGGATACTCGCACGCGAAAATGCGGGCGTCGCAGGAGACATCCCATCCGCGGATGGGTTCGTCCTTCCAGATGCCGGCCGCCTTTGCCGCCTCAATCGCGGCTTGCATGTCGGGCGAGTCCGCCCGCCCGGCAAATGCCGCGTTGTGCAGCTTGTCGTAGGTAACCTTGAAGAAATCCGCCGCACGGAACGATGGCTGCCCGGCATACGCGCGAGCATAGTTTTCTGCGCCTCGATGGACCGCCGCGCGCATGCGCTCCATCACGTCGTTGATCGTATGGGTGGGCAGGAATCCCTGGCCGCCCTCGAGCACGAGACGCTTCGGGTCGTTGTACCCGTGCAGCGACAACTGCATCTTGCCGCCCGCGACTGCCTCAATCGCGCGCCGACTGCGTACCAAGGCTCGTACCATGGTCGCCATCTTGGTGATGGCGCCGTCGTTCTCCAAGATCGCGCCCATGTGGCCGGTCGAGCCGTGAACCTGAACGATGAATCCGCGGTCGTTCGCAACGAGATCGTAATGATGATGCACCTTTGGCTTACCGGCCGCGTCGAGCACCTTGGTCTTGTCGCCGTACAGGCCGATGTAATCCGCCAGCGCGAACTCGATCACGTCCGTGAGGCGCTTCTGCGCAGCACCGGCACTCTTTGCATCGGGGAATGTGATCGCGATGTCCGCGCGACCGTTGATCCGGGAGGGATGTTCGCCGAGATGACCGATCACGCCGTGACACGTCTGCACCGGGCGGTGCGGGAACAACGGGTGATCGCTCTCCGACTTGATCGCGCGGCCCTCCTTCTCCATCTCCTCAATCACGAACGCCGCCGCCTCGAACAGGTTCAACGAAGCATCGGGTGATTCGCAGGTGACCTTGTACCAGAGCGCGCCGCGGTTGCCCGGGTGGATTTTGCTCTGGCAACACTCGAGCACCATGATGCTGTCATAACGTTTCTTCAGGTCGCGATCCAGCGCCGCCGAGAGCGAGCCGTTGCCGCCCATCTCCTCCTCGATCACGATCATCGCCGTCATGTGTTTGCCCAGTCGGCGATTGGATGCGCGCAAATGTTCGCCCACGAGCTTGAGCGCGCCCATGAGCGAAACAAGAGGGCCTTTGTCGTCGCAGGCGCCGCGTCCGAATACCGTGTCGCCCTCGACGCGCGGCGGGATGTACGGGCGCACGACGTCAACGTGGACGTTCACCGCCTGGCTGCGACCTGCGCCATTGGCCGAAGCCCCATCCACAAAGAGAAAGAGATTGTTACGGCCCCGATACGTGTCTTCTACGCTCAACCCCGCCGGCCGCTCTGGGGTGATCGTGTAATAAAGCTGCGAAAAGAACGGGTGTTTGGCGATGGCTGGGTTCATCGGGCGCTGCTCGATGCGCGCCGACGGCACCGCGTAGCCCGTGAAATGGCGCTTGAGGATGTCGAACACGTGCTGTTCCGTTTTACCGAGCGCGACGACATCGGGGCGCGGCGTGGTGTCCACCTTGCAGATCTCGACGAGCAGATCCACGAGGTATTGGCGAAACGATTCAGATCGGGCGAGGCTGGAGATGTCAGAGGTTTGCATAAGGCACGTCGGCGACTCTAACACGAGGAGCGGAATTTGTTCAACCGCGCTTCTTCGCCCCGGTTTTGGGCGTATTTTCGAAGGAATAAATGCTGTTGCGCAAGCCGGGTCGCTTGTGATATTTTTCACATTGTCTGGCGAGGTCTTGCATGAACGAGTCAAAGAAAGCGGATCCCGAGGGTGAGGCGCTGGTGCGCAGTTCGGCGTTGTACAAGGAGTTTCTCGCCGAGCGCGAAGAGATCCTGAAGCACAAATGGATCGAGAGTGAGAAGGCGAAACAGGACATCGGCTTTGAGAGAGCTCTCCTCGATTGGATCGTGAAACACCGTGCCGCCTGGCGCAAGTCGCGCCAAAGCCAGAAACTCTCCACCGTGCTGTTTTAGACCTCGCACTGTAACGTCCTTTAACTCGGTCCAGAGAGGCCGGGAAGGAAATGAGCCAAATCTTAACGTGCCCAGTTGATTTGACCTGCCGGCCGACCAGGATCGACCGTGCAGGCTTTTTTGTGCTTCGGGAGTGCCCTTCCTCGTTCGGAGTCCACCGGCTCCCTGCTCGACGCTAATTTCCAATGCCTCCAAGCCAAAAACTCCTTGACGCCCAGGCAATCAACCGCGCCCTCAGTCGCATGGCGCACGAGATCGTCGAGAACAACACCGACAGCACCCGACTGGCACTGATCGGGATTCACACCCACGGGGTCCCGCTCGCGCAACGACTGGCGGCGCGTATCACGGAAATCGTGGGCGCTTCCGTGTGCTGCGGCACGCTCGACATCGGTATGCACCGCGACGATATCGGCTTGCGCGGTGAGGCGCCCGTGATCCACAAGACGGAGATTCCGTTCGACATCTCCGGCAAGAGCATCGTGCTCGTGGACGATGTGCTTTATACCGGCCGCACCATCCGCGCGGCGATGGACGCGTTGATGGATCTCGGTCGTCCATTGCGCATCCAACTGGCGGTGTTGGTGGATCGCGGACATCGTGAACTGCCGATCCGCCCTGATTATGTCGGCAAGAACGTGCCGACGCGCGCCGATGAGAAGGTGCTGGTGCGGCTCAACGAGTTGGACGGGGGCGACGAGGTGACGGTGAACGAGAAAGCAACCCAATGACCCCCTGGACCCGCAAAGACCTGCTCGACATTCAATCCCTTTCCGCCGACGAGATCCGTCTCGTGCTCGACACCGCCGAGGCGTTCAAGGAGGTTGGCACGCGCCAGGTCAAGAAAGTGCCCGCTTTGCGCGGCAAGACGGTCGTCAATCTGTTCATCGAACCGAGCACACGGACCCGCACAAGCTTCGAGCTCGCAGCACAACGGTTGAGCGCCGACATCATTAACATCACCGCGACGACGTCCAGTCTGACCAAGGGCGAGACGCTCAAGGATACCGCCCGCAACCTGCAAGCGCTGACCGCCGACATCATCATCATGCGCCACTCGGCCTCGGGTGCGCCGCATTTTCTCGCGCCGCTGCTCAAGGCGAGCGTCATCAACGCCGGCGACGGTGCGCATGAACATCCAACACAGGCGTTGCTGGATGCGTTCACGATCCGCGAGAAGAAAGGCCGGATCGAAGGCCTCAAGATCACCATCCTTGGCGACATCCTGTACAGCCGCGTCGCACGCTCTGATGTTTGGCTCCTGACCAAACTCGGCGCGCATGTGACGTTGTGCGGCCCGAGCACTCTGGTACCAAGACAGTTCGAACAGCTTGGCTGTCGCGTCTGCTACGACGTCGAGGAAGCGATCCGCGACGCCGATGTGGTCAATCTGCTGCGCATCCAACACGAGCGTCAACGCAAGACGATGTTCCCGAGCATCGGCGAATACACGAGCGTGTTCGGCCTGAACAAGGAGCGTTTCGCCCGCATCCCGCTCGATGCGCTGATCATGCATCCCGGCCCGATCAATCGCGGCGTCGAAGTGGACAGCGACATCGCCGACTGCAACCGCTCGGTGATTCTGGAGCAGGTCACCAACGGCCTCGCTGTACGCATGGCCGCGTTGTTCCTGTGTGCCGGCGGGAAGGGGCCGCAGGAACTCGGCGGTTCGTAGCCAGCCTCTGCTTCTTGCGCCCTGCGGTTCGTACGGTCGCGGAATTCGCGGAAGGGAAACACCTCTTGGAACGGCGAGACGGGAAGCGGTTCCTCCATGGCCTGAACGCCCCGCAACTGGATTGAATCCGGCGGTATTGCACGTCGGAGTTGTCAACCGGAAATCTGCATTGCGGGAAGCGAAAGATGCCGCTATGCTTTCAGCCATGGACGACGCTGGAGCAACGGCATGACGGGAAGCACGCGCGCGTTGTTTCACGCTCATCGAGCTTCTGGTCGTGGTCGCCATCATTGCCATTCTCGCCGCGCTGCTGTTGCCGGCGCTCAACCAGGCGAAGGCGAGCGCGCGTCGCACGGTCTGCTTGAACAACATCAAACAGATCGGCGTCGCACTCAACCTCTACCGCAGCAACTACGACAACAACTACGTTGCCTGCACCAATTGGGCGAACTCGTGTCCCGACCTCATGCTCCCGTACATCTCCAGCAACATGCTCTTCACGACGGAAAAGCAACAAGCCTGCCCCGGTCTTTATGTCCCCTACCCCTACAACAACAACATCTACGGCTGCTGGCTGGTGAACGGGAATCTGATCGGAGGCCTTTCGACAAGCATTTACTTCCATCGGTACTCGGAGATCAAGAATCTGAGCACTACTTTTCTCTTCACACACGGGACGGCATTGGCTACCTGGGCACCAGTCCACTTCGACCAGCTCTGCGACGGCAGTTACTATGGAGAGCTTCATCTGCAGGGGACTGGATACAATTTCTACTTCGCCGATGATCATGCTGAATGGGTGCCCTACAAAGGCAACGGGCTTTCTCGCTGGCACAAGGCCCAGCAGGTCTATGACGCGAGCTGGTATGCGGCCGCCGAGATGTACGGACCGTAGTCTGCCATCGCAGACTTGATCCGCTGCGGCGCTTTCGGCAGCATGCCGCCCAAGGATGAAATTCCTCCGACCGAAGGCGGAGCAACTGGCGGATCACTTGCGCGACTCGATCGCGCGCGGCGAGGTGCGCGAACCACTGCCGAGCATCCGTGCCTGGAGCGCGAAACTCGGCGTCGGCCTTCACACGCTGGAAACGGCACTCCAGATTCTGCACCGGCAACGTGTGGTGAATGTCCGACCGCGCAGGGGCATCCAATTGCTGAATGCGGGCGCGGGTGCCACCGGTTCGACACAGCAACGCCTGGTGCGCTGGATTTGCTACGGTCGAGACTTCCCGGACCTTTCAGTGCTGACGGATGTGTTCGGGGCAATCCTCGCCCGGCTGCACGCCCACGACATCGGCTTCAGCATCGAGCCCTGTGACGCCGCCCGGCTGCGCGTCCTCCATGCCAAAGGGGAGTCGCCGACGCAAATGTACATGCTCACCTCGCTCCCCGACGAGTTCCAGCGATTGTTCTCCGATTTCAAACGCAGCGCATTGATCAACGGGCTGCCTGCGCCGGGCGTTTCCCTGCCGTACATCACGATTGACGTGTTCTCCGCGATCCGCCACGCCGTTCATACACTCGCGCGACGCGGGTTTCGTCACGTCATCCTGATTATGAAGGAAGGCAGCCGCCAACCGGTGAGTGAGCTGTTCCGCCAGTGTTGCGCGGAAGCCCCAGAGCCAATGCAAGGCGAGGTGGTGACCATGCCGATCGAACTGGCTGAGCAGGTACGCGCTGCCGGACGATTCGCCGCGCGGATCCGGGGACGTCGCGGCATCATTGTGGTCTATGCCATTCCAGCCAGTGTTGTGATGACCGCCCTGATGGCGCACGGTGTGAAGATTCCAACCGAAGTCGAGGTCATCGCCATGAACACCCCCATGCAGGCGATCCGGGTGTTCCCGCTGCCGACGCATTATCCTTTCCCTCTGGATGCATTCGGGAAAGCAGTCTGTCGGGCTGCGCTCCATTACTTCGAACGGGGCCGCCTCCCGTCGCTGCGCAAGAGAATTCCATTGGAGATGGCCGATCCCGCCGGGCTGTGACACTAAAAAGGAGCCAGCAATCGGCGATTGTTCATGGCGCGCCTCCAGCCCAACATCGCGTCCGTGAAGCGAGCACTCAGCGGTTTGATTGGCGCGGTATCAAACACCCGTGGCGGCCACATTTTCCTGTTGCTGGCCATTGGCGCCCTGTCGGCTCAGGCCGAGGACAACACCGACTACATCTTCAACGGCACCACCGTGGACTATCCGGCCTATTCGTATTTTCTTCTCGCGAATAGCTCGCCCGGAACGAACAACTCCCTCCAGATCCTCAACGGCGGCGCCGTCAGCAATGATTACGGCTCGGTGGGCAACGGCGGCGGCGACAATTTCAATTACGCCATCATCAGCGGGACCAACTCCTCCGGTAATCCTTCGACCTGGCTGAATCGGGACCGGCTGCTCGTCGGCAGCCTCGGCAGCTTCAACCTGCTCACTGTCACCAACGGCGGCTACGTGCAAAGCCCGCGATTGTTCATGAGCTTCGGCGGCACAGCAGCGACCAATACCATCGTCGTGACCGGGTCGAACTCGCTGGTCAACCTCACTGGCGGGCTGAACGACCTTTTTGTCGGCTACAGCGGGAATGGCGTAAATCAGTTGTTCATCAGCAACGGCGGGCGGCTCAACAACAGCGTCGCGTATGTCGGCTATGGGTTGAGTGCGGGCAACAACAGCATCTTCGTTTCGGGCGCAAGCTCGGTCTGGAGCAGCTCAAGCTCGCTCAACCTCGGCTACAACGTGGGGGGCAACTCTCTGACAATCTCCAGTGGCGGCCGGGTGAATTCGGCGGATGGTACCGTCGGGTTCTACGGGAACGACACGGTATTGGTGACCGGCAGCAACTCGCTCTGGAGCATGCCCGGTGGTTTGGGCATCGGCGGCCACAACGCCCTCGTGACCATGGCCGACGGCGGACGGATCGTCAGCAGCGACGCCTACATCGGCAACGGTGCTTCCAGCGCCACCAATGTCGCGGTGGTCATCAGCGGCACCGACTCGCGGTGGACATTGAGTGGCGATCTCAACGTTGGCTGGATTGCATCGGGCACGAGCCTGACCATCACCAACGGCGGGCGGGCAGACAGTAACCGCGGGTACATTGGACGGTTCAACCCGAGCTCGAACAATCTCGCCACAGTCACCGGCAGCAACTCGTTCTGGAACATCACGGGCGACCTTACCATCGGCAATGATGGCCCCGGACTGAATCAGTTGCGTGTCGTGGACGGCGGTCGCGTCAAGAACGCCGTTGCGCACATCGGCTACGGAGTGAATGCCAGCAACAACAGCGTCCTTGTCTCCGGCACCGGCTCGGTCTGGAGCAACACGGGCAGCATCAATCTCGGCGTGAACGCGGGCGGCAACCTGCTGGTCATCACCAACGGAGGCCGTGTGGATGCCGCAGACCTGAGCATCGGCGCATTCACCCCGAACAACCGGTTGGTGGTGACCGGGAGCGACTCATTGTTGAGCCTGAACACGCTCGGCTTCGGTATCGCCATGGGCGGGCACAACGCGCAGGTGACCGTATCAGACGGTGGACGCATCATTAATTCCGACGGCTACGTCGGCAACGGACTCGCCTCTGCCACCAATGTGATCGCGGTCGTGACGGGCTCGGGCTCGCTCTGGTCCAACACGGCCAGCCTCAACGTCGGGTGGACCGCGTCCAAGACTTCCGTGCTCGTCACCAACGGCGGGACACTCCATGCCGGTCAGACATTCGTCGGCCGACTTGCTGGCAGCACCAACAACAGCGTGATCGTCACAGGCACCGGCTCGATGTTCCAGAACCGCCTCCAGTTGGTGGTCGGAACTGCTGGCGCCGGCAACGGCGCAGGCAACGTGACCGTCACCGACGGCGGCACGGTCGAGTCACCGGTCCTGATCAGCGGCTTCTCTGGCTCAGGCACCATCAGCAACCGCGGCGGCATTTACCAGTTCGCCACCGCGACGCCGACGGTCACACCGAACACGGCCGGCAGCATCATGATGACCAACGGCAGCATCTCCTATCGCGGTGTCAGCGCGGCCGACATCAACGACTCCCAGGTGGCCAACATCACTTTCCAGGGCAACAACGCCT
Source organism: uncultured Verrucomicrobiota bacterium (assembly GCA_964582645.1). GTDB lineage: Bacteria > Verrucomicrobiota > Verrucomicrobiia > Palsa-1439 > CAZOTB01 > CAZOTB01. The sequence goes on along the minus strand of CAZOTB010000078.1, from coordinate 5,375 downwards.
TCCGCCTCGACAATTCCACAAACGCGCTTGTCCCCTCCTACAAATTCGATTCGGTCGCCAACACCGGCAACCCCGCGAACTACCAACGGCTGGTGTTGACAAACAACTCTCGCTGGCAGAGCGCGTATCTCACCAACGGCGCCGGCGGCGCGATCAAAGGCAGCGCGGGCGACGTCCTGGAGATTTCCCGGAGCCTGACGATCCAGCGCTCGGCCAACACCTCCGCCGAGTTTGACCTTGCCTCGAGCACGGTGCTGTTCAGCGGCGGCACGGGTCACACCAACGCCATCACCGGAGTGGACTTCGGCCACAACGGCACGAACGGATTCCCCGATGGCTTCACGGCGGTCAATTTTTCTTACGGCAGGCTGCAATTGGGCTCGACGAGCGACCACATCTATTTTGAGAGCGGCGACGGCGCGCTGAGCAATGCCCTGTACGTGTTGAATCTCGATCTGCTTGGCAGCACCAACCACGTCGCCAACCTGCACGCGGCGGCCAACATCAACGTGTATTACGGCATTTCGAGCCTCGCACCCGGCAACGCGTACCTGATGGACAAGGTCTATACCCTCGACGGCGGCGGGTTGTTGTTGCCGGCGATTCCCGAGCCTTCTACTTTGTTGCTGCTGTCCATCGCCGCCTGTGCTAAGGTATGTCGAAAGTCGCGCCAAGCATGATTACTCGAATGGCACTCGGCACTCAGCACCGCTCAATCGCTTTCACGCTCATCGAATTGCTCGTGGTCGTGGCCATCATCGCGATTCTGGCTGCGATGCTGCTGCCGGCGCTGCAGAACGCCAAATTCCAAGCGCAGAAAACGAGGGGTATGAACAATCTCCGGCAGGTCGGACTGGCGGTTGCGATGTATTCCAACGACAACAACGGCAGCCTCCCGAATAACGGCGTCCAGAATGGCAACGCCTCGGAAGAGTTGCTCATTCCCTACGGAGTGAGCAACCTGCTGTATGCCACTCAGGCAAACCAACCCGAGCCAAACTTTTATTGCATCGTCAATCCGACAACTCCGTATGCTGTCACCATGTGCAATTTGAACTTCATGGGCGGCATGGACGCCGCGAACGTGCCCACATATCGTAAGCCGATCACGGACGTCACACGGCCCGGTACGACGTTTCTGATGGCGCACAACTTCGGGATTGCCAGTTGGACGGTGGTGCATTGGGATCAGCTTCTGGACGGCTCGTTTGCCGGCACCTACTCACCACCCTACTACGGCAAGGGGCTGAACGTGTACTTCGTGGACGGTCACATCGAGTTCCTGCCTTACAAGGGACCGGGCCTGTCGCGCTGGTTTGACCTGGATCCGGTCGCTCTCTGGCCGAATTGTTCTTATTGGTACGGCTGCGGATATACGCTTTACGATCCCTGACAGCGGGCCATCCTCCGCTATACAATCCCCGAATGAATGATTTCATTGGTCCGCGCCGCGTCAGCACTTTCTCCATCTGCGCCGTGAATCCCAAAACCGGCGAGGGGGGCGTGGGCGTCGTCTCGAGCCACGTCGCGGTCGGCGCGCTCGTACCGTACGCGGAGCCGGGCGCGGGCGCGATCGCCACGCAAGCCGTGATCAGTCCGCTGTACGGGTCGCGCGGGCTGGAGTTGCTGCGCAAGAACGTGGCGGCCCCCGAGGTTCTGCATAGGTTGACCCGGGAAGACATCACCATCACCGCCGACGATCCGAAGATTCACGCCTATTACGCGACGGAGAACATGAACACGGAAGGCGTAGATTTCGTTCGGGACAAGACTAATGGTCGCCTGATCTGGTTCACCCATCGCATCCGGCAGGTCGGCATGGTGGACGCACAGGGACGCGGCGCCGCCCACAGCGGCGACTGCATTTTCCCGGTCGTGGCGTCGGTCATCGGCGATGGATTTGTCTGCGTGGGCAACATGTTGATCGGCAAGGAAACCGTTGAGGCGATGGCATCGGCGTTCGAGAACGCGCGGAAGGAGTCAAAGACGATGCTGCGATGTCTCCTTGCCGGCATCCAGGCCGGTGAGGCTGCGGGCGGCAACAAGCGCGGCAACAAGGCCGCCTCGGTATTGGTGGTGCGAGAGAAGGGTCATTGGTCGGGCACCGATCGCTTCTGTGACGTGCGGGTGGACTACGACGACCAACCCGTCGCGAAACTCACAAAGATTGCGTTGATGTACGAAGAGACGTGAGTTGCGGATCGAACTCGCATCTTTCACCAGTGTTGGCCATCGTGAATCTCCCAGTATCGTTAACACCCCACTTCAGTGGAGTGATGAGAACATGGAAAAGAAATTGAACCGCTTCAGCGGTTTTGGCCACCGTATGAAAACCGCTGAAGCGGTTGGCGCCTCCTCCCCCGCATCATTCACCCCACTGAAGTGGGGTGATAATGAGAACATGGTGGCGTTCTGCGTCCCAAGGCAATCGGCCTTGGATGCGGCGCCGTCTCCACTTGAGTTCCGTTAGCTCATGAAACTCACCATTGCCACCTGCCAGCTCCCGATTGATCGAAACATCCGCCGCAACCTCGGCTATATGACACGCCAGATGAAGGAGGCGCATCGTCGCGGGGCGCACGTGGCTCATTTTCCCGAAAGCGCGTTGTCGGGATACCCCGGCAGCGAGTTTGAATCGTTTGACGGCTTTGACTGGCCGTTGCTGATCGAGAGCACGAAGCAGATCATGCGACTGGCGAAGGAGCTTCGGCTGTGGGTGATCTTCGGCTCGAGCCATCGGTTGTCCGGGAAACACAAGCCACACAACTGCCTCTACGTCGTCAACGATCGAGGCCGACTCGTGGATCGCTACGACAAGGTGTTCTGTACGACCGGTGACCTGGGCCACTTCTCGCCGGGCGATCACTTCGCCACATTCACACTCCGCGGCGTCAAATGCGGGCTGCTGATCTGCCACGACTTTCGCTATCCCGAGCTGTACCGGGAATACAAACGCCGAAGGGTCCAGTTGATGTTTCATTCGCATCACAACGGTCACATGAAGAAATCGAAGCTCCGTCGCATGGGCAACATCTGGGGTGTGATCGTGCCGGCCACCATGCAGGCGCACGCGGCCAACAACTACATGTGGATCAGCGTCAATAACACTTCCGCGCGCGAGTCGTGCTGGCCGGGCTTTCTCGTCCGACCCGACGGCGTGATCACCGGCCGCCTGACGAACAACCGCGCGGGCGTCCTCGTAACCACGGTGGACACTCGGGAGAAGCTGTACGATGCCTCGGTGGCCTGGCGCGACCGCGCATTGAAGGGCATCTACCACAGCGGGACGCTGGTGCGCGACCGACGATCCCAAGTGAGGGATGCGCTGTAATGAGTGACGCCCGACATTGCCGAGGTGTGAGCCACAAACTGCTTTCGTTTGGAGTACAAGCTTTAGCTTGTCTGGTGTTCGCACCCCAAAGCAAGCGGAAGCTTGTACTCCAAACCAAAGCGAAGAACGCGCCTGTCACACCCTCGCGCTTCAGCCTCAGCATCGTGTGTTGGCTGCTTCTGAGCGCGATGCAACTTTCGGGCACTGAGACACCTCAAGTCTGGGTGCGCGTGCAGCTTCTCGAACCGCGTGACAACCCGTACAAGGTGCAGGTCGTCGTTCGTCCAAGGTACGGGACCAACATCAACTTCGTTGCCGGCCAGACGATTTCGGGCACGGCCGGGGGCCAGTACACTCCACCTTCGGCGGATGAATTGGCTGCGCGCGAGAAGGAGGCTCAGCCCGCCGACCCGGGAAAGCCTACCTGCTGGATTGACCTCAGCGCGCATCTCTCCGGCGCCAACCTCTCTTCCGTCCAGTTTTACTTCGTGCCGGCGGCGCAATTCACGAACACCGGCGTCAAAGCCCGTTTCGACATCGCCACCGCGGCCGACGACAAGGCCATCGCACGCTCCATCACCGACCGCGATCCGGGAAACGTGATCTCGCTGCGTGTCCCGTCCGATCTGGTGAAGGACAAACAGTGGCTGCTCAGCATTCGGGAAGATGCCCACCGTCGCCTGAAGGAAATCAAGGATCTCAATTTGCCCGACGGCCCGTTGCCACGAAAAATCTGGTGCATGACCGGCTTTCGTCCGTGGGGAATGTTCACCGACCCGACGATCACCGACCTCGATTTTCAGGTGATCCGCGCCCTCGGCATGAATGGTTTCTGGGACATGAACGCCGAGAACCACAAGATGGCGTTCGCGCACGGGATAGATCGCACCACCTTCTACTGGCGGAGCGTGACGCCGCCCGGCTTCAACACGCCGGCGGGGATCGCGCTCGATTGGGCGAAACTAGGCAGCTTCCTCGCTGACGCCTATCGCCGTGACATCGAGGGCACGCGCAAACTGTTTTCGGATCGGTTGCCCATGGCGATCGTGGATTTGATGGACGAACCCGCCGGTATCGCTTTCACCGGCCCTGAGTACGACCAGGAGTTTCATCTGTATCTCCAGCGCCACGGACTTCACCCCGACTTCTTCGGCAAGAAGACGTGGGATGAAGTGGCCGCCGTGCGCACCAAGTCCGCCTATCTCTGGTGGGACTTTTTCAAAACGCGCGCCGCGATGGACATTGCGGATATTCACCAGCGCCGCCTTTTCTACTGGAGCGCGCATTTCCTGTGTCATGCCAACACGCTCATCTACAGCAAAGCCAACAGCGCCGTGGAACAATACGCTCCCGAGGTGGTCGGCACGCGCGTCAACCTCGGCCCGCCCTGGTATTACGACTACGGCACCGTGCCGCGCGGCATTGACGCCATCGAGATGGGACGGCTGCGCGGCTTCACGCTGGCCTTCAACGAGGATTGGATCGGCAACGGCGACCCCCGTTGGCCGCTTGAGAGCAACACCTTGCTGGCCGATTGGGATCGCGCGCCGCTGCGACCGGCGCGTCCACTCGGCGGCGCGTACATCACCAAGGACGCCAACCGAACAGCCGTGAAACTTCGCGTGTTCGGATTCCTTGCGCGCGAGTGCAAGATTTTCGATTTCTACTACTACGGTCCCGCCTACGGGCAGTTCGATCATTGGAGCGACAACTTCTCGATGGTTCAGGGCGTGGCCGAACTCACGCGCGACATCGGCCAGGCCGACGAACTTCTCTGGGAAGGCCGCGCGCCGAAGGCCGAGGTCGCGCTGCTTTACTCCAAGTCCTGGCCGGTTTGGAAAGAGGACGACACCGAACAGATCGAGTGGATGATGACCTATCTCGCGCTGCTTCATGCGCACGTGCCCGTGGATATCGTGTCCGACGAAGAGGTGGCCGACGGTCGTTTCGCCGCGGGTCCGTACAAGTGTCTCTACGTCGTGAACGAATCCGTACCGGCCAACACCGCGGCAGAAATCGAGCGGTGGGTGCGCGGCGGCGGGCG
>CAZOTB010000077.1:0-29175 GCA_964582645.1 uncultured Verrucomicrobiota bacterium | reverse complement strand
ACAGGACGGGTGCTGTCGCTGGAAGCAGCGAATCTGGTTTCGACGTAGAGCGCGCCCGCGAGGATCTACAGTTCTGCCAACGTCTCCCGCGCGGCCTCGACCGCCTTGTCCACGTCGTCGTTCGAGTGCGCGGCGCTGATATAGACCAGTCCGCGACCGATCAGCCGGATGCCCCGGTTTTGCATGCCGAGCACGAACTGGCCGAGCTTCGCTTTGTCGTAAGAGAGTGTGTCGCGATAGTTCTCGACCCTGTTGAGCGTGGTGAATCCGAAGTGAAACATCGGCCCCGGCCCCTGGACGTGCAGGCGGTGCGGTGTGTTTAGCGCGGCGTGCTTCAAGCCCTTCATGAACCGTTTGCCCAGGCGGTAGATCTTCTTATAGATGGCGCCGCCCTTGCGCTCCAACTGGTCGAGCGTTGCCAGCGCGGCGGCCACGGTTGGATTGCCGCTGTTCATCGTGCCGGCGTGCAACACCTTCCCGCTGGCGATCAAATCCATGTACTTTCGTTTGCCGGCGATGACGCTGATCGGGTAGCCGCTCGCCAACGCCTTGCCGAATACCGCCAGGTCGGGAGTGACCCCGTATTGCTTTTGCGCGCCGCCGAGTCCGAGCCGGAAGCCGGTGATGACTTCGTCGAAGATCAACACGATGCCATGCTGATCGCATAACGTCCGCAGACCTTCCAGGTAGCCGCGCTTCGGCTCGATGCAGCCGTTGTTGCACATGACCGGCTCGGTGATGATGGCGGCCACGTCTTTGGCGTGCACATCGAGCGCGCGCTTGACCACGTCGAAATCGTTCCACGGCAGCACGATCACTTCGTCGAGGTCGCTCTGGTTGATGCCCGCCGTCCACGGCACGGCCTTCGGCGACTCCGCCGTGCCGGCCTGTTCCAGGGGCGGATTGACGCTGATGGCAACGTTGTCGAACCAGCCATGATAGTGTCCTTCGAAGCGAATGTGTTTCGTCCGTCCCGTCGCGCCGCGCGCCAGACGCAGCGCCGTGTGGTCGGCCTCCGAACCCGAGAGCGAGAAACGCATCAGCTCGGCGCAGGGCACGAGCTTCTGGATGCGCTCGGCGAGCTGCAATTCCAGCTCGTGCTGCCCCGCGAAAAGCTGTCCATCGCGCGATGCCTGTGCCACGGCCTTGAGCAATTTCGGGTGCGAATGACCGAGGATCATCGGTCCCTGACTCAACGTGAAATCAATGAACTCGTTGCCGTCCACGTCCCAGATGCGCGTGCCCTTTGCTTTTGCGTAGAACATCGGGTGCGGTTGATTGGAGAGTCGGAACTGGCTGGAGACTCCCGACGCAAGCGAGTGTTTTGCTCGTTCCCAAAGCTGGCTCGACTTTTCGTAGCTGCGTGTGGGTGTAGGCATGGGGCGAGAGGATAGAGGCAGAGGCGCGAAAATGTAAAGCGCGACGGTGCGACAACTGAAAACAGTCGTGGATTGGCCGCCGGGATGCGCTACTATTTTGCCAATGAACCAGGAACGAATCCAGTCTGCCCTCGATGACATCACCCAGGAGAGGGACCCAACGGTGAAGAGTCTCAAGTTGGCGTCGCTCTGCTCCACGATGTTCCGCGAGCGCGACTACAGGCTGGTCGTGGTGGGCGGTTCGGCGATCGAGTTCTACACGGAGGGCGCATACATGTCCGGCGACGTTGATTTCTGTCTGCTGCCTCCCAACACATCGCTATCACTGCGCCTTCGCCAGGAGATCATGGGTCAACTCGGCGCCACAGGCGGGCCGCGGAGCTGGCAGGTGGCCGGGATGTTTGTGGACATTCTCGGCGAGGTCGAAAAATCCGGCAGGACTTCGTTGCGGACACTGAATGCGCCCTATGGCGAGGTCGTTCTCATTGACGCCGAGGAACTGCTTGTAGAACGTATCCTCATCTCGACGTACCCAAGTCCGAACGCAGAGGCCGCAGCATGCGCGCGGCAGTTCATCGCCCTTTCGCTCGAAGGAAAAATCGGAATGGATTGGGCGGAAGTGCGCCGACTTGCGGACACGCCCGAGTTCGATAATCTTGCCTCGTGTCAATTGCTCGTAAAGGAAGTCGCTGATGAACTCAACCTCCAAAGTCCCCTCGATCCCCACTAACGAGCCGATTTCCTGGGAAGACTGGCTGCGTGGGCGGAAAGCCCGACGCGAAACGAGCCTGCGGTTCGCGCCAGGAGGTAGCCAGCGGAAACAGGGTTCAAGCGATCGCCGGCTGCGGAAGTTGTTCCGTGGAAAACGCGGCTTGCCGTTTCGGGCGACATCTGAACTGTGATGTCAAACAGCCCCGCCGGGAACAGGCAGGATCCCTGTCCTACTTCGACGCCGCGTTTGCCTGGTTCGAGAAACCGCTCTCCAGGCCGCTCTTCACAGCGGTCACGACGTAGTAGTAACGCACATAGCGCGTTACCGAACGATCCTGATAGGAGGTCGTCGCGGTCAATGTGGCGATTAACGTGTACGGCCCCGTGCTGCTCGTCGAGCGATAGACCTTGTTCTGCGTGACGCCCCCCGTCGCAGACTGCGTCCACGAGAGGTTGATCTTCTTGGGAACGCCGGTGGCGCTCAGGTTCGTCGGCGCAAGCGGGGCCGCCTGCTGGGTCGTCGCATTCGCAGTGATGAACGACGAACACCCGGCCGCGTTGCAGGCGCGGAGACGATAGTAGTACATCGCGCCGGCATTGAGTCCCGTGTGCGGGTAGCTCGTCACGTTCGCGCCCAACGTCGCCAACGGGGTGAAGTTCACGCCGTCGGCGGACGACTCCAACTCGAAATCGGTCTCGTTGCCGCTCTGATCGGTCCAGGCCAGATTGATTTGACTGCTGGAGACCGCCGTGGCGGTGAAGCTTACCGGCTTCGCAGGGGCGACTGCCGGGCTTGCCACCAGGATCGCACTGACCTGCGCGCCCTGCACGCTGCCCGTGCTTGCTTGGAACTGGATGTTCAACGTGCCGTCGCTCACCGTCACCGGCAACACGATGTCCCATGCCTGGTTCGCGCCCGCCTCGGCGGCGAGATCAAGGTCGTCCACGGCCAGCGCGCCTTCGAGCGACACGTCAAACACGCGTTGTCCCGCTGTTGCTCCTTCAATCTCGGAGAACTTCAACGCCACATCGTAATCATTCGTGCCTTCAGCGACCGGGATGGCGTAGGAGAAATTCCCTTCGCGCTGGCTTTGGTACAGCGCAGCGCTGCCGGTGCCGCCGATGCTGTTCGCGGTGCTCGACGTGGCGCCACCGCTGAACCACTTGTCGGCTTCGTACACCACGCCCGTGGCATCGGTGAACTGCGAGCCGCCCGCGTTGATCGCCGCCACCACGTCGGCAGGATCGGCGGCGACAACAGTGATGATCGCGTCGTCGCTGCTCGTCAACCCGCCGTCGTTGCCGGTCAGGCGCAACGTGTACGTGCCGGCCATCGTGAAGCTCGCCATGGTCGCGGCGGCGCTCGGATCGTCGAACGCGACATTACCGGGCCCGCTCAACCTGCTCCATGCCGTCGTCCAGGAGTTGCTCGGCTGGCCGTCGTCGCTGGCGGTGCCGTTCAACGCCGTCGCGGTCAGGATGCTGTTCGTCTGGTCGGGCCCGGCGTTCACGGTCGGCGCGGCGTTGGAGTCGTTGTCGGCGATGGTGACCGTGACGCCGTTGGGCGTCCCGATCTGGTAGGAGGCCGATGAGGCGAGCGTGAGCACCACCGTCTCGCTGCCTTCGACCAAGGGATCGTCGCTCGGCGAAATGGCGATCGTGGCCGAGGAATTGTTGGCCGGAATCGTGACCGAGCCGGTGAGAGTGGCGTAATCCACCCCGTTGCTGGCAGTGCCGGTGATTGTGTAGCTGATGGTCAATGAATTCGACGGGCAGCCATTCCGCGTGACCGTGAACGAGCCGGTATCGCTTCCCTGTTCAGCCGCGTTGCCGTCGGCAACGTACAGGCTCGCCGTCGGCAGATCGTTGTCGGCGATGGTCACGGTGGCGCTGCTCGGCGCGCCGATGGTGTACGACGAACTGCTCGACAGCGTCAGCACGACCGATTCGCTGCATTCCGGGATGAGGTCGTTGGTCGGCGTCACGGTGATGCCGACTGACGTCGCCCCGGCAGGGATCACGACGGACGTGCCGATCGAACTGTAATCGCTGCCGCCCGTGGCCGAGCCGGTGACGCTGTAGCTGACCGTCACCGAGGAATTGGTGTTCGCCGTGCGCGTGATAGTGAACAGGCCCGTATCCGGCCCCGCCTCCGCCGCGGTCGGATCGCTGGCGTTGACGCTGATCTGTGGCAACGACTGCACCGTGACGCTCGCGTAGCCGTACGAGCCGCCGCTGTTGGCGATCACGCTGAACGGCCCGCCGGCGCTGGTGGCGGTGAACAATCCCGACGCGCTGATGGTGCCGCCGCCAGTGACGCTCCAACTGAACGTCGGCGACATCATGTAGCCGAATTGGTCCCGCCCGGTGGCGCTGAACTGCTGCGTGCCGCCGATGAGCACCGTCGTGTTGCTCGGCGAGACAACGATGCTGCTCAACGTCTGGATCACGGTTAACGGGAAGCTGCTCGTGACCGTCTGTCCGCTGGTGTCGGCGATGGTGGCCGTGATCACGTAGTTGCCGGACTGGTAGAATGTCGCCGTGGCATTCTTGGCGAGGTTGTTGCCGCTCGCGCTGAACGAGACGTAGCTCGGTCCGGTCGAGCTCCAGGAATAGCTCAGGCTCGGTTCGCCACCGTTGTCGGCGCCGAGGACGCTCACCGCCGTGGTCGTGCCCGTGACCGGATTCGGCGACGCGCTCGCGGGGGTGGCGACGGTGGGCGGCGCGTTGGTGATGACGGCGTTGAAGTTGAAGTTGGTGTGGTACTCCGGGGTGACCGTGATCGGGTTGGTAAAGTTTGCGGGCGTGACGACCGCGCCGGCAAGGGACGCCTGCAAGTTCCATGTGCCGCTCGGCACGCCGACAGAATAGGAGTTATTGGTCGTGCCACCCTGGGTGCCGCCGTAGGAACCGCTTGTGGATTGATGCACGCCGTCGCCAATGCCGACTGTGACCGAAGCGGTCGTGCCGTAGATCAGGCCGTTGTAATAGTAAAGCCGACGGTAGAAACTCGCGCTCGCGTTCCCGCCGTTGACCTCGATCACGCTGTTGGTCGGATCGAGTTCGTACCCGGGTTTGGTCGCGGACAACGTGTAGGTGCCGTTTTGCAGATTGGTGATCGAGAAGCTGCCGGAAGCCGTCGTGATCGAGGTGCGGACGCCGTCGGTCACCATCGCCCCGCTGATGCCGAAGCCATTATCGGTCACGGTGCCGGTGATCGAATAGACCAGCGGCGTGGCGATGAAATTGATGCCGGTGGCGTTCGGGCCGAGGATGATCGGATTGCTGAATCCCGATGGCGTCACACCGTACTCGAATTTCGCCGCGCTGACGGTCGTGGTGCCGGCGGCGAGGCCGGTGATGGTGTACGTGCCGTCGCTGTCGGTGTACGTGCCGCGATAGGAGGTGCCGCCGAGTCCGTTGTGGACGCGCACACCTTCGACCGGGCCGCCGCCGTTGAACACCTGCCCGCTGACGCGGTAGGTCGTGGGGGAGCCGACCCTGACCACGACCGAATCGCTGGCCTGGCCGCCTTTCATGTCGGTCACCGTGCAGCGCACGACGTACTCGCCCGCGGTGCTCCAACTCTTGCTCGCGGTCGAGTTGTTCGATCCAAAACTCTTGTCGCCGAAGTCCCAGTAGTACGCCAGCGTGTCGCCGTTGCCGTCGGAGGACGAGGCGGTGAAGTGGACCGTGACGCCGGTTCCGACCGTGGTGGCGCTCGCGCCAATGCTGACCGAGGGCGAAACGTTCCCGGGGAACGGTCCGAGGTTGACCACAACATCCAGCGACTCCGGCACGGTGCCGCCTTTGCCGACGGGTGTGATGTAGATGCTCTCCGCCGTGTCGCAGAAGGTGCGTCCGATCACGAGCGGCGAATCGCTCTTGCCATCGGGCGTGCTGGGGGTGGTGTCAAGCAATTCACTGCCCGTGCTGCTGTTGGAGACCGTGCAGCGGCGCAGGCCGGCGCCGTTCATCATCCAGGCATTGCTGGTGAACTTCTGGCGAAATTCGACCCAGTAATCCTTGGCGGTGTCGCGTGGAACTTTCAGCGCGCGGATGCGGTTCGTGGACGCCAGGGTGTCGTGGGCATAGATCCGGTAGGTGCCGCTGGCCGCGACGGTGACGAAGTCGGGCGCGGTCAACCAGTCGAGCACCTGTTTGTAACGGGCGTTGAAGTGATTGTTCCCCGCGCTGGCCGAGCCCATGGTGTCGAAGCTGTCGCCATACTCGATCCACGTGCCGGGGCCGATGACGCTGTCGTTGGATGTGCTCCAGTGGTTGGCGTGCCAGAGGCCGTAGTTGTGGCCGAACTCGTGCGCCGCGACGCCCGCGCTCGAGCTTTTCATCCAGCACCCGCGCGAGCCGACGTATGCCGCGCCGGAAAACGATCCCGGGCCGCTGTTGTAGCGCACGGCGTCGAGGTCATAATCAAGATAGTTGTACCCGGCAGCGAGTGCGGCGTTGAGCGCGTGGCTGCGCACCGTGTAGATGCCGGCCGAGGTGTACCAGGCGGTGTTGTTGGTGAGAACAAACACGGGCGTGATTGTCGTCGCGATGGTTGTCTTCTGGTAGGAGTTCTCGATGAAGAACGAATCCACGCTGGCCATCATGCTCTCAGAACTGGCTTGCGTTTGCGGGTCGTTGGTTTGATCCGAGAACCGCACGCGCACGTACAACAGCGTCTTCGGCCCCTCCGTCCAACTCGACGCCGCCAACTCGGACGCGCTCGCGTCGCCAATGCCACCCTCGGCGGCGATCAACTCCTCGTTCAATGCGATGATGTGTCCGCCGCTGCACAGGAACATCGTCGTGCCGCCGACGTCCACCACGGTCTGATCGCCCTTGCTGGTGGACGGCTCCTTCGAGACGGGGCAATTCTGTTGCGCTCCCGCATTCGCCGCGATTGCTGCTGCAGCTTCGTCGGCATCGAGGACGCGGACGGGGTCTTCGTGAAGCGCGAGCTTGTCGTCAATCGCCACGCCATGCAGCGGAATGTCGGACTTCGTCGTCAACGCGAGCCGGCGACCATAGACGAACGCTTGATACATCGTGTCGCCAATCGTTGCTGTGCGTTGGATGCCGGGCCCGGTTGCGGGTTGTCCCTCTGGCGGCAGGATGCCGAGCACCCCGAAGTTTCCGCGGGCACTGACAGGCACTTCGAGTTGTTCGACGATCTCGGGCGGCAACTTCTGGCGGACACCCCACGGCACCGCTTGCTCGATCGCTCGTTTCGGGTCGGTTTCGATCAGGGCCGCCATTGCGGCACGTCGTTCAAGGGCAAGCGCACGGCCATTCGCTTCCATCGAAACGCGCGCGGAGGCGTCGGCAGCCAGGTATTGCCCGACCCATCCGTCGAATTGCGAAAGCACACGCTCGTCCGGGAGAGCTTTTGGATTGGCTACTCCGGCAGGCTCAGTTGTCTGCTGGTCGGCATGAACGGCCGGCTGGGATTGAAGGTCAGCGTGCTCGACCGATGCCCGGACGCCGGGCGTGGCGGAGGGAGAAGCCTTCGGGTTCGAGAGGATGTTCGCGGCCAGCAGTGCCAGCAGCATCGAAACAGTTCCCGCGATCAAAAGTCGAGTTTTCAAGTCATGCCCCTCCGATGGAGTTCACTGCCACGCATTCTTTGTATTAGAACACCTCCCGCCCACGATTTACGAGCTATTTCTGGGAGCACCAAGCAGGGCCACTGATGAATACCGATGCGCACGGATTTGGCTGGCCGCCAGAGGGCGCATAGCACGCAAAGGAGCTTGGCTCTCGAAACTCTGCTCTCAACTCTCGACTCTCTGCTCTCGACTCTCCGCTCTCGTCCCTCGACTCGCTTCTTTGCGACCCTTGCTTTCTTTCGCGGCAAACCCCTGCGGATTTGATGGCCACAAAGAAGCACGAGAAGTCACAAAAAAGACAGACCGCAGATCGCGGCATCGAAGTTAGGTGGCTGGTGTGCTGGCCCTGGCAAGTTGGGTCGGGCTGTTCGGCATCTTGACATCGTCTTGTGCCCGGTTATCATTGGCGCGTGACCAGAGAAGCAGAAAAGATCGCCGCCGAAGTTCTGGCTCTCCCCACTTCGGTCCGTGCCTTTCTTGCGCACAGATTGATCTCCAGCTTGGACGAAGATGCCGATGATGGCGTTGAGGCCGCGTGGATGAAAGTGATTGATCGGCGTTCGGAGGAGATCGCACAGGGCAGGGTCATCTGCCGTCCCGTGTCCGAGGTCGTCCGCGACATCCGCCGAAAGCTCAATGCGTCACGCCGCCACCCATCCCGAGGCTGACGAGGAGTTGACGGCGGCCGCCCTGTACTACGAGGGGCGAGGCCGCGGCCTTGGAACGGATTTTCTGGAGGACTTCGAAGCCACGGTCGCGCGGATTCTGGAAGCACCCGAGCGGCGGAGGCGGATTCGGGGCGAGAATCGGAAACTCAACTTCCACAAATTCCCTTACGCCGTCGTGTACAGCATCGGCGAGGATCGCATCTTCATCAAAGCCGTCATGCACCTGCGTCGGAAGCCATTCTACTGGCTGCACCGACACTGAAGCGATTGGTTGATTGCCACGAAGACGCACGAGAAGTCACAAGAACATTCCGATTATTGTGCATTTTCGCGCCTTGTGGTGGCAATTCCAAGGCTCTGCGGGCGGCACGAACTCCTTCCGTGGTGATCATTCTGTCCGTAATCATTCTGCCCTCGGATTGGATCGTTACGAATGTGGGAGGCCGACTCCGTCGGGCGACAACTTCCCGGAATAGCCACCAGAAGGCACGAGAAGCCACAAGAAATCGAACAGAAGTCCGCCAAGAACGCCAAGAACCGGGCTTTGCCAACCCCTGTTCACCTGGTGGCAATCCGCGGTTGTCCTGAATCTGCGGGGTGATTTCTGCTCCACTTTGTGTCTCTTTGGCTTCTTCGTGGCCATCCAATTCCTCCGCCGAAAATCCTCGCTTTCCAAGGCGGCCTTCGATTACAACTCGGCTCACTCAAAGCGGGGTTGGATGAACTCTCCGAAACCGAACAGCGACCTGCGCCACACGGCATTTTCATGGCCGGTCCACGGCCCTTACATCGAACGGAGGCGATTGTGAAAAGCAAACCGTTGACTGCGGCATCGGCGCAGGCAACTCAGCGCGCTTGTCCCTGCCGGCAGCGGCACGGGCACGGGCATCGTCAACGTCATCCATGCTTCCACCAACGGCGTGATCTCATTCGGTAAGTTTATCAATCAGTGATTGGTTATTCGACCCGCGAAACACGCGAACTCGGACCTCTGTCGCGATCCCCGCACGCGTTCGGGATGGATGCGAAAGGTTCGGGATGAATGTCCGGCCGTTGGCGTGATTAACGTGTTTGACGGGAAGGTGCCCTTCCCTCTCGAATCTGCCCAATCCAATTCTGTGCTTTCTTCGTGACCTTTCGTGATCTTCGTGGCGACTTGCATTCGTTTTTTGTTGTGCCGCGGCGTTGGATTCCGTAAATGCGTGTGGGTCGGAGTGGGAATCAATCCATGAAAGCCAAAATCATTGTCATGCCCAAGAAATCGGTGCTCGATCCGCAGGGGGCAACCGTCAAGAGCGCGCTCGATCACATGAGCTTCAAGGGAATCAACAGCGTCCGCGTCGGCAAATTCATCGAGATCGAGGTGGCCGACGGCGACAAGGAAGCGACGCGCAAAAAACTCGACGAGGCATGCCACCGGCTGCTGTCGAATCCGGTCATCGAGGACTATCAACTCGAGATCAACTGAGAACCGCGAACTCTGAACCGAGAACTGAATCCATGCGTTTCGGCGTCCTAGTCTTTCCCGGGTCCAACTGCGATCACGACGCGTTCTACGTGTTGCGGCACGTGATGTATCAGGACGTGCGCTACCTCTGGCACAAGGAACAGTTCACTCCCGAAGACTTCGACTGCATCGTGCTGCCGGGCGGGTTCAGCTACGGCGACTATCTCCGCACGGGCGCGATCGGGCGCTTCTCGCCGGCCATGAACTCCGTCAAGGCCCACGCCGACAAGGGCAAGCTTGTCATTGGCATCTGCAACGGCTTTCAAATCCTGTGCGAGGCGGGCTTTCTCCCGGGCGCGCTCATCCGCAACCGCTCGCTCCAGTTCCGCTGCGAGTTTGTAAGGCTGCGCGTGGAGGTGCCGAACACAGCGTTCACCAATGCCTGTCTCACCGGCCATTTGCTGCGCATCCCGATTGCGCACGGCGAAGGGAGCTATTTCGCGCCGCCCGACGTGATCCACAAACTGAACCTCCGGCAGCAAATTCTCCTGCGCTATTGCGACGATCGTGGTCGCACCACGGATGCCGCAAACCCGAACGGCTCGATCGAGAACATTGCCGGCATCTGCAACGAGCGTCGCAACGTGTTCGGCCTGATGCCGCATCCCGAGCGGGCCAGCGAGTCGCTCCTCGCGTCCGAAGACGGCAAGACGATTTTCCAATCCATCATCAACTTCTGCGCCCGCAAACAAACCTGGGCGGTCGGTCAGAAACCGGAGTAGGAAGAAGGAAGAATGGAAGAGTGGAAAAATGGAAGATTGCGACAGCGGCACCGAGGGTTCCGGTCACCATTTTGTTCCCGCAGTCTCATTAACACCCCACTTCAGTGGGGTGGCCGGCACACGCAGCTCGCCCTCAACCGCTTCAGCGGTTTCGACACGCCACGCAAAACCGCTGAAGCGGTTGGAGGTCCGGTCACCCTGGTACCCACCCCACTGAAGCGGGGTGTTAATGAAAGTGAGAGCGCGTGCAGTTGGATGAAAGGTGAGCGACTTGCGCGGACGAAACTTCCATCCTTCCATCCTTCCGTCCTTCCGTCGCCGCAATCATGAAAGCCGACGTCCCCATCACCCCTCAGATCATCGCCAAGCACGGGCTCACTCCCGATGAGTTCGAACGCATCCAGAAAATCCTCGGGCGCGAACCGAACATCACCGAGCTCGGCATTTTCTCGGTGATGTGGAGCGAACATTGTTCGTACAAGAGCTCCCGGCCCATCCTGAAGCTCTTCCCGCGCGATGGCGCGAACATCCTCGTCAAGGCGGGCGAAGAAAACGCCGGTATCGTGGACATCGGTGACGGCTGGGCGGTGGCGTTCAAGATCGAATCGCACAATCATCCCAGCGCCGTCGAGCCGTTTCAGGGCGCGGCCACCGGCGTCGGCGGAATCATTCGCGACATTTTCACCATGGGCGCGCGGCCGATCGGCTTGCTGAACTCGCTGCGGTTTGGGCTGATTGAGGATAGTTATTTGTTATCAGTGAATGGTTCTTCGGCAAAACCCAACAACCAACAGCCAACAACCAATAACGCCGCGAACAACCGCCGTTTGTTCGCCGGCGTCGTGTCCGGCATAGCTCATTATGGAAATTGCATCGGCATTCCCACGGTCGGCGGGGAGGTGTTCTTCGACAAGAGCTACGACGGCAACCCGCTCGTTAACGCCTTGTGCATCGGCGTCCTCCAACACAAACAAATCATTCGCGGCAAGGCTACGGGCGTCGGCAACCCGGTCTATTACGTCGGCGCGGCGACCGGACGCGACGGGCTTGCGGGCGCGGCGTTTGCCTCGCGGGAACTGACCGAGGAATCGCAGCAGGATCGGCCTGCGGTCCAGGTGGGCGACCCGTTCATGGAGAAGCTGCTGCTCGAAGCGTGTCTCGAACTGCTCGCCAGCGGCTGCGTCGTCGGCATCCAGGACATGGGCGCGGCGGGGTTGACCTGTTCGACGTGTGAAACCGCGAGTCGCGGCAACAGCGGCATCGAGATCGAGTTGAACAAAGTCCCGCAGCGCGAAACCGGGATGACGCCGTACGAGATCATGCTCAGCGAATCGCAGGAGCGGATGCTCATCATCGTCCAGAAAGGCAAGGAAGCCGAAGTCGAACGCATTTTCGAGAAATGGGACTTGCACGCCGCCAACATCGGCCACGTCACTGGCGACGGCATCATGCGCGTGAAGGAAAACGGGAACGTCGTTAGCGAGATTCCCGCGAAGCAACTCGCCGAGGACGCGCCGGTGTATGATCGCCCGGCTCGAGAGCCGAATTACCTGGTCGAGAGTCGAGGGTGGAGAGTCGAGAGCTTGAAGGAGCCGGAGGCGTGGGAGTACACCGACATTCTCAAGAACCTCATCGCGTCGCCCACCATCGCCAACAAGAACTGGGTCTATCGCCAGTACGATCATATGGTGCGGACGAACACGATGGTCTATCCCGGCAGTGACGCCGCGGTGTTGCGGATCAAGCTCGCGCCCGAACCATTCGTCGGTCACCCCGACAACACGCCGACGCCCACGCCGAAAGAGGAAACGGCGTTGGACGTGGACTACTCGATGTTCAAATTCATCGCGCTCTCGACCGACTGCAACGGGACGTATTGTTACCTCGATCCGTACGAAGGCGGCAAAGCAGCGGTGGCGGAAGCCGCCCGCAACGTCGCCTGCTCGGGCGCGGTGCCGGTGGCGATCACGGACAATCTCAATTTTGGAAACCCGACCGACCCGGAGATCATGTGGCAGTTCCGCGAATGCTGCCGGGGCATCACCGAGGCATGCAAGGTGTTCAAGACGCCGGTAACGGGCGGCAACGTCAGCTTCTACAACGAATCGCCACAGGCCGCGGTGGACCCGACCCCCGTGGTCGGGATGCTCGGCTTGATTTCCGATCCGCGCCACATCACGACGCAATGGTTCAAGACGCTGGGCGACTGCATTCTGCTGATTGGCTCCTGCACGAACGAACTCGGCGGCAGCGAATATCTCAAACGCATCCACGGCTTGAAGACCGGTCTGCCGCCGCGGGTGGACCTCGCGCGCGAGAAGGCGATCCAGGAAGCGGTGGTGGGCGGAATCCGGTCGGGCTTGATCAAGAGCGCGCACGATTGCTCCGAGGGCGGCCTCGCGATCGCGCTGGCGGAATGTTGCATTTCGCACCGGGAGGCTGCGGCGCAACGAGAATTCCTGCTCGGCGCGAACGTGGACCTCACGCCGCTCACAAAGGGCAATCCGCTTCGCACCGACGCGCTGCTGTTCGGCGAAGCGCAATCGCGGATCATCGTCACGTGCCGCAAGGAGAACATCGGCACCACGCGGCTGTTGTTCGAGCGGCGCGGCGTGCCGGTGACCTTGCTCGGTCAGGTGGGCGGTGATATGCTCATCGTGCGCACGGGCAACAACGCCTGGCAATGGCGGGTGACCGAGTTGTGGGATTTGTGGTACAACGCGATGGGACGGGTTATGGAAGGATGAAGGATGAAGGATGAAAATGGACACTCCGCGACGGTTGATTTGAAATGAGAAGATTCCATACTCATCCCTCATCCCTCATCCCTCAGCCCTAGACTTCGTTCATGCATCACGACGACAAACCAAAAGACGCATGCGGTGTTTTCGGAGTCTATGGCCACCCCGATGCCGCGTGGCTCACATACTACGGCCTTTACGCGCTGCAGCACCGTGGCCAGGAAAGCGCGGGCATCGTCACCTGCGAACCCAACGAGGATCGTCACCAGTTCCACATCCACAAAGGGATGGGGCTGGCTTCGCACGTGTTCAACGAGCAGATTCTCAAGACCCTCAAAGGCAATCGCGCCATCGGTCACGTCCGTTACTCGACCACAGGCTCGAGTTTGTTGCTCAACGCGCAGCCGCTGACGGCGGATTGCTCGCGCGGCCAGATCGCCATTGGCCATAACGGCAACCTCACCAACGCCGCGATCCTCCGCGACGAACTCGAAGCGTACGGCTCGATCTTCCAGACCACGGTGGACAGCGAGATCATTCTCCACCTGATGGCGTTGCCGAAACACGGTGACTGCGAGAACAATCTCGTCAGCACCATCAAACGCATCCAGGGCGCGTATTCGCTGGTAATCCTGACCGAGAACGAACTCATCGGCGTGCGCGATCCGTTCGGGTTTCGTCCCCTCTGCATCGGCAAGATCAACGGCTCGTACATCCTGTCGAGCGAAAGCTGCGCGCTCGACCAGGTGCACAGCAAGTTTGTGCGCGACGTCGAGCCGGGCGAGATCGTGATCATTGATGACCAGGGACTGCGCTCGATCAAGCCGTTCGAGGGACACGACCGCGAGGCGTTCTGCATTTTCGAGTACGTCTATTTCGCCCGGCCCGACAGCAACATCCACCATCAGAACGTCTATAAGGTCCGCGTCAACTTGGGCCGGGAACTCGCGCGCCAGCATCCCGTCGAGGCCGACATGGTCGTGCCCGTGCCCGACTCCGGCAACCCCGCCGCGCTCGGGTTCAGCCTCGAATCGGGCGTCCCGTACGAGATGGCGTTCGTCCGCAATCACTACATCGGGCGCACCTTTCTCCAGCCGTCACAGCTCATCCGCGATTTCAGCGTGCGGGTGAAACTGAACCTCATCGGCGACGTGGTGCGCGGCAAGCGGGTGATCGTGGTGGACGACAGCATCGTGAGGGGCACGACGGCCCGGGCGCGCGTCCGCACCATGCGCGAGGCGGGCGCGAAGGAAGTCCATGTGCGCGTCTCCTGTCCGCCGCATCGCAACCCGTGCGTCTATGGTATTGATTTCCCGACCCGCGACGAACTCATCGCCAACAAGATGACGATGGATCAGATCCGGGAGTACCTGCAGGCTGACAGCATCGGCTATGTGGACCTCGACGGAATGGTGCGCGCGACCGGCCTGGAGAAGAAGAAATTCTGCACCGCGTGCTATACCGGCGAATATCCCGTCCCGTTCGACGCCGCGCTCGACAAGTACATCATCGAAAAGCGCCGCCGGCAGCGCGCGCCAATCACGGATCTTGGCGATGCGACCCGGCAACAGCGATTGTTGTGAGGCCTGCCAATTGATTCGACTTCTTCTGCTTTGCCGTTTACTTGTAATTGCCCTCTCGCTCGCCGGCTCAGGTGTTGTCAGCATGGCTCGAGCGGCCGAGCAGGGTGAACCGGGAGACATATCGGTCCGATTCTACAATGTCCCTCTGGATGCACTCGTCGGGCTTCTGGCCAGAGTCACCGGAAAGCCTGTCGTCCTGCCTGTTCCCGCGTGGGGCACCGTTGATCTTGATTTGGTTCGCTCCACCCGTTCCGATGCAATCGGGAAGATTGTAGCCGTGTTGGAGGCACAAAAGTGGTGTGTGACGGAACTTACAAACTCCCATCTCAAATTGTATCGGGACGCCCCACCGGATGGAGTTGCAGAGACAAAGCACTTGAACGTGTGGATCGTGGGAGACCGAATCATGGTAGGCCTGAAGTTGGTCGAACTAAATGAACTCAAGGAAGCCTTCAAGTGCTTGGTGACGCCCGAAACCGAGGTCTGGATCCACGACTTGAACGACAATTCATCTCGACACGCAACAACTGACCTCGATTGGCGGATGATCTTGCCGGAACTGAACCGAGCGAAAGTGCGGCAAGTTTACTTGGTTTTCAAACCTCCTGCCGAAACCAAGAAGTGACTCGAAGCGATGTAGATCACCGGAGCCACCGTCGCCAGCGCGCCCCGATCCCCGATCTTGGCGAGCAGCCACAGCAGCCCACGCAGCGCCATATCCCGGCCTCGTTTGTAGTCGAGCGCTTCAGCGCGGCCGTGCAATGAGAAAACCGCGCTGAAGTGCTCTACTACGAACTGACCAAAGACAGGACCTCCTCCAGCGCCTTCGCCTTTTCCACGAGCTTCGTCTCGCCGGTCGAGCGCAGGCGCACTTCGATCTGCCCCTTCGCCAATCCTTTCTCTCCAATCGTGACGCGGATCGGGAAACCGACGAGGTCGGCGTCTTTGAACTTGATGCCGGGACGCTCGTCGCGGTCGTCGAAGATCACCTCGACGCCTCGCGCTTGCAGGTCGGCGTAGAGTTGCTCGGCCAGCGCTTTCGTTTCCGCATGGGCGAGGTTGATGGGGCTGATGCAGACCTTGTACGGTGCGACTCCGAGCGGCCACTTGATGCCATCCTTGTCGTTGTGCTGTTCGATGATCGCGGCGACGAGCCGGCTCACGCCGATGCCGTAACAACCCATGATCATCACCTTCGACTCGCCTGCCTCATCAAGGTAGTTCGCGCCGATGGCCTGGCTGTACTTGGTGCCGAGCTTGAACACGTGCCCGATCTCGATCGCGCTGTCCACGCGCAAGGTGCCGTCACACTTCGGACAACCCTCTCCGGATTGCACCGTCCGCAGGTCGGCCCATTTGGTGACGGCGATGTCGCGCTCGATGTCCACCCCGCGCAGGTGAAAGCCGTCCTCGTTCGCGCCGGTGACCATGTCCTTCGCGCCCCGCAACGCCTCGTCGGCGTAGATCGGCAGATTCTTGACTCCGACCCCGCCGAGACTGCCGGGCAACGCGCCGAGCCCCTTGCGAATCTCCTCGGGCCCGGCGGGTCTGCCAAGCGTTCCGCCCGCCGCGGTGAGCAGTTTGGCTTCGTTCAACTGATGATCGCCCCGCAACAAAAACAAGCTCAGCCGATCGTCCACTACGTAGGCCAACGTCTTGATCTGCCGGTCGGCTGCCGCATGATACGGCGGCTTGCTCAGGTCTTCGATTGTCTTGACTCCCGGCGTTGGAAATTTCGAGATCGGCACCTCCTCGGGTACTTCCACGTTCAAATCACCGTCCTCTGCCTGATCCGGAACGTCCAGTTTCGCTCCCAACCGGGACTGTGCTTTCTCCAGATTCGCCGCGTAGCCGCATTTCGCGCAGCTCGCCACCTTGTCCTCGCCCGCGGGCGACACCACCATGAACTCGTGCGAATGACTCCCGCCCATCGCGCCGCTGTGCGCCTCGACGATCTTCGTGTCGAGCCCGACCCTCTTGAAAATCCGAACGTAGGCGTCGTACATCTGCTGATAACTCTTGTCCGCCGTTGCGTCGTCCACGTCGAAGCTGTAGGCGTCTTTCATGATGAACTCTTTGACGCGGATCAGCCCAAAGCGCGGGCGCGGCTCGTCGCGAAACTTCACCTGGATCTGATAGATGTTCTTCGGGAGTTGCCGGTAGGACTTGATGTCGTTGGCCACGATGGCCGTGACGATTTCCTCGTGCGTCGGCCCAAGCACAAACTCGCGCCCCGTGCGGTCTTTCACTTTGAACAATATATCGTTGATCGTCGTGTAACGCCCCGTCCGCTCCCACATCTCCTTGGGATGCACGGCCGGCATCAGCACTTCGAGCGCGCCCGCCCGGTCCATCTCTTCGCGGACGATCTGCTCGATCTTCTTGAGCACGCGAAACCCGAGCGGCAGGAACGTGTAGATGCCGCCGGAGAGTTGCCGGGCCAGCCCCGCGCGGATCAAAAGCTGATGGCTCGGAATCTCCGCTTCCTTCGGATTCTCTTTCAGTGTCGGGATAAACGCTCGGCTCCAACGCATAGGGCGGGACTGTATCGGCTGTGGATGGCACGGTCAATGCCGCCGTGGAAGGATGGAAGACTGGAAGAACCGGCTTCGGAGCAGAGTGTCTGCCTTCTGACCCAATCTTCCACCCTTCCACCCTTCCATCCTTCCATTCCTCCTGCAAAATGCTTGCGTCGTTTCCCGCAAAGCCGTATTTCTCCCGGCAAGAGGCGGCTATGGAAATAGACAATCTGCTCGAATCGTATCCCAAGACAGTCACGCTCCGCGATGGCAAGAGCGCCGTGTTGCGTCCGCTCGAACACAACGACGTGAAGGCGTTCCACGAGTTTTTCAGCACCATCCCGGAGAACGAACGGCTGTTCATGAAAAGCCGCGTGACCGATCTGGATGTGATCCGCGCTTGGTGTCGGAACATTGACTACACGCGCAACCTGCCGTTGCTGGCGTTGCAGGGCACAAAGATCATCGCCGACGCCACGTTGCACCAGCAGCAGGGCGGATGGAAGCGGCACATCGGTCGCGTCAGCGTGGTGGTGCAACCGCAATCGCGCGGCAAGGGCCTGGCGACCATTCTCCTCAAGGAACTGATCGAGGTCGCGCGCCACCTCGGATTGGAACGGCTCGAGGCGGAGTTCCTCGGCGAACAAAAAGCCGCGCGGACCATCTGCGCCGAGCTCGGTTTCAACGACCTCGTCATCTTGGAGGACTACGTCAAGGACATGCAGGCGATTTCGCACGACTACGTGTTGATGGGAAAGCGCATCATCACCGACGAAGAATTCGCGGGAGCGGAGTAGGAGGAAAGGATGAAGGCGAAAGGATGAAGGATGAAAATGGAATGCCCTCATCCTGAACTCGTCACCGCGAAGCGACCTTCTTCCTCCTTCCTCCTTCCTCCTTCCTCCTTGTTTTCATGACCATCGCGGCGTTGTTCGACTTCGACAGCACGATCGTCCGCGGCGATTCGATCATTCCGTTCACGAAATTCCTGATGCGGAAGGGGGTTCCGACTTTTGCGCACAAACTGCAGATTGCCGGCTCGGTGCTGTTGCACCATGCCCGGATTCACGCCAACGACGACGTGAAACGCGTCTTTGCCCGGCAATTCGCAGGACACAAGATCGGCGAGATCGAGGGGCTGTGCCGGGAGTTCTGCGACACGGTGCTGATGCCGCTCGTCTATCCGCAGGCGCGGGAGCGCATCGCACGCCATCGCAAGGAAGGACACCTGGTAATCATCGCGTCCGCCTCGGTCACGGCCTATCTGGAGATGTGCGGCAAACAACTCGGCGCGGACATCGTGGTCGGTACCGTGTTGGAGCAACAGAACGGCGCCTACACCGGTCGGCTGGCCACGCCCAACTGTCTCAAGGAAGAAAAGATCAACCGGCTTCGCGCGCTGTCGCAGTTTCGCGAGATCCACATGCCGTCGAGTTACGCCTACTCCGACCATATTTTCGATCTGCCGATGCTGGCGATGGTCGGTCATCCCGTGCTCATCAACCCCGAGCCGCGCCTGCGCAAGGTCGGTGAGCAACGGCAGTGGCCGATCGAAGCATGGACGCTGTAGTTCCGGTCCACGGATGACGGATGGGCACGGATTGTGAAAGACGTCACGATTTTCTCCGACGGCGCGTGCGAAGGCAATCCCGGCCCGGGCGGGTGGGCGGCGGTGTTGCAGTACGGCAAACACCGACGCGAGATCAGCGGCGGCGAACCGGCCACGACCAACAACCGGATGGAGCTGCAAGCAGCGATTGAAGCGTTGCGAGCGTTGAAGGAGCCGTGCGCGGTGGCGTTTCACACCGACTCGAAGTACCTGAAGGACGGCATCTCGACCTGGGTTGCCGGCTGGAAGCGACGACAATGGCGCACGAGCGGGAAGAAGCCGGTGAAGAATCAGGATCAGTGGCAGGAGTTGGACGAGGTGGCGGCGAAGCACAAGGTGACATGGCATTGGGTGAAAGGCCACGCCGGCCACCCGGAGAACGAGCGCTGCGATCAATTGGCTCTGGCGGAGATCGAGAAACTGAAGCGAACGCTGTCGCCGGAACTGCTCAAGGCCAGTCTGGAAAGATTCCGCAAGAACGCATCACCGACCGGCGAACCGCGTTTGCTGTGAGGCGCTGCGCAGCTTGCGTTTGGAGTTCCTCAACTAACACCAAGTTCCCGCGCCACAAGTTGCCGGTACGCCGCGTGGAGTTTCCTCGTGATCGGGCAGTCCTTGCCAATCTTCCGCCCATCCACCTCGACCACCGGCATCAACTCCATCAACGTGCTGCTCAGGAATGCCTCATCCGCCGCATAAAAATCCTGCGATGTGTACTTGCCTTCTTGGATTGGCACGCCTTCGGCCTTGGCGAGGGTCTGGATGATCTCGCGCGTGATGCCGGGCAGCAATCCCGCTTCGATCGGTGCCGTGAGCAGCGCGCCGTTCTTGACCAGGAACAGATTGCTGGCGGTACCTTCCGCGAGATGACCGTCGGTGTTGAGCATCACGGCGTCGTCCACGCCGGCACGCTCGGCCTCCATCTTGGCGAGAACGTGATGAGCGCGGCTGATCGTCTTGGTGACTTCCATTACCGACTGCGCGTTGGCCCGCTCGGTGGCGATGATGACGCGGAAGCCCTTCCGGTATCGTTCCTCACTCCAACGCGCGCGCGGCTGGGCGTACATGACGACGTTCGGATTGCGCGAGGTGGTCGTGCCGAGCCCGAATTCGCTCACGCCGCGCGTGACGAGGATGCGCGCGAACCCATCGCCGATCCCGTTGCGTTGGATCAATTCGTTCAACAGGCGCGCCAGCGATTCCGGCGTGACCGGGATGGAAAACTGAAGCGTCTTCAGGCCATCCCAAAGCCGCTCGAGATGGCGATCGAGGCGAAACACCTTGCCACTGTACACGCACACGGTTTCGAACAGCCCGTCGCCGTACAGAAAACCGCGGTCGAAAATCGGGATGCTCGCCTGTGACTCGGGAACGAACTGGCCGTTAACGAAAGCGAAGCGGTGCATGGTTAGTGAGTGTCTGAGTGCAGCGCCTCGATCATGCCACGGGCTTTGGCAAGCGTCTCGTCGTACTCAGCCGCAGGGTCGGAGTCGGCGACGATGCCGCCGCCGGCGTGGAAATAGACGTCGTCGCTTTTCTGAATCATGGTGCGGATGGCGATGTTGAAATCGCTCTCGCCGTTGAATCCGAAGTATCCAATGGCGCCTGTATAGACCCCGCGCGCGTGCGGTTCAAGCTCATCAATGATCTCCATCGCCCGGATTTTCGGCGCGCCGGTAATGCTGCCGCCGGGAAAGCACGCCCGCACCGCCTCGACGTGGGAGATGCCATCGCGCAACCGGCCCTCGACGGTGGAGACGAGATGGAACACGGTGGCGTATTCCTCAAGCCGCACGAGCTCGGGGACGCGCACGCTGCCGAACTCACACACGCGGCCCAGGTCGTTGCGCTCCAAATCGGTGATCATCACCAACTCGGCCTGGTCCTTCGCGCTCATCATCAATTCGCGCGCCGCCACCTCGTCTGTGGCCTCGTTGCCTGTCCGCGGTCGAGTGCCTTTGATGGGACGGGTCTGGATGTATCGGCCTGAGAGGCGAAGGAATCGTTCGGGTGACGAGGAAAGAATCTGCGCTTCGCCGATGTCGAGGTACGCGGCAAACGGGCCCGGGTTGGTTTCGCGCAGTCGCAGATACAGGTCGGAGGCCGGCAGGCTGGTCCGGGCATGGAAGCGTTGCGAGAGGTTCACCTGGTAGATGTCGCCCGCTGCGATGTAGTCTTTGGCGCGGGCGACGGCGTGAAGATAGTCGGGGCGGGTGAAATTGCTCCTGGCCAACGTGGGAGGCGCCTCCGCGCGCCGACCGGGGCCGGTTAGGATATCCAAAGCCGGTCGGCGCGCGGCGGCGCCTCCCACATTGGTTTCTTCCCGGTTCGACACCTGATACATTCTTTCCGCTACGTGATCGAATACAACGAGTGAATCATAAAACCCAAACCAGCAGTCCGGCAGGCCGAGATCATCCTGGGCGCGGGAAGGGAGACGCTCGATGTGGTTCTTGAGGTCGTAGCCGAAGTAGCCGAATGCGCCGCCGAGCGGGAACGGCGTGTCAGCCCGGTGCAGGCTGGTGTGTTGCGCGAGGAGTGCCGCGAGTTTTGTAAACGGATCGCCGTGTCCGCGCTGTTCGTAGCCGCGCGCGTAAGCGAGTGGATTGCCGGCACCCGCTCGCTCACGCTCGCGGCTACGCATCGTCCATTGGTCGCCCCGCGATGAGAAAATCATGAACGGCTCCGCTGTCAGAAATGAATAGCGTCCGTACCGCTCGTCCACGCGCGCGCTGTCAAGCCAGACGCAGCCGGGACGGTCCTTCAGCGACAGGAACAGTTGCTCGGCCGTGTGTTCCGTGTGGATCGGTTCGATGCGTGCGGTCACGGGACTTGGAGCATTCGTTCGACCGTCTTGCGGTCTTCGATTGGGCCGACCAGGGCCAGGTTCAGGTTGCCATGCTGGAACAGGGACTTCGCTTCGCGAGCAAGGTCCGCGGGCGTGACTGCTTCCACCTGGTGGATGATGTCCTGCGGGTCGTGGATTTCGCCGTAGCCGAGCAGATGTTCGCCGACCCACATCATCTGGTTCGTCGTGCTTTCGAGACTGAGTTTCATCTGGCCGATGGCGTAATCCTTCGCGCGACGCAGTTCCGCTTCGCTCGGCGCTCGTTGCGCGATCTTCTTCAGTTCACTCAAGGTCAGCCGCAGCGTCTTCGAGAGTTGCTTCTTGTCGAGCCCCGCCGACACAATGAAAGCGCCCGCGTCGGCGAAGTACGAGGTGGAGGTGTGAACCGAGTAGGCGAGTCCATGCGTTTCGCGGATCACCTGGAACAGCCGGGAGCTCATGTTCTCGCCGAGCACGACGCTGAGCAGCTTGAGCTTGAACCGCCGGGAACTTTTCCGCGAGCACGAGTGAAATCCCAGCGCGAGATGCGTCTGCTCGGTTTCCTTCTTGTGCAGCCTCAAGGTCGGCCCACGGCTACCATTGGGCGCGGCTTCAAATCGCGGCGCGCGGCCCCTTCCGATCCGCCGCAGCATGCGTTCGGCAGTGCGAACGACCTGATCGTGCACACAGCGTCCCGCCGCGGCGACGATGGTGTTGGCGGCGATGTAGTTTCGCTGCTTGTAACCGAGAATGGTGCGCCGTTGGATCGCATCCAGGCTGCGCGGCGTGCCGGTGAGCGAGCGCCCGAGCGGATGATCCGGCCAGAGCGTCGCGCTCAACAACTCCTGCACGTGATGCTGCGGCTGGTCGAGGTACATCGCCAGTTCCTCCTTGATGACGCCCCGTTCCTTCTCGATGTCGGCGGGCGCGAAGAGCGGATTCAGGTACATGTCCACGAGCACGTCGAGAACACATTCGAAATGGTCGTGACTGGCCTTGGCGAAGTAGCAGGTGTTCTCCTCGCTGGTGAACGCGTTGAGATAGCCGCCGATGCCTTCCACCGCCTGCGAGATTTCCGCGGAGCTGCGTCGGCGCGTCCCCTTGAAGAGCATATGTTCGATGAAATGCGAGATGCCGCACACCGATTGGGGCTCGTGGCGTCCGCCCACGCCGATCCACACGCCGACGCTGACGGATTCCATGTGGGGCATCACGGCGGTGGCGACCGTCAGACCGCTGTCGAGTTGACTGACCCGGTAGTTCATCTCAGATCGGGCGCGACCTCGTGGCCGGAGTCTCGCCGCGAGAGGGGGACGGATTGGTACGGCCATCGTTGAAATCAGCGATGATCTCGACCGCTTCCTTCGGCGAATCAGTCAACCGGAACAGCTCCAGGTCCTGCGGCCCGACGAGGCCGGTGGCGGCGATTCGCTTTTGCAGCCACTCGATCACGCCCGCCCAGTGTTTCGTGCCCATGAGGATCACGGGAAATTTCTCGATGCGGTTGGTCTGGATCAACGTGAGCGCCTCGAACAGTTCGTCCATTGTCCCGAAGCCGCCGGGAAACAGGACGAAGGCGCTGGCGTATTTCACGAAACAGACTTTGCGGATGAAAAAATAGCGGAACTCGAATGGGCGGTTGACGTACGGGTTGACGCGTTGCTCGGCCGGCAAGTGGATGTTGAGCCCGACTGAAATCCCCTTCGCCTCGTGCGCGCCTTTGTTGGCCGCCTCCATGATGCCCGGCCCGCCGCCGGTGATGACGGCGTAGTTGTTCCGCGCGAGCAGGCGCCCGAGCTGGACAGCGGCTTTGTAGTGCGGGCTCTGCGGCTTGATGCGGGCGGAGCCGAACACGGTCACCGCGGGCCCGATCTTGGACATCATCTCGAACGAGTCCACGAATTCCGCCATGATGCGGAAGATGCGCCACGGCTCTTGTTCGGTGAAATTGTGGGAATGATTGTATGCGGATTCAACCACGCGGTTACACTAGCGACCAGCGACCGGCGTGTCAAACCGCGCTCGAAAGCTGAACAGATGCGCGTCGTGCAGCCGAAACGCGAGACGGATCCGTTGACCGGCCAACTCGCGCGCGGACTTGTCGTTGCGCCAGCTGATACGCGCGCAAGAATCGGGCAGGTTGACCGTGTTGGCGAGGAGCGGCTGGTTGTCGTCCCAACCGAAGCCGGGAATCACGCGACCGGATTCGTCTCGCGCCTCGACGCGCACTTCGCCGCAGTTGAAGCCGGGATGCGACGTCAGATCGCGTCTCGTGTCGGCGTTCACATACAAGTCCGCCGCGGGCCACGTCATCGGCGGCGTCAGCACCCACCCGTGGCGTTCGGCGGCGTGCAGCGACGCGAAGCCGTCAATCCGCAGCAGGGCGAGTCCGATTGCGCCGTGATTCATCGGATACGGCGCGTTGTGGGCGTTGCTGCGGCCCGAATAGTAAAACCAGAGCCGGTTCTGATGTCGAATCGGGCCATTGGTTGGCAGGTTCACCCAGGTGTCGTCCCAGCGGCGTTCGGCA
Organism: uncultured Verrucomicrobiota bacterium; assembly: GCA_964582645.1. Classification (GTDB taxonomy): domain Bacteria; phylum Verrucomicrobiota; class Verrucomicrobiia; order Palsa-1439; family CAZOTB01; genus CAZOTB01. Next base: position 4,767 of record CAZOTB010000077.1, on the reverse strand, counting down.
GAGGGCGACAGGAACGCAGGCCGGGTGGGGGCGCGTCGCCACGTAAAGCCGCAGTCGTGACTCCACATCAATTCGGTGTCGAGTTTGTCCGGCGACACGGCCATCCGTTCGATCGAGCCAAGCAGCAAGCTCTCGTACGGGAAAGCCGTCGCCGAGTAGTACTCGCGGTTGACGGGGTCTTCGAGGTCGTGCGCGAGCAGGTGCGTCGGCGCGCTCCATGTCCGCATGTCGGCACTGTCGGTTCGCAAGACCTGCCGCCCCGCCGGTCGGCTGCCGGGCGCGCGCCCGAGCACGATGTATTTTCCTTCCACCTTGGACGACACGGCGTTGAACCGATCGCCCCAATCGGGCAACACAAGCCCGAGCGAGCGGTCCCAGTGAACGCCATCCTTCGACCGCGCGCCCCAGATGCCGCGCTTGGCAGGCTCGCGACCGCCTTTGCCGTCCCAGTAAAGCATCTTAAGCGGCCACTCGGCATCCTCGGGATCATCAATCACGGCGAGATCGTCGATCAACCCATCGCCGAGTTGCGATTCAAGGATGATGTTGTTGTCCTTGCTGCCGTTGAACTCGCAGAGGCCCAGCGATGGTTTCGTCCACGCCACTCCGTCCTCGCTCTCGGCGTAGCACGCACGCGGTTTCACGTCGCGCGTCCAGGCGCAGTACCACATGCGGAACTTGCCGCGCCAGTGCAGCACCGTGCCGTACATCACCGGACACCATCGTTCCCAGGGATGCTCGGCTTTCAGGACCGGATCCGGAAACTTGCGCGGTTGGTGCCACTCCCGGCTGACAAACGAAGTCTCCGCGATCCAGGTGTCGTCGAGGAAGAGTTGTGCCTGGGTGAGATCAGGTTTGATGTGCATTGGATGGGTCGGTCAGGAACCGATGGAGGAGCATGCTTGGAGTCGGCCGTACATTGTGGCTCGATTGTGCCTGCATCGTTGGCGATGGCAACTCCAAAGAGCAATGGCATTGGCCTGCGCCCGTGGCAGTTTACTGCTTTGCAATTCCGCCCATGTGTGGCAGATTCACTTGCCATGAAACGAATCCCTTCGTTCCTTGCCACATTGTTCCTCAGCGTCACCGTTGCCTATCCCGAGGCCGACCTGCCGGTGCGCGATTGTGGGGTGCCGCCGCCCAAGCCGCAGCAGCATCGCGCGGGCGGCGAAGGGGTGCCGCCGTTGCCCTTGCCGGCGGTGCCGTTGCGTCGCACGGAGAAGAAGGAACCGCCCGCGCCTCCGACGTTGCTGGCGCATCTGCAACTCGGGCCGTACGAGTCCTGGAACGCCGACCCGGGCGCGCTGGTGCAGATGTTCAACCGGGCGGCCGACGCGATGAAGGTGCGGTACGGGCACATGAACGTGACACTCGAGAATTTCAGCTACGACGCGAGCGAACTCCCGATCCTCTATTTCGGAGGAACGAAGGAGTTCGCGTTCACCGACGCGCAACGTCAGAAGCTCCGCAAGTACATGGAGGAGGGCGGCACGCTGTTTCTCGAAGCGAATTCAGGCTTCGACGCCTTCCGCGCGTCGGCGGTGAAGGAGATCAAAGCGATCTTTCCCGACAAGGAACTGCGCCGGCTGCCGCTGGATCATCCGGTGTTCTCGTCGCTGCACAAGATCACGGAGGTCTCGTACGTCAAGACGGTGGACGCCGTGCCCGACAACAAACCGTACCTCGAAGGCGTGGACATCGGCACGCGGACGGTGTTGTTCTACACGCGGTATGGAATGAGTTGCTCGTGGGATGGTCACACCCACAAGAACAATCGCAGCCTGGGCTTCCAGTCGGCCAACCATCTTGGCGCGAACATCCTCGCCTACGCCATTGCCGAACATAACAACGTCGCGCCCATCGGTCAGTCGGTTGCGTACAACGACCGGGGCGAGTCGCGTCGCGCACAGATCGTCGTCGGCCAGCTTCAGCACAAGGGCGAATGGAAAGCCACGCCATCGGCGATTCCCGCGTTGCTCGAGAATGCAGTCGGCGTGTTGAACATGCAGGCAAAATTTCAGCAGGTGCCGGTGGATTTGACGAAGGATGATCTCACCACCGTGCCCTTCCTGTTCGTGAGCGGGATGTATGATTTCCAACTGAACGAAACCGAAGCCGCCCGGCTGCGGATGTATTTGTCGAACGGCGGATTCCTGTTTGCCGAGTCGTGCGTCGGGCGCGATTCGTTCGACGTGGCCTTTCGACGCGAGATGAAGAAGGTGTTCCCCGAGAAAGACCTGACGTTGCTGCAGCCGAACCATCCACTCTACTCGACGCATTACCAGATCGGCCAGATCGCCTACACCGACCGGGTGAAAAAGCTGCAGCCCGACCTGAGCGGCCCGGTGCTCGAAGCCATCAGCATGGATGATCGCGCGGTGGTGGTCTATAGCCGGTACAGCCTGAGCACCGGCTGGGAAGGAAACCTTTCCGCCTACAACATGGGCGTGGCCAGCAAGGATGCGTTCCAGATCGGCGTGAACGTGATCCAGTACGCGCTGACGCATTGAGTTGGTAATTGGTTATTCGTGATTGGTTATTGGTTACTGGTGATCTGGATGCGTGCTCGCCTAGCCTTGGTCTTGGTCGTGTTCGCCTGCTCCTGCCTCTCGTTCGCCAACGAGGCGCCCGAGTTCTTCCAGACCTTTGCCGCAGCCACGGCGAACTTCGAGCAGGGCAGAACGCGCGAAGCAGCGGCCATCTTGCAGGCGCTGGGGCAGAGGCTGCAAGGATCACCGTGGCGTGAGAGCGCGCTGTTGAAAACGGCGGAGCTCCAGGAGTCGTTCGACCGCGCCGCCGCCGCCAAGAACTACGAGGAAGTCGTCACCCGCACCAAAGACCGCATCTCCGATCGCACGCTGCAAATCCTGTTCAATGTCGCCAGCCGGGGCCTGCAACGGCTCGAGACAGCGGAGATCGAGGAAGCGTTGAAGAAGTACTACCTCGGCAAAGTCGAGTATCCGCCCTCGCTCGAAGCGCTGGTGCAGACGAGATTGCTGACCGATGACAAGATCCGCGATGCGGCCGGCAAGTTGTACGCGTACTCAACCGGCGTCGAGAAGCTCATCCCAACCGTACCGCGTCAGACCTATGCGCTGGAAAAGTCGCCCTCGCCGCCGTTTCTGTGGAAGGGCGCTAAGGTCGTCGGCATCGCGTCGCAGGCGGCGGTGGTGCAATGGTCCGACGCGCCCTCAAAGTCGTTGCGCGCCGGGGAGAAGGTGGAAGAACTCGAAGTGCTTTCTGTATTGGACAACGGCGTGATTCTTGGCAATGATGCGCGGCTCGTAGTCCTGAGTTACAAATAATTGTAGCTCTCTCAGAGTTTAGACCCTCGGCTTTTGGATGCGTGAGAGGTGGTGAACGACTGCTTTTTCGATTTCGGACTGAAAGAGTTTGACTTCACTTCCTTGCGGTCTCTACCCTTCGCGCCACAAACGAGGAGACCATGAATGCGCGAACCAGATTGGGTGTGACTTTCTGTGGTCTGACGATGGCGATCTTTGCCGGGTGCGTTTCACAATCGGGTAAGAACTCGCGGAGTTCGGCCTCAATAACCGCTGAAGTTCAGTGACGGCCTTCGATTGATTCGACTCCTGCTTATGTCCCGATCAACTTTCCGCCGGTGTCATACAAGGGACAGGACATGCCTTTGGGCAAGCCGACCGGGCGCTTTGCCCTCCTTGAGGCCTATGTCACAAACCATCGTAAGCAGCCTGTGGAGTTTGTGAAAGCGTTCCTCGACGGCGAAGAACTGAAGACCTTTCCGAATGATAAGATCGTCTGGTGGCAGTTTTATCCAAGTGCCATTGCGAAACCCGGCGAGACGATTCTTCTCCAAATCTGCTTCGACCGGAACCCGCAGACCAAGCAATCGCTGCAAGTTGAAACCAAGGATGGGGACCGCCTGACCTTCGATGCGCCACCCTTCATTCTGCCGGCATGGCAGATCGTAGGTTTGACCTTTGGCAAGGACATGCAGAAGGCGTTCATTGCGTTCCTTCCATCTCAGCAGCCCAAAACGGTAGAGCGTTCTCGACTGACGCCGAGCACATTGCGGCTGAATGGCAAAGACATCACCCGGTCAGTTCGCATGATGGAACACCCGGTGGAGAACCGCCCAGGAGTTTTCGCGATCGAACTGAAAGCGCCACTCTCGATTGGGCAGCCACTGCACTGCCGTCTGGATTTTCCCGATGGCAACGTGGCTCAATGTCTCCTACGCGCGAGCAACGGTATTTCTCTGGATTCCTACGGCGTGGACGAAAAGGATGAAAAGCTGCGTCGGGAACTTGGTCTGGACATTCGCCCTCCAGTCCTGCATCTCAGCGAGGACGTCGCTTGCTACGACCAGCCGCAAAGACCCGGGTATAACGCACCGTCGCTTCTGGAAACGCGACGAAAAGCGTTCGAGACTGGAGACACCCGTCTCGCTTCTGTCTTTCTTTGCGTGATGGCTCGGCCTCAAATCTCGTATCCGGTTTACGGCCAGTGCGCCGACGTGCTGCAAGCGAATCCCTACCGGCTTCAATACTCCGGAAGGGATATCGAACCAAGGTTCATTGAGAAGGAAGAAAACTTCTTCTGTTGGGCATGGCTCGCATCGCGACCACGACCATGGCATTACGCGCCTGAGGTGGCGTTCTTCCCGAAGCGGAAGCTGGACCGGATCATTGAGCCTCAGGAGCTTCGCCTGCTCACCTATGCGGCGCTCGGGAACGGCGCGAAAGGAATCCACTACTTTGCCCATGGGAACATCGAGGGCGAATA
>CAZOTB010000076.1:0-29693 GCA_964582645.1 uncultured Verrucomicrobiota bacterium | reverse complement strand
CGTCACAGACCTTTGCGCGACCGGAATCCTTCGTTGAGATCGGTCCGTTCCGAATGGATTGGCAACGGGCAACAACAGTCCATGTGCGTGGGTCGAAGCTCACGCTTCGGCCACAGGCCGCAATCCCGCACGTCGCGGTCTGTGCAACCTACTCGATGATGATGTCCTTGACCGTCTTGCCGGCGGGAATCATCGGCAGCACGTGCTCGGTGAAAGGTGATAACACATCCAACACGTACGCTTCCTTGCTCGCCAGCATCTCTTCCATCGCGGGACGCAGGTCCTTCTTGTGGATGACCTGCCGGGCGCGCAGGCCGAACCCTTCGCACATCCGCACGAAGTCGGGATACGACTTTTTCGGATTGCGCGGGTCACCGAGATAGGTGTGGGCGCGGTTGCTCGAGTAGAAGCGATCCTCCCACTGTGCCACCATGCCGAGATGTTGGTTGTTCAGCACCAACACCTTGATCGGGATGTTCTCGATGTAGGCGCACGCCAGCTCCTGGATGTTCATGATGAAGCTGCCGTCGCCGTCAATATCAATGACCTGTTTGTCGGGAAATGCCACCTTCGCGCCGATGGCCGCGGGCAACCCGAAGCCCATCGAGCCAAGTCCTGCGCTGCTCAGGAACGTGCGCGGTTTGTTGATCTCGTAGAACTGCCCCGCCCACATCTGGTGCTGGCCCACGCCGGTGGTGATGATCGCTTCGCCCTTGGTCAATTCCCAGAGCATCCGAATTGCGTACTGCGGCTGGATTTCGTCGCTCGTGTCCTTGAACTTGAACGGGTATTGCGTGCGCCATTCCTCGATTTGCTTGTGCCAATCGGTGAGCGGCTTGCTCTTGACGATCTTGTTGAGCTGATGCAACGCGTACTTGATGTCGCTCACCACGGGGATGTGCGCCACCTTGTTCTTGTTGATCTCGCTCGGGTCCACGTCAATGTGAACGATGGTCGCGTGCTTGGCGAACTCGCTCACCTTGCCGGTCACGCGGTCGTCGAAGCGCACGCCGATGGCCAGCAAGAGATCGCATTTATCCACGGCGAAGTTGGAATAGACGGTACCGTGCATGCCCAGCCACTTGAGAGACAGGCGATGGCTTTGCGGGAAACAACCGATGCCCATCAGCGTCGTGGCCACCGGGATGTTCGTCTTCTCGGCGAATTCGAGCAACACGCCGGATGCCTCGCCCGAAATGATGCCGCCGCCGCAATAAATCATCGGTTTCTCGGCTTTGGCGATCAGTTCGGCGATTTCGCGCACGGCGTGATCGCTGATGTGCTTGATCGGATCGTACCCACGCAGGCTGACCTTGCTCGGGAACACCGGCTGCGTGTGCGCCTGCTGCACGTCTTTCGGGATGTCCACCACCACCGGCCCCGGTCGGCCCGTCGTGGCGATGTGGAACGCCTCCTTGATCACGCGCGGGATGTCGTTCACGTCCATCACCAGATAACTGTGCTTGACGATGGGCAGCGTCACGCCGAGGAAATCGGTTTCCTGAAACGCGCCACGTCCGATCATGTGTTTCGGCACCTGACCCGTGATCGCCACCATCGGGATCGAATCCATCCACGCATCTGCGATGGGCGTGACGAGATTGGTCGCGCCCGGGCCGCTCGTCGCGAAACACACACCCGCTTTGCCCGTCGCGCGCGCGTAGCCTTGCGCCATGAATCCTTCGCCCTGTTCGTGGCGGGGGAGGATGACGCGGATTTTCTTCGAGCGGGTCAACGCCTGATGCATTTCCATGCTCGCCCCGCCCGGGTAGCCGAATACGACCTCGACACCTTCGCGTTCGAGACATTTGATAAGGATATCGCAGCCCTTCATCTTGGGCCCGATCTCCGCCTCCGGCTCCGCGCGCTGGCGCGAGTCGGTCTGAACGTGTTGTGTTTGCTTCGGCATATTCTTTCCTTTGGGAACAACATTTCTACGACAAACGCGCCCAAATCGCAACCATCAAAACCTAGGAAAAACCGTGCAATTCGTGAGGGGTCGTGAACACTTACGGGCATATGACACGATCCACCCGAATCATGTCGCTGCTGTTGCTTCTGAACACTCCCATCTCATTGACACCCCGCTTCAGCGGGGTGAACAGCGAAGACAAACTCACTCGAACCGTTTCAACGGTTTTTGCCCCGCTCTCGAAACCGCTGAAGCGGTTCGGGGCCAGGGCCGACCGTGGCACCTCGCTAAGGCGAGGTGTTAATCGAATCCTCTACTGCTTCCTTCTCGCGTTTGCGCTCGGGGCGTCCGATGCCACTGCGGACGCTCTGGACGACGCGCTCGCCTCGATCAAGTGCAAACGCGCCGACCTCGCCATCCCCACCGACATCCGCTGGCGCGATCCGTTCCGGCTGGAGGTGATTGACCGGCTGCTCACGAAACCACTCGATACGCCGGACCATTGTCAGGCGATGGCGGAGGAGCTGGCGAACGCCGACTCGTTGGAGGCGATCCTCGCAAACGCGGCGAGGCGATTGGAATATGGAAGCTTCGACTCCATTCCCAGTCCACCCATGAACTCCGGTGCGCCGAAGGTAAAGCAATCGGAAGAGCTTACGCAGGCTCTCCAGCTTCTCTACGACGGTGCGGTGGCGGCGGAAGCGGAACGCAAGAAGGCATTCGCTGCTCTGGCAAAAGCGGAATACCAGCACTTGTTCAAGAACCATCGTGACTTGGTCACACACATCCGCGGGGTGGAAAACACCAAGCTCTTCGACGAGAAAGTGCTCGCTGCTGCGCGGAAGGTGGATTACGTCGCGCTGACACGGGCCGGGATGATCGCCGCCCGCTCAGTCGAGGCGGCAGAGAAAATCCTGCGTGGATGGAAGCCGTCCAAAGACAGGGAGAAACTGTTCCGGTCCAAACTGATGGATGTGAATACGCCGCTCGGCCGCATCGTCGTGGGCGGGACCGGCGACGACACCTACGACGGCAAACCAGTTGCGATCCTCATCGAACTCGGCGGGAACGACATGTATCACTGCCCGGTCGGATCCGGCATCGAAAGCCTGAGCATGGCCATTGATTTACAAGGCGACGACCGCTACGAATCCACAAACGATTTCGCTTTCGCCACCGGCGACCTCGGCGTCGGCATCCTGCTCGATTGCGACGGCGACGATCACTACTCGGCCGGGAACGCTTCGCTCGGCAGCGCGTTGTTCGGTGTCGGCGTACTGGTGGATCGTGCCGGGATGGATTCGTACAACGTGGACGAACACGGCGAAGCGGCAGCCAACTTCGGCATCGGCATTCTCCTCGATGACGCGGGCGAAGACACCTACTTGGCCCGGTATTTCGCCCAGGCCGTCTCAGGGCCGCTCGGCTTCGGCTTGTTGCTCGACCGCGCAGGGAACGACACCTATTTCGTCGGCGGCAAACATCATGGCTGGTCAACCAGCGAGACGTCCTACCGGAGCGCCTGCCAGGGTTACTCGCAAGGCGTCCGCGAATACGCCTCGGGTGCCATCGCGCTTCTGGTGGACGTGGCCGGCAACGACCTCTATCGCGGCGGTGCCATCTGCCAGGGCGTCGGCTACTGGTTCGCACTCGGTGCGCTCGTGGACGGCGCGGGCAACGACAATTACACCTGCCTTCACTATGGCCAGGCGGGACCGTTCCATTTTGGCGTCGGCGCGTTGCTCGACAACGGCGGCGACGATTTCTACAAGGGCGATGTCGGCACGCAAGGAATGGGCTACGATTGGTCGGCGGCGTTCCTCGTGGACTACGCCGGTAACGATGTGCATGAAGGCTATCATCTTTCCGTCGGCTCGGGCGGCGTGAACGGCGTGGGTATCTTCTGCGACAACGCGGGCGACGATTTCTACAACTGCGGGACCAGCTTCACACTCGGTTCGGGTCAGTGGGTGGATCGACGCGCGGCAGGCAGCATCGGTGTGTTCCTCGATTTCGACGGCAACGATCGTTACCCGAAGGAACCATACGGCAACGAGAAGTCATGGACGCAGCAATTCTACGGCGCCGGCCTGGACCTCAAAGGCGGCACGCCGTTGTTCACCAAAGCGATGCAGGCCAAGCCGGTTAGTCGTCCGCCGATCGCCAGCAAGGAAGACCCGGTCGCCACCGTGCCTGATGCTCCGAACACGGTCGCAGGCGCGAAGCAGTTGTTCGAGATCATGGCGGAGGGGTTTGGTTCGACGCCGCGCGCGAAGAAGGCCGAGGAGAAATTCCTCGCGATGGGGCCGCCTGCGCAGGCGGTGCTGATGGAAGGCCTGGTGCAGGAGCCGTTCTATCTGAGTTACGGTGCAGCGTATTCGCTCTTACCCAAGTTCGGCACGAACGCCGTCCCGCCGCTCTTGGCGTTGATGAAGGACAACGATCCGTGGAGTCGGTGCCGCGCGGCCGATGTGCTTGGGTTGATGAAGCCCGAGGAGGCGCAGTCGGCGTTGCCGGTGCTGCGCGAGGGATTGAAGGACGACCATTTCGTGATGCGGACGGCGTGCGCGCAGGCGTTGGGCAAGCTGGGCGACGCGAGCGCGACCGGGAAGTTGAGCGAGCTTGTCGTTTCCGACCCACATTTCTCGGTTCGCCTGCGCTCCGCGGAGGCGCTCGGCAAACTCAAATCTCCCGAAGCCGTACCGGCCCTGACGAAAGCGCTCAACGATCCCTATTATCAGGTACGATATGGCGCGCAGAAGGCGCTGGATGCAATCGCGGGGAAGGCGGAGCCGTCGAAGTAAGGGTTATGTTCGGAGTACAAGCTTTAGCTTGCCGCCTGTACCAGCTACTTTGGCAAGCTAAAGCTTGTACTCCAAACGCTGGCGCGCGTTCGATTGCCACCTGAACTGCGCACGTTCTCCGCCGGCTACTCAAACGACAGCAGCTCCCTCCATTTCTTGTAGAGCAGCGTCGTGGAACGCACATCGCGGAGACAATACTCCGCGATCGAGCGAAATTGTTTCTCCGCAAATAGCTTGTTCACGTCCAATCCCGATACTCCGTGCGCCTTGGGGCTCTCGATTCCAAACGCCTTGCAGTAGAAATCGAGGTTGAACCGCCGCTGGGTGAACGCGCCGTAATACGAAAGCTGGTCGGCGAGATCGCAATGCTTCTTCGCATCGTAGCGGTAGGGCATGAGGTCTTTCGTCGGTTTGATGCCGAGGATCGCCGAACGCAACATCAGGAACGGACAGTCAAATCCGCGTCCGTTGAACGTGACAAAGCGATCAAATTTGGTGACGACATCCCAGAACCCGTCCAGCACGTCCACCTCCTGTCCTGCAATGAAATCCACGAGACCGTCCTCGCTCTTGAACTCCTCGGCGTCTTCCGCCTGGTAGAACACCTTGCCGCGGCCCGAGTCCACGTTGACCATTGCGATCGCGACGACCTGTGCGGTCAACGGGGTGAGATTGAGTTGTTGGAGCAGTTCCGCGCGTTTGGCCGCGCGCGCTTCCTCGGTCGGCTCCCGTTGCGCAGGACGCAGCCAGAACTCCTGCTGGGCTTCGTCGAAACTCTCGAACGGCATTCCGACTGTTTCGATATCAAACAATAATGTGCTCGGGACAACCGCCATAGTGGGCCTCCTTTGATTTCGTGTTCATTCGTGCGATTCGTGGCTACCTTTCACCAACTTCCGATACAACGCCGGCACTGTCTTCAAGAAATCGCCGCGAATGTAATAACCCCGTCCGCCGAACGCCTCCGGGATGCGCGTCACGATGCTCTTGATGTCGCGGTGATAATAACTCGGCTTCCGTTCGTCGCGCATGTCCGCGAGGTTCGCGGGCTGAAAATCGAAGTTGGCCGTGACGATCCCGCGCGGTGGCTTGCCGATGTTCGAGCACATCGAGACCGACTTGAGCAGGACCTCCGGGTTCGTGACCGCGGAGCCGATGTTGATTACCACGCCGCCGCGAACAAGCCGTTCACAGTGCGCCGCGAAGATGGCAAAGTCGCGTCCGCTGCACCCGCCCACCGCCTCGCCGTCGAACTCGGGATGCTGATGAATGATGTCGCCGCCGATCGTGACGTGAACCGTCACCGGGATGCCAAGCCGGTAACCCGTCGCGAGGATGCTCCAGTCTTTGTGCGGAAATTTGCCCTCAGCGATGACGCGTCCCAACGTTTCGCCGTAGCCGCGTTTCTTCCGGTTGCCCTCACGCAGCGCGAGGTTCATCAGTCGCCCGGTCTCACGCGCGAACCCGAATGTCCCGCGCCGCAGCCCCTCCGGCACGACCTCGCTCGTTTCGCCGATGAGCGCGAGTTCGAAGTCGTGGATTGTTCCCGCGCCGTTGGTGGCGAAGAGCGTGACCAACCCGCGCTTCATCAAATCCACAATCAGCGGCGAGAACCCGCACTTGAGCGGATGCGCCCCGGTCATCCAGATCACCGGCTTGCGCGCGCGGCGGGCCGCGAGGATAGCCTTCGCTACTGCATCGAGTTCCCGGCTTGTGAACGAAGCCTGTAGCCGGTTCGGCCAAACCAGGTCCGCCTCGCGAGTGCGGTTCTTCCTCGTCGCGAGCGGGTACCGCTTGATGCGAGCGAAATTGAAGCTGGGATACCGGGACCGCGATTTCATGATTTGGACTGGATATTCTCGATCAGCTTCGTCGTCGAGTGATCGCCGATCATCGGAAACAATCGCAGTTTCCCACCCCATGATTCGACCAGCTTCTTCTCCGCGCCGATGCGTTCAGGTTTCCAACTACCGCCTTTGGCGTGAACGTCGGGCTTGATCTGGCGCAACAAGGCGAGCGGGTTGTCGTCGTCGAACACCGTCACGTAGCTCACGCTTCGCAACGCGGCCATCATCTCCGCCCGGGTGCGCTGCGGCAACACGGGACGCGTCGGACCTTTGAGCTTGCGGATCGAGGCGTCGCTGTTGAGCAAGACAATGAGCGCATCGCCGAGCTTGCTCGCCCGTTCGAGGAAGCGCACGTGGCCGATGTGGAGTAAATCAAAGCTGCCGTTGGTGGTCACAATCCGCTTACCCGCGCGGCGCAAGCGGCGCACTTCGCGCAACAGGGCAGATTGGCTGAGCACGCGTGAAGTCATGGTTGAATCGGGCACCGATTTAACCTATTTAACCCGGCAACGAAATGAAAAAGCGCGAGCAGCACGAAACGGGCGTCCCGCGACACTTCGATCTGCCGTGGGGCAAGGGACGCATCACCGCCGAGGCTTCGATCGAGACGCCCTTCAACGAACCGACCGTGCAGTTGCTCGAGTTCGAGGACGGCGCGCGGGCGGTGCGGTTCTGCGTGTGTCATCGCGGCGACCTGCTCGACAAGCCGGTGATCGTGGACGAACACGATCTGGCAAGGTTGCGGAAGGAAATCCATCGCTCCCCCCGGCTGGCGGCGTTGCTGAAACAGTTGGTGGGATGAAATGAAAATGACGTTCGTAGTCGCACTGTTATCACTCGCATTCACAACCAGTGCCGAACCTCCCAAACTCACTTCCCCAAATGTCACCCTCGAAGGCGTGACGTTCTCGTACTTTGACCCCGACGCTTTCAGCGTGAGCGTGACGGGCGACTTCAACCAATGGAGTATCAATTCGTCCCTCATGCAGCGCGACAAACAGGGCGTGTGGAGCGTGACCTTGCCGATCAAGCCGGGACGGTACGAGTACCAGTACAATGTCAACGGCATCTACTGGAAGCACGATCCGGCCAACACCAACAAGGCGACCGGCAGCCTCGGCAGCATCAAGTCCGTCCTCGTCGTGAAGGATACTGATCTTGCCGTCGCGCCTGCGACCACCGACACGAACAACGGCCCGCGCGAAACGAAGTTCAGCTACGTTGACCCGCTGGCGAAGAAAGTCGCTGTCGTCGGATTCTTCAACAACTGGAGCCACAGCGCCAACGTGATGACCAACGACGGCAAAGGCCTCTGGATGACGGTCGTGACGTTGAAGCCGGGAAATCACGGCTACAAGTTTTGGGTGGATGGGAAGTTGGTGCTCGATCCTTCGAACCCGGTAGCCGTGGCGGATGGATTCGGTTGGAGCAACTCGGTGGTGAAGGTAGGAAACTAACTCCGAAATCCGAAACCAATTCGAATCGGCAAATGAGCAAACAAACAGCATCGCTGCAACGCATTGGATTTCCTCAATTCGGATTTTGAATTTGTTTCGTGCTTCGGATTTCGGATTTCGAATTTATGCTCCGCCAGTACTTCGAGTTCATCAAATTCAGCCACACCCTCTTCGCGCTGCCGTGGGCGCTGGCGGCGATGATGCTGGCCGCACGCGAGCACCGCGGCTGGCCGGGCTGGCGTGTGTTCCTGTGGATCCTCGGTTGCATGGTCACGGCACGCACGGCGGCGATGGGATTCAATCGCATCGCCGACCGCAAGCTTGACGCGCTGAATCCGCGGACCCAGATGCGGCATCTCCCGACCGGACAACTGTCCGTCACCAATGCGTGGGCGCTCGTCGCTCTGAGCGTGATCAGCTTTCTGGTCTGCACCGCATTCATCAACCGACTCACTCTCATCCTGTCGCCCGTCGCGTTGTTGGTGGTCCTCGGCTATTCGTTCACCAAACGATTCACGGACCTCTCTCACTTCGTGCTGGGCCTCGGCCTCGGCCTCTCGCCCGTGGGCGCATGGATCGCCGTCACGGGAAATCTCGGCGGCGCGATCTGGCTGCTCGGCGCGGCGGTGTTGCTCTGGGTGGCCGGGTTCGACATCATCTACGCCACCCAAGATCACGAGTTCGACAAACAACAAGACCTGCGCTCGATGGTGGTCCGCCTCGGGATTGCCGGCAGCCTCCGGCTCGCTCGAATCCTGCACGCGGCGATGTTCATCGTACTTGTGGTTTTCGGCTGGATTTCGCAATTGGGGCCGCCATATTGGGTCGGCATGGTGATGATTGGCGCGTGCCTGATCTGGGAACATTGGATGTCGTCCACGCGCGACCTTAAGTTCATCAATCGGGCTTTTTTCTTTGCGAATGCGGTGATCAGCTTTGTATTTCTGGCGGCGGTGGCCGGGGAAGTAATTGGTAATCGGTGATTGGTAATTGGCAATTGGGCCGTGTGGGTTCGTGTTCCCAATTACCAATTACGAATTACCAATTACCATGGTTTCAGTCGTTCAGCGCTCGGAACTCTCCGACATCTACGACAAGGTGTACGCGGGCAACCGCATCACCGACGCGGAGGCTCTGCGCCTTTACGCCTCGCGCGACCTCAACAGCCTCGGCGCCATCGCGAACATCCTCCGCGAACGCAAGAACGCCAGTCACGCCTACTACATCCTCAATCGCCACCTCAACTACTCGAACATCTGCATCCTCGATTGCCAGTTCTGCGCGTTCGCCAAACGGAAACGCGACGCCGAGGCGTACGAGTACAGCATCGAGCAGATGGTGGAGAAAGTCCGGGAGGCATTGAAGCGGGGCATCACGGAGGTCCACATCGTCGGCGGGCTGCATCCGTCGCTGAAGTTCGAGTTCTACACGGACATGCTGCGCACACTGAAGGCAGTGGACGCGAAGCTGCACCTCAAGGCCTTTACCGCGATCGAGATTTATCACCTCGCGTGGCTCTCGAAAAAGACGATGCCGCAGGTGCTCGAGGCGTTGCGCGAGGCCGGACTCGATTCGCTCCCGGGCGGCGGCGCGGAGATTTTTGATGCCCGGGTGCGCGACCAGATTTGCCACGCGAAGGAAACGGCCGACGAATGGCTCGCCGTGCATCGCACGTGGCACCAGATGGGCGGACGCAGCACCTGCACGATGCTCTACGGCCACGTCGAGACACACGCCCATCGGGTGGATCACATGCGCCGCCTGCGCGAGTTGCAGGACCAGACGGGCGGCTTCACCGCGTTCGTGCCGCTCCCGTTTCATCCTGAGAACACGCAGCTCGCTCATCTCCCACGCGCCACCGGCTTCGATTCGCTCCGCACGCTCGCCATCGCGCGCATCTACCTCGACAACTTCGACCACATCAAAGCTTACTGGATCGTGCACGGGCTGAAGCTCGCGCAGGTGAGCCTGGCCTTCGGCGTGGACGACATTGACGGGACAGTGTTGGAGGAGAAGATTTATCACATGGCCGGCTCGAAGACGCCCGAGGAACAAACCCGGGAGGTCCTGGAACGCGTCATCCGCGAAGCCGGTCGCATCCCCGTTCAGCGCGACTCGCTCTACCGGCCCCTTCGCATCGGAGAACCATCGGATGTAGGCCGCGTGCCCGCACGCGGCGGAGAGGACGCAGCGAACCCGGGACAGTCGCCGCTGTTGGAAAAGAACTTGGCGACCGCGTAGATCCGGACTAGATTCTCGCCATGAGCGCTTCGTCGTCCGAGATCATTCAGGAAATGGTGCGGCGAATTGTCGAGAGCTGCCATCCACTGCGGATCATTCTCTTCGGTTCTCATGCGCGAGGGAACGCGGGACCGGACAGCGACGTGGATCTGCTGGTCGTCATGACCCCAAACGGCTCGAAACGGAAGCAGGCTGTTGCCATTTACCGTTTGCTTGCCGGCGTCGGTCTCTCCAAGGACATCATCGTGGCGACCCCGGAAGAGATGGAACGGTACCGTAACGTGCCGGGCACTGTCATTCGTTCGGTGTGGGAGGAGGGCAAAGTGCTCTATGAGCACCCCGCGTGAAGCGCTGGCTGTGATCCGGCAGTGGGTCGAAAAGGCAGAACACGATCTCAAAAACGCCGAGCACACTCTGCAACTGACGACCGACTGCCCGCTCGACACCGTGTGCTTCCACGCCCAGCAGTGTGCGGAAAAATACCTCAAGGCACTGCTCACCACTCGGGGCGTTCATTTTCCGCGCACCCACGATCTGAGTGAATTGATAGCCCGCTTGCCGAACGAGATACGATCGCAGTTGAACACGTTCGATGCGGTTGAACTGAACCCGTACGCGGTCGAAGGACGATACCCGGGAGACTGGGAGCCGGTCGCGCGCGAGGAAGCCAACCGGGCGGTCGAACTCGCGCGCCGCATCCGAGCGACCTGCCGGACCCACTTGCCCTCAGAGGCGCTCGGCCACGCATGAGCAAATCACGAATCACAAATCACGAATCACGCTCCCGCATTGGTTCGGTCCCATACCTCAACGCCGAGCCGCTGATCTACGGGATCGAAGACCGCGTCTCGCTCCACGCCCCGTCGCAACTGGCCGACTTGCTGCGCGACGGAAAATTGGACGCGGGACTGGTGCCGATCGTCGAATGTCTTGCGCACGACCGGTATGTTGTCCTTGAAGGCGCGAGCATTTCGTGTCGCGGGCCGGTATACAGCGTGATCCTCGCCCATCGTGGCCCAATCGCACAGGCGAGGAAGATCTTCGTGGACCAGGCGTCGCGTTCGTCGATTCTTCTGTTGCAGGTGTTGCTTCGGGAACGGTTCGGCGTTACTCCGGAGTTGAGCCCGTTGCCGAGCTATGATTTCCAGAATCCACCCGACACCTTGCTGCTCATCGGGGACCCGGCAATCAAGTTTCGCGTGCTGCGGAGCGACTACCAACTTCTCGACCTCGGGCAGGCCTGGTGGGAATTGACAGGCTTGCCGTTCGTGTTCGCGGCCTGGGCGGTGCGGCCATGGGCGATACAGCCCAACCTGCTCTCGATGCTCTTGCAGGCGAGGCGGGACGGTCAGCAGCACATCGAAGAGATTGCGCGAAGGAGGGGCGAGTTCACGGAATCATTCCGCCGCGAGTATCTCACCCGGCATGTTTGCTTCGAACTCGGTGCTGAGGAGAAGAAGGGCATTGCGGCGTTCCGCGAACTACTCCAGAAGTCGAAACAGATTCAACACGTTCATGATGTACGATACGTCACTGGATAAGGCAGTCGGCAAGGTGCTCGACGGCGGGCGCATTGACCGCGAGGAAGCGTTGCGGCTATATCGTGGACTGCCGCTCAACGACCTCGGTGCGCTCGCGGATGCCCGTCGTCGCCAGCGCAAGGCAGCCGCCTATGATGGACGCGGCAACGAGATCGTCACCTACATCGTGGACCGCAACATCAATTACACCAATATCTGCGACGTGTTCTGCACCTTCTGCGCGTTCATGCGAACGGAAACGCAGGCCGACTCCTACGTTCTCTCGCACGCCGAGATCGCGAAGAAGATCGAGGAGACCGTCGCTCTGGGCGGGACGCAGATTCTCATGCAGGGAGGGCATCATCCGAAGATGGGGTTGGATTACTACCTCAACCTCCTCCGCTTCATCCACACGAAGTTTCCGCAAGTGAACATCCACGCCTTCTCGCCGCCCGAGTTCAACCACTTCGAGCGCGTCTTCAACCTGCCCATGCGCGATCTCATCGCGAAGTTCAAAGAAGCCGGGCTCGGCTCGATCCCCGGCGGGGGCGCGGAGATTCTGGTGGATCGCGTGCGCAAGAAGATCGCGCCGCTGAAGTGCGACACCGAGAACTGGCTGCGCGTGATGCGCGTCGCGCACGAGTTGGGCCTGCGTTCGAGCGCGACGATGATGTTCGGCCATGTCGAGACGGTTGAGGATCGCATCGAACACCTGCAGCGGCTCCGCGATTTGCAGGACGAGACGCACGGCTTCACCGCGTTCATCTGCTGGACGTTCCAGAGCGAGCACACCCGGCTCAAAGCACCGCCTGCCGGCTCGCACGAGTATCTCCGCACGCAGGCGCTCGGCCGCATCTTCCTCGACAACTTCGACAACATCCAGTCGTCGTGGGTGACGCAGGGCCGGGAGATTGGCCAGATCGCGTTGCAGTTCGGTGCGAATGATCTCGGCTCCATCATGATCGAGGAAAACGTCGTCAGCAGCGCCGGCACCACCTTCCGCATGACCGTCGCCGACATGAAGCGCCTTATCACCGAGCTCGGCTACGAACCGCACCAGCGGGATAATTGGTATCGGTTGGTGAACTGAGCCAGCATCTAACGTTCAACACTCAACATTCAACTTTCAACGAACCAAGCGAGATCGCGGCGTTCATCGCCGCCAGTGGCCCACGGATGGCAAAGCAATGCCACGGATGAGGGCATGATTCAGAACGAACGACAACTGCAGCAGGCTATCGAACAAATCCAGAACCTCTGCCGCGCTTTGGAATCGCTTCGCGCGGACCTGTTTCCCAAGAACCCACGCAATTTCGCTGTGCTCGCCGAGGGACCTCTGGCCGAGAGTCGTAAACTCCAGGGAGCCATTGGTGAGTACGTTCGCCAACCGGAAGGAACCGTCCGCCGCGTCGCGGAGAAGCGAAGCATTCCGATTTGGAGGTTTCTGGTATCACCGTCGCCGACATGAAGCGTCTCATCACCGAACTCGGCTACGAACCGCGCCAGCGGGATAATTGCAGGCGCCGGCCTGTGTACAGAGGCCACCGGTTACCGACAATACACGGGAGTGCACACGAGCAATACGCGATCGGCATTGTGGACTGTTCCGGACGGAATTCAAACCAACGACTTCGACGACGCACAGTAACCAGGGCAAGGCGGTTTTCGACACGGAATTGTTTCCTCTACTTCACCTCTTCGACATGGGCCCCGAGTTATCGTCTTCCGTGTAACAGTAGAGAGCGCTTGCATCGTGAAGCGATTGAAACGAGCCTGCTAATATGCGGCAGTTGTTCCTCTGCCTCCTGGCAATCCCACTCACCGCCTGCTCTGGGCCGCCGCCGGGAACGCTGCTGCAGACTCCCGTAGCCCGAGTTGGAACCAACTCGATCACAGCGGGTGAACTGCTCGGGGAATTGAAACGTCATCCCCAACTGCGCGGACGAGACCTGGAACGGCTGCGACCGGATCAGATGTTCGGCTACGCCAGCCAGGTGCTCGTCGAAATGGTGGATCGCCGGGTGTGCGAGGCGCGCTCGGACGAAACCGTTCGACAGCGGACGCGGCAGCGGGTCGAAGACCAGATCGCCCGTGAACGGGCCCGTACGGCATCGGACCGCGAATTCGAGCGGCGGTTGGCCGACGCGAACCTGACACTCGAATCGCTTCGCGCTGGATTGGTTCACGGGTTTCTGGTCGAGGAACTCGCAGCCCGCGATGGATACCCACCGCCCGAGGTATCCGAGGCGGAATTGCGCGCAGCGCACGCGCGGGAGCCGGAACGCTGGGGCAAACCCGCCGAAGCCGACGTGCGCCTGATGCAATTCGAATTGCCGCCCGACGATCTGAGCCCGCGCCGTCGCGCCGCCCGTCGCGCCGACGCCGAGGTGGCGCGCGCGAAGGCGGCTGAATGGAAGTCCGGGCAGGCCTGGCGACATCTGACGGTGCGCAGTGGCCGCACGCAACCGCAACTGGAGAGAGTCGCATTGCGAACCCAGGTCGGCCAGCTCAGTCCCGTGTTCGAGCTGGGACAAGGCTACGCCTTCCTGGAAGTCATTGCCCACCGGCCCGGAACGGCAGTCGCGTTTTCCGACGCCAGGAAGCGGATCGAGACCGTGTTGCGCCGCGAGAAAGCCGAGCGTCATTTCGCCCGACTCCGCGAGCGGTGGCGGGACGAAGCGGGGGGGCGTATTCTGCTCGCGCATGACTCGTTAAGCCAACCGCACGGCCCGCGCGCGAGCGCGGCGCAGGCCATACTGGCGGGGATCGGGCTGGCCGGTTTGACGATGGCAGCCGGCTACTGGTTCCACCGCCAACGCTTCGGCTGGCCTGCAATGACGGCGCTGATCCTCGGCGCTCTGGTGCGGTTCGGGTTTTGGATCGCGCTTCCGTACGACGCGCTCGCCAACGATGTGGAGGAGCATCTTGACTACATTGGCTACGTCTCCGAGCACTGGCGAGTGCCGCCCATGTCGCTTGGATTCCAGTTCTACCAACCGCCGTTGTACTATTTTCTCAATGCGGCTGTTGCCAACCCGTTCGCTCCGCGGATGTGTCAGACGGTCAGTCTGTTCGTTTCGATGGCCACGCTGACGGTGGCGTTGTGGATTCTTGCTCGTGCATTCGCTTCGACCGGAGCTCGCTGGCCCCAGACGGTGGCGATGCTCGCCATCGCGGTGCATCCGCCGCTGGCGATGTTCGCGGCGCGGGTGAACAACGATGTGCTGGCGGCCTTCTGGATGTTTCTTTCGCTGGGGTTGCTCGCACGCTGGTGGTCGAGCGGCGGACTCCGCTTCTGGTTGGGCGCCACGGTTTGCTTTGCGTTGGCCGTGCTCACAAAGAGCACGGCGTTGCTGCTCGCGCCCGCGTTGGGTCTGTGTCTGTTGCTTCGACAAGCTGAGACGTGGCAGAACCGCGTGCGTCTTGGCGCACTCGGATGCGTCGTGGTCGGCTCGCTGGCGGGATGGTTTTTCGTAACGCGGTTCGCAAGCGAAGGCCAGCGTGATCTTGCCGCAAACCTGGAGAGCGTGGCGCCGGCACTCAAGATGGATGCCGACGCAGCGCATCTGGTCGTGTTCAACCCCGCGCGGGTGCTCGAACGCCCGTTTATCAACGGGTGGATCGCCACGAGAGACCGCGATGCGTTCTGGGAGTATTTTCTGCGGAGCGCTCTGTTCGGCGAGTTCAGTTATCGTGCCGCGTGGTTTTTGCCCGCGCGCGGCCTGCTGCTGGCAACGATGATGACGCTCGTCCTCGTCGGGATTGGATTCGTTCGAAGTCAGCGGCCCGGCTGGCGCGCTGCGTTTCCGTTCACCTGCACTCTGGTGGCTGTGCTTGTCGGTCACCTGCTCTACCGGCAAGCCGCGCCATTTTGCACGTCGCAGGATTTTCGCTACTCGGTGGTGGTCTTGCTGCCGGTGGCGTATTTCTTTGTGCGCGCGGCCGAAGCCTGGCCGCCGCTCGGCCAGCGCATGCAGGTGGCGGTGGGGGCCGCATTCGTCGGACTCGCGCTCTGGTTTGACGCGTTGATCATGTTTTCCTGATTGCCCATTTTGCTAGGGCGCTCCCCGGGCTTGGAGCTTCTGCAGACGCTTCGCCGCGAGCGGATCCGAGCCGGTCTTGAGGAACGCCTGGTAGCAACGACCCGCGCGGGAGTAATCCTTGAGCCAATACAGAGCGTGCCCGAGATTGAGCAGGAGCTCCGGCGAGGCAAATGTGCTCCGCTGCAATCCACTCAGCGCATGGGCGGCGGCCGCCTCCGGATGCTTGCGCAGGAGGTATTGCGCCGACAGAGACAATTCGCGATGCGGTTTCGCATGATGTCGGGTGAATGCGCCAAACCAAGTTGGGGACTGCCGCGCAAGGCCGGCGGCGAGGTTCTGATCCATCTCGTTCGAGGAGAACACCGGATAATCCTGACCGGCTCGCGGCGGAGACAAACCGCCAATTTCCGGCGCAAACCCGCGCCCGAGAAAAATCATGTCACGGTCGTCGGCATAGACGCAGCGCCATTGCTCGGAGTGCTCGAGAAAATAGGCGGCCCACATCGGCAGGTGTTCAAACGGCACGAGCGCAATCTGCACCTGCCAGTGATCGAGTCGGCCCGGGAGTTGGTGGGCATCCTTGAATCGCAGATACTCCGCATAGAACTTCTGCCCCAGGATTTCTGTGCGCCCATCCACAAAGACGGGACGCCGCGTGGCAAACCGCAGGTAGCCACCGGAGTCCCAGTTGTTCAGGATGCGTCCCTCGGGCACGCGGTCG
This sequence comes from uncultured Verrucomicrobiota bacterium, assembly GCA_964582645.1. Lineage (GTDB taxonomy): Bacteria > Verrucomicrobiota > Verrucomicrobiia > Palsa-1439 > CAZOTB01 > CAZOTB01. The sequence goes on along the minus strand of CAZOTB010000076.1, from coordinate 13,148 downwards.
TTCAAAAACTGGCACGCGCGCACGGGAAGCGCCCGCTCGCTGAAACGGTGGCCGATCCTCGGCTGACCGGCATCGAGCGCGTAGAGGTAACCGTTCTTCCACAACACCCCCAGAAGGGCGCAGGCCACGACAACGCCGATCGAGCCAATTCCCGGCGCAGCCACGCTCGGCCACCGCTTGCGAAACGCGGTCGCGATGGATTCCAGTCCGGTAACCACCATCGGCAGCGTCGCGATCATGAAGTAACCGTGGTTCTTGATTGCGCGGCTGAACACATAGCCGAACCCGAGAAACAGCAGCCAATCCGTGAGCCGCATCTTGCGCCAGCCCGCGACCACGGCGACCACGGCTACGAGCGCGTAAAGCTGGATGAAAAACAACGGCTGCAGGCACACCAGTTCGCCCGTCGCGGTGTAATCCTCGAGTCGAAACGGCGACAGGAACTCCGCCGTGCCCGCCGTTTCCGATTTCACGACGTGCGAAGACTGCAACATCCCAAACTGGGTGATCGGATAGAGCAGGGCGTCCATCCCGTACGGATTCACCAGACACGCGAGCACCGAAAGTCCCGCGCAGAGGAGAAAGCGCCGGTCCGCCTGTCTGCCTCGCCGGAGTTCATCGAGTCCGTACACGGCAATGACGACGAGCCCGAGCACAAACAACGAGTGGGCATTGACCCAAACCAGAAGCACGGGCGGCAGCACCCAGAGTGCGGCGCGATTGCCCCGCTGCAATTCCTCGAGAGCGAGCAACAGGGCGTTGAGGAGCAACCACGAGCCGACGTGCGGTCGAATCTCCCAGAAATTTCCCAGCGCGAAAACCAGCAGCAGCGGAGCACAGAATCCCGACAGGCGGCCTTCTTTTCGCGTGCTGCGGAGAGCGAGCAATGCGAACGACAGGAGCGTCAAAGCGATGTTGGCGGTGGTGAGCAGCAACGTGCCGCCGCTGCGATACAGCACCCAGCATACGAAACCAAAGAGCCAGTGGACGAATCGGATCGGCGTGCCGGCCACGGTGTAGGTAAAACTCTCGGTGCGAGGAAACTTGCCCGTTTCCCACAGATCGCGGCCCCATTCCATGTGGTAGCCGATGTCCGGGCTGAAAATCTCACGGTAGCCGAGCGCGGCGGAGAGGGCGAAGACGCAACCCAGCGCAAGGAAACCCGAGTGACGCACGAATGCGCGGGGTTTCGCTCCGGCTGAACCGCTTGGCCGCATTTGCTCAGTTCATCGGCGCGTTGTAACACAAGTTTTTCATTTTGGTGACAATGATGCAACGTTGCCCGCCCAGTCTGAGCAGGCTTGAGAGTGACTTGGGAGAATCGGAGGGTGCTGGTGACCGGGGGGGCCGGGTTCATCGGCTCGCATCTCGTCGAACACCTGCTCGACCGCGGCGCAGCGAAGGTGGTCGTACTCGATCGCCACGCGCCCGGATCCACGGTGTCCGATGATCGAGTGCATTCGTTGAGAGAAGACCTGAGCTCCGCTTCATCCACGAGTTTGGAGTCGTGGGTTCGCGGCATGGACTGCGTGTTTCACCTCGCGGCGGAGAAGCATCAATCTGAACGGGCCTTCCCCGAGCGGCTCGTGCGGACCAACGTGGTCGGCACCCAGGCCCTTCTGTCGGCAGCCGCCCGAGCGGGCGTGCGCAAAGTCGTGTTCGCCTCTTCGGTGTACGTCTACGGGCGGGTCGCCGGCCCGCCCTTGAACGAGGAGGAGCCCGCCGCTCCGCGCACGCTGTATGGGATCAGCAAGCGAACGGGCGAGATGCTGCTTGATCATTTCACCGCAGTTCACGGCTTGGAGAGCGTGGCGCTGCGGATATTTTTCGCTTACGGCCCCCGGCAGTCGGCGGCGCAAGGCTACCGAACTGTGATCGTGAAGAATTTCGAGCGATTGCACAACGGACTCGACCCGGTCGTCCACGGCGACGGGAAGCAAACGCTGGATTACGTCTATGTCGAGGACGTGGTGCGCGCGCTCTGTCTGGCGGCGGAGTGTCCGACCGAGCACCGCATCCTGAACGTCGGGTCAGGCGCCGGCGTCTCGATTCTCGATTTGACGCGCCGCATGCAGCAGGTCGCCGCCACGCACCGGCAGCCGGTGCAGGGACCTGCCGATGCAACCGACGGCACATCGCGCGTGGCGGACATCGGGCGCATCAAGCACGCGCTGGGTTGGAGGCCGCAGGTTTCCCTCGAAGAAGGACTCGACCGGACGCTCCGCTGGATGAAGGACTCACACCGATGAACGACCGGGTCCAGTTGACCGTCATCGCGCCGTGCTTGAACGAAGCGGGGAATCTGCCCGAGTTGGCGCAGCGCGTGATTGCTGCCTTCGGACGGAAATCGCTCCGGGGCGAGCTGGTGCTGGTCAATGACGGAAGCACGGATCAGTCGCGGGACGTGATCGAGACGCTGGAAGCGATTCATCCGCAACTCCGTTCCGTCCACCACGCCGAGAATTGCGGCATCGCGGCGGCGTGGAAGAGCGGTTTGAAAGCGGCCCGGGGCGAATTCGTGTGCCTGATTGATTCGGATTTGCAGTACCAGCCCGAGGATCTCTGCCGGCTGTGGGATGAAGTTCAGCGCACGGGCGCAGACATGGCGCAGGGTTGGCGGAGCGAGATCGGGCGACCGCTCGATCCGCGTTACTACTACAGCCGGATGCTGAACTGGCTGTTGAACCGTTGCTTTGGGATGCGGCTGCGGGACAACAAATCCGGCTTCGTGCTGTGCCGCCGTGACGCGCTCGAGGACATCCTGCGGCACCGGCTTCGGTACCGGTATTTCCAGACTTTCATCGCCGTCGCTGCGCACCGCAAGGGTTATTCGGTCTGCGAGATCGAAGTGTTGTTCCAACAGCGGAAGGTCGGGAAGTCATTCATCTCGGCATTTCCCTTGCGCGTGATCGGGGGAGCACTGCTGGACCTGGTCACGGGTTGGATCGAGTATCGCTGGCTGGAGTCAAATCACTCCGTCGAGTCGGATTTTCTGACGGAGCATGCGCCGCTGCGCAACGAAGAAACTCTCCAAGGATGGCGAAAACGTTTCTTTCAACTCTACGTGGCGACCATGCCGTTGCATCATTGGACCATCGGCCGCCGCGCCGCATCGCATTATGAGGACCTGAAGAAGACGCAATGGCTCTCGCCCCAGGATGTGCGACGGCTGCAAGAGCGCAAGCTGCGACGGCTCATTCATCATGCGTACCACCACGTGAAATACTATCGGGAGATTTTTGACCGGCTCGGGTTGAAGCCGACCGACATCCGGGGCGTCGAGGATTTGCGCAAACTGCCGTTGCTCGACAAGCCGACCATACGGGCGAACCTCCACTTCAACCTGATGTCGGACAATCACGACAAGCGCAAGGTGGTGGCGATTCAGACCAGCGGTTCGACAGGAGAGCCATTCACCTTCTACGTGGATCAGTCGCAATTGGAAATGCGGTGGGCGGCAACGCAACGCAGCGTGGAATGGACGGGGTACCGGTTCGGCGACCGTCAAGCGCGGCTGTGGCATCAGACCATCGGGATGCGTCCCAGCCAGGTGATCCGGGAGCGCATCGCGGCCTGGTTCAACCGGCGACTGTTCATTCCCGCGTTCGCGATGACCGAGGCCAACCTTCCGCGCGCCATCCGCAAGCTGGAACGCTTCAAACCGGTGCTGGTGGATGGGTATGCGGAGTCGTTCAACTTTCTGGCGCGGTACATCAAGTTTCACGGACTGCCGGCGTTCCAGCCAACCGGGATCATTTCATCGGCGCAGATTCTGCCGGATTCGTGCCGGCAGACCCTGGAAGAGACGTTCGCGTGCGGGGTGTTCGACAAGTACGGCAGCCGCGAATTTTCCGGCATCGCCTACGAGTGCGATGCGCATGATGGCAAACACCTGGTCGCCGAGAACTACATCGTCGAGATTCTCAACGGGGGCCGTCCCGCGCGCCCCGGCGAGATGGGAGAGGTCGTGATCACCGATCTCAACAATTACTGCATGCCGTTCATTCGCTATCGCATCGGCGACCTGGCCGTGGCCATGGATCCGAGCGCGGTTTGCCGGTGCGGACGCGGACTGCCGCGAATCGGACGCATCGAAGGCCGGGTGCAATCCCTGATCGTCACCGCCGACGGACGCTATCTGCCGGGGTCGTTTTTCCCGCACTTCTTCAAGGACTATGATTACGCTGTCCACCAATATCAGGTCGTTCAGGAATCCGCCTCCAGGCTGCGGCTGAAAATCGTCAAGGCGATGCGATTCGACGAAGACACGTTCGCGACGATTCTGAAGCGATTGCGGCCATTCGTGGGCGAACAGATGCAAATCGAGGTGGAGTTTGTGGATCAGATCCCGATGGTGCGAACCGGCAAGGTTCACGGAAGCATCTCGAACCTCGGTTTCGATTTTCAGAAGCTGCACGCCGAGACGACTGCGTAGGCGTTCGCGATGACCGGGCGCGCCGCCTGTTACTTCGGGAGCATCTCGTGCAGGACGCGTCCTTCCGAGCCATTCGGCAGGCGCGTGCCGAGGATCCTGGCCAGGGTCGGTGCGATGTCCACGATCTCGATCTCTTTCGTGTATGAGCCCGGCTGGATCCATTTCCCGCCCCAGAACCTCACCGGCCCATGTGTGCGCGGGGTCGCCGGCGCTGTACACGCGCGATTTCGTTTTGCGGTCGAACCAGTCATTCGCGATCACGCCGTGGCGATACAGATGGGCTCCCGTGAAGACCGTCGCATGTCCCGAAGCCGTGAACGTGGTCGCGTGCGTGTCGCGCGCGCTCAGAAACACCGCGCCCTGCCGGAAGAACCGACCGAATCCATCCTTCTCAAAGTGGGTCGCAACCGGATCACCGGCTCCTGCGGCAGGCCATCCACCACCAGGACGACAACCAGTTTGGGCCGGGAAACAGTCGCAGGAGATTCGTTCCCCGTCGTCTGGGCGGTTGCCAGCGAGAGGTACGCTCCTTCACCACGAACAACTCCCGCCGATGGAGAAATCCATGCCCTTGGTGTTCCTCGAGTAGGTCGGGTTCTTGCCGCCGGGCACTTTGTAGTACGAGCGATAGGTGGGATCGGTCAGGTTCTTCGCGGCGAACCGAATCTTCCAGTTCTTGCCGATCTTCTGCTCGAGGGTGAAGTTCAGAATGCCGATGGGGTCCTGCATCACGGGAGGAATGCCGGTGCCGCCGCCGAAGCCGGCGCCGGTTTGCAGCACCTTGCCCGTCCAATTGTAAAACAATCCTGCCGAGGTGCCGCTGCGTGTGTTATCGTACGTCAGGTTGGCGTTGAACAGGTAATCGGGTTGCCCCTGCATTCGCCGCTCTTTGTAGCCGAAACCGTACGGCGCGAGGTTCTGAACCTCATCCTTGGGCACGGTCACCTTCGACTGAATCCACGAAGCGTTCATGCCGAGGGCGAGATCCTTGAACGGAGACTGGATGGCGAACAACTCGTCGAGGACATCCAGTTTCTGGCGGCCCTCGACCTCGACACCGAACAGGGTGCCATCGGGATAATTGACGCGCTGCACGAACCGATTCCCCGAGATGGAGAAACTGATCTGCTCGATGGGATCCTCGATCTCCTTGTAGAAAATGCTTGCCGCCAGCACATCGCCGGGGCGGCGAAACCACTCCAGGCGAAGGTCGTAGTTGTCTATATGGGACAAGGTCAGATCGGGGTTGCCTGTGAACGCATCGTCCCCGAGGAACTCGAAGGTGACGACCGGCGCCAATTCGCGGAATGTCGGGCGGGCGATGGTCTGGCTCCAGTTGGCGCGCAGATTGAGGTTGGTGACGATCTCGTACACGAAGCCGGCCGCCGGGAGCAGGTCCACCTGATTGATTTCCGAGCCTGCATCCTGTTGCGGCACCAGCTCGATGTTGTAATCGCCGGTGGGCAACTGCTTGGCCACGAGGACAAAGCCGGAGGGACTCTTCACGTCAATGCTCAGATCGGTCCACTCCACGCGGGCGCCGCCGATGATCTTGAAGTGGGGGGTCAGAGGCAACTCGATCATGCCATACATCGCCTGGATCTGCTGTTCGCCTCGGTAATCCACATCCGAGCCGGTGGGCTGGATGAACCACAGCAACTGATTTATGGCGGGCGGGAAGTTGTTGGCCAGGCCGATGCGATCCCGATTGAGAAACACGTCCGACCACAAGCCCGGCCCCTGATACGTCGAGAGGTCTGAGTTCGCCAGCCGCCTCGGGTCCGACAACGCGCCCGCTTGAAATGGGAACAGATAGGTGTACGAGCTCTGCTTGTAGTCGCGCTCGGTGAGATCGTAGAAGGGACCGAATTTCAGGAAGCCTTCCGTATCGGTCCATTGCTGGAACGGCACTTTCGTGTTGAGTTGCAACTGCTGATCCGTCTCCTCGATGTTGCGCCAGATGCGTTGGGTCGAAGCCTGCGGAGCACCGGAGAAGCTCGAGGACTGGGCGTCCGGGTTGTACAGGTTGCGGAAGTAGCGCGAGTCGGGATCCTCCTGCGTCGAGACACTGTACGCCGCCAGCCAATCCATCTGGGCGTTGTGCAACATCTCGATTTTATGGTCGCCATGCAATTGCAGCGACGAAAGCGTGCGCTCGGTGTAGCGAAGGACCTGGTTCTGTTCGACTTCGTCCGGGCTGGTTTTGTCTTGCTGGAAGAGAACCTGGTCCGTGGCGCTCTGGTTGTAGATGAAATTGAACCCGAGGACGTGATTGGTGACGGGCTGGAACGCGAGGGTGAATACACCGCCCCAGAGCACTTCGTCGGTGGACTTGCTCTCACTGGCGTCGCCATCGACAATCGGATCGCCGCCGGCGATGCCGACGCCGACGCGTTTCTGGACGCCGTCCTCGTAAAACCCGTACTTCTGCCGGTACGACAGCGCGCCAAACACGCCGAGCAGCCGGTCATCCTCGCCGAGCTGGAAGGTGTTCCCCGCGGCGGCCGACAGCGTGAAGTTCGGCCCGGGCGCGCCCGCGACCTTGCTGCCTATGACGGGATCGAAGGCCCGGGTCTGCTGGTCGAGCTTGAGCGCATTGGGAAATCGGGCGGCACCCTGGACAGGATTGGCCGAAGCGCCCTGATACGGCTGCATGCTCTTTTTTGAAACGCCGTTCGGCAGGTCACGATCTCCACCGTCCATACCGGTGAAGTCGGTGCCGCCGCCCTTGTAGCTGCGGAAGTTGTCGGCGGTCGTTGCCTGCGTGTTGTACTCGACGGACGCGCCGATGGAGAGCGTGAGCTTTTCGGGGAACGACTTGGTCTTGATGTTCACGCCCCCGCCGGTGAAGTCGCCCTGCAAGTCGGGGGTGAAGGTCTTATAGACAGTAATACTCTCGATCGTACCCGCCGGGAAGATGTCGAGTTGCACGGCGCGCTTCGTGGGGTCGGCACTCGGCAGGCGGACGCTATTCAGCAGGGTGCTGGTGTACCGATCTGAGAGCCCGCGGATGACCACGTATTTGTCGTCCTGAACGGAGGTGCCGACTACCAGTTTGAGCGCGCCCGCAGCCGTACTCGCGCCGGCCTGGCTGATCAGGTCCTTGCCAATTGAATCCGTCAGCGCCGGATCCTTCTGTTTGATCTCAAGCAGCCCCGCCCCGGTGCCGCCGAGCAGATCGCCGCCCGTGACGATCATTTCCTCGAGCTCGGCCACCTCGGACGAGAGGTCGGCGTTCACCTCGGTCAGTTCGCCGGCGCGCACTGCGACGTCCGTGACGATCCGCCGCTGATATCCTTCCTTGGAAAACGATACGGTGTACGTGCCGGGCGGCACGTTTTGGAAGACGAACGTGCCCTCGGGTGAAGAATACCCCCTGAGGCCAGCCTCCCGGACCACGATCGTGACATTGGCGAGAGGATCGGCAAAGTCGCGATCAAACACGCTGCCGCGGATTCCGCCGGCAGAACCTTCTGCCCCCCAACTAATACTTTCAATGCTTCCCCCGAGCGCTGCGCAGATCAACCACGCCAAAGCGAACCGACGGAGAAACGCTACCATGGATCCTTCAGACCGCGCAGGAGCGCGTCAAGGCGGGCGCGCGTCTCGGCACCGGGGTCGAATCGTTGCCGGCCCATCGAGCGGCAAATCTCCACCACTGCCAGCGCACGGGGACGGGCGTTGACCAGTTTTTCGGCCGAGGCGAGCGCTTCTTCATACACGCGCCCGGCTTCCGTCATGTCGCCGAGGCTTGCGTATGCCGCGGCGACGGCTGCATACGCGCCCGGCTTGCTGATGACCTCCTGACTCGGCGCAAGGGCCTTCGCCTCGTTCAACAAGGCGCGCGCCTTGTCGGCATCGCCCAACGCAGCCCATGAGCGCGCGAACAGGACCAACAGGGAAGACCGAAGGTGGTCCTCGACCTGGGCGGGTTTCGCTTCGGCCTCGAGCGCGTTGAGGATCTCCTTCGCTTTGTCCGTCTGGCCGCGGCGATGAAATTCGACGAGCACTTCTTCAGTCGCCTCGAACCGTTTCCAGCCGGCGATCCGGTCGGCGGAATTGCGGGCCTTGTCGAGCGCGGTGCGGCGCTGCTCGTCGCTGACACGGGTCGAACGGGCGAGAGCGAGGTAGCCCTGGGTGCGCGCCACCGCAAACTCAAATTCGCGGGCATCCTCGAGTGGTTGGAGCATCGCCAGCGCCAGCTCGGACTCACCTCGCGCGGCATGGAGTTGCACGGTGGCGAGAAGGGTCTTGATCCATTCCTCCTTGGCGAGACGACCTGCGAGCTCCTTGCACTTGTCGAGGTCGCCCAGCGCGGCATGGGCGCTCGCGATGTGGGCGGCGATCCGTCCGCGCGGCCAACTCTCGGTGCGCTCGTACACCGCCTGGGCCTGCTCGATCTGTTTGCGCGCCTCCTCTGCCTTGCCCAGTCTGGCGAAGAACACGGCCACCTCGGCGTGAGCCACACCGCGTCGCCAGGTCTCGATGCGCGCCGTCTGCTCGACTGCGTTCGACAGGGCGCCGGCATCCAGGTAGTCCCGAATCAATTGTTCCTGCGCCTTGGCCCGATCCTTTGGAAACGGCTTGATGGCCGAAGCAAACTGATACGCATAGTCGAGCGACTCCAGTCCGGGTCCGTTCACTGCGGCCCTGGCTGCCGACACGAAGACCCCGATCGCCACGACGGCGTTCACAATCCATGCGGATTTGGAGTTCACAGTTTCCTTTCCTGAGCGAAAACAGTCGGAAGGCGGGCGCTCCCCGCGGCGCACCCACCTTCCGATATTGCGACCCCGTTCGCCCGCGCGGCGACGGGGATGTAGCTTCCCCACCCGTTACTCGACGACTGCGCGGTAGAACAACCGATCGCCAAGCGGCAACATGTCTGTGAACAACACCGCCGAGCCGTCACCGTCCACGAAGCCCGCGTAGCACCAGTTCTTCAGATCGGCGCTGGTCTCGATCATGTAGTTCACGAGGTTCTCCGTCGGCACATCCACGTCCACCTGGCTGAGACTGACCACGGTGATGTCCATCGGCTCGGGCGCCGAGGGCTGCGGGCTGCTCGCCAGCAGGCCGAGCGCATCAATGGCGGTCCAGCCCAATGCCCAGTTGTTGCTGGGGCTGAATGCGCCGCAGTATGGCACCGTGACCAGGAAGTCATCCGCCGGCAACGGCCGCCACTGCGTCAACGCCGGGCTGCCCGACGAGGGGCGCGGATCGAACGAATTGATCAGCAGCGGGCCATTCACGCGTCCGGCTGCGCCCCGTGTGATGTCCACGATGGGCAGCGTGGTCACGACCAGGTTGCTGTATGCAGCCTCGAACTGGTTGGTGCCGGTGCAGGCCACGGTCGCGCCGCCGAAGCCGCTGCCGTTGGTGGGGGCGAGACGGAACAGATTCACGTCCCAGGCGAAGCCCATCCAGATGTTGTTCTTCAACTCGAGCTGCATGCCTTCGTTCGGGCCGGGATAGAAGGCCGCGCCCGCGTTCGGCGAGTAGTTCGTGTACGGGGTGATGCTGCGCGCCGTCGAGTTGGAGGTCGTGTTTCCAAACTGTTGCTGGATGAGCACGCCGCCGCCGCCGAAGTCGAGGAACATACTGTTGTAGTACCGGCCACCCGCGTTGGAGCGGAAGATGTGCGCCGTGTCGCGCTGCGATGACACCGGAGCGGTGTGGCCATTCGTGCCATGACCGATGTAGGTGACGTTCGCGATGGTCGGGATCGAGTACGGCTCGCTGTGGTCGGGGTTGAGCCCGCCGTTCTGCTCGGCGCCCTTGTCGGCGAACCCGCTTTCGAGTCCTCCGTTGCAGTCCTGTTTCACGTTGAGGATGAATTGGAGTTTCCCACGAAACCCTTCGTCGTAGTCCACGCCGTCATCGCCCTGGGCAAACGTGATGAGATGGCTGCAGTTGACGGTGCCGCCGAACCACTCGAATCCATCGTCCAGGTTGTTGATGACCTCGATATGATGGATGTCTGTCTCGCGGCCGACGGCGCCCATGGTCAGGCCGTTGATCTCATTGTTGGCGCTGAGGTTGTTGCCTCCGTAGCGAATCGAGACGTACTGCAAGCAGCCACTGTCGTCATCATCGTCCACGAGGAAATCGACCCCGGTGGGCCCGTACCGGCCCAGCGTGGAGGCCGTGAGCCCTTCGATCTGGTTGTCCCTCGTCGCATCCGGCCCGCTGCCGGTGTTGACGGCGATGTAGGTGCGGCCAAGCAGGACCACGCCGCCCCACTGGCTGTTCTTTTGAGTCCACACATCGGTCTGGGCGCCGCCGGGCACCTGATTATCGTCGTCATCGGTGAAGATGATGGGATGATTGCGGTTGCCGAGCGCCAAGAGCTTGCTGCCGCGCGTGATCACGAGCGTGCCGGGATCGAACGTGCCGGGTTGCGTCTCCGCATCCGACTTGCCCCGGATGACGGTGCCGGGTTCGATGGTGAGCGTGGCGCCGTCCACGACATAGATGATGTTGCTGAGCACATAGACGTTGTTGGACGTCCAGGTGGTGCTCACATTGATGTTGGTGAACACGACGATCTCCGCCGCCGGGGCAGGGAGCGCGCCGCCGAAGCCGGCGAACGCCAGCAGGCCGCCGAGCGAGAGGTTTTTGAGAAGTTGCTTCATGATGATTTGATTCCTGTTTGATGGATGGATTGGGAGTTACTCGTTGTTGTACGGCGCGGCGACCGTCCAGTCGTTGGTGCTGGCGGTGCCGGTGGCTTTGCGCAGGATGAATCCCTGGCCGGCCTTGACCAGAATGTCGTCACCGACGTCCACCAAGGACGCCGGGGCGGGCGCGACCAAACGCCAGCCGACGTTCGTGCCGGCCTGGTTGATGTAGTAATACGTCGCCGAAGCGGACTTGTTCTGGCCCGTGGCGTCGTTGTCGAACATCAGGATCGTGTCCCGGCGGATCGAGGGGCTCGGGCTGCTCTGAAACGCCGCGGTGCCGCCGAGACCGAGTTGGTTCAACGTCAGGTCAACCGGCCGTTCCGACGAAACGTAGTAGTCGTTCTGCACGCTGCGGGTGATGAGGGTGCGCCCGACCTTGCCGAACTCGACCGTACCGGCGGGCAGGCAGACGAGGGTGTTGGTCACGCCTTTGTTGCGCAGGATCATGTAGCTGCCGGGCGGGATTACGGTGTGGCCGACGTCCACCAACTGCGCCGGGCTGGCCGCCACCAACCGCCAGCCGACGTTCGTGCCGGCCTGGTTGATGTAGTAGTAGCTGGCCACCGACGATTTATTGATGCCGATGCCGTTGAGGTTGAGCGCCAATACTTCCGTGCGCCGGATCGAAGCGCTGGGCGATTGGATGAAGGAAGTCCCTTGCAGCGACGCCGGGAACAGGCTGTTCAACGTCTGGTGCGGTTGCAGCACGAACGTGTCGCCCGACATGACTCCCGCCACCAGCGCGGCGTCTTCGAGCGTCAACGTGTTCGCGCCGTTGGCGATCACGGTGCTCCAGAGGCCCTCCTTGGCGCCGCTGGTAAACCGGACAAAGTACTGGTTGGTGTAGCCGTTCACGGGGAACGAGATGGTATTGTTGGCAGTGATGGTGTTGCCAACCGGCGCGCCCACGACCGCGCCCTCGAACTCGGTCGCCTCGTGGAACGGCACCGAGATCAACGCGTCCGAGTTGGTGTTGACCGTGGTGGCTTTGATATACCCGACCGGAGTCGAGATCGGGTCCGCGTCCGCCTGCATCTGGCAGCACACGGCGGCGATCGCGAGCCAGCCGCCAATTCTTCTCTGTTTCATTGGTTCTCCTGGTTGTTGGTTCTGAATTCGATTCGGTTCATACGACGGTGCGCACTCTAGAGCACGGCGCCGACGCGTTCATTCATGTTTCGGACAATCAGGTTCAGCTTTGAGACATCGCGCGACCGCCTCCAAGCGACCTGACGGGAAGCTCTTGCGCTCGGTCGCAATCGGTTCGTCACATTGCTTCCCCGAATGTCACGGAACAGTAACTCGCGCGCCGCCGGCATCGCTCAGGGCATCGGGCCGAACACCACGACGTTGTTCGATTCGTCCGTTTCACTCACGACGCCGTCGGGATCCATCACCGCGATGATGTACCTGCCGCTGGCGGTTGTGCCCGCGGGCAAATCCAGTTTCAGCTTCGCCTTGACCGACTTGCCGGGCTTGATCGAACCGAGTTGCTGATCCGGTCCGAGCGCAAGATCGCCGCCGGGGAGAGCATCCTCCGAGAGAAGCATTCGCACGACCACGCCGACTGCCTCGGCCGTGCCGGTGTTCGCCACCGTGAACGTCCCCTTGAGCTTGCATTCGAGCGCTCCCTGCTTGCTCTTGCATTTCTCGGTCGGCCCTTCCTTCGCCCACGAGCCGGACAGGTCCACATCCTGCGCCGGTGGCGCCGGGTTGACCTGCGTGACCTGCGAGACGGTGTTGTCCGCCGGGTTCGCATCCGATTCGTTCGCGCTCACCGCGACGGTGTTGGTAATCGCCCCGACGCTCGAGGGCGTCACCACGACGGCGATGGTGGCGAAGCCGCGTGGGGCGATGTCGCCGACGTTGCAGGTGACGACGTTGCTGATGCTCTGGCATCCCAGCGACGAAGACTGGAACGTCACGCTCTCCGGCAAGGTGTCCACGACGATCACGCTCGTGGCCGTGGCGGCACCGGCGTTGGTGACCACGATCACGTAGGTCAGGTCGATGCCCACCGTGACGGGATC
>CAZOTB010000075.1:9548-30805 GCA_964582645.1 uncultured Verrucomicrobiota bacterium | reverse complement strand
CAAGTGCCTGCAAACTCGGCGAACGCTTGCCGGGGTTGACGAACTTGGGTTAACTGAGTGTCGGGCGGGTTTCCGATCGCGCCGCCGATGTCGAGGATGCCCATGCTCACGACGTACTCGCCGCCCGGCGCGGTCGCGGCCCAATTGAGGTTGGTGCCGTTGATGACCAGCGTGGCTTTGAATGTGTCTCCTCCGCCGCCGCCGCCACTGTTGGCCGCGGCCTGACCGGCCAGTGCGGATTTCAACGCGCTCGAAAGATACTTTGCAATGCTCGCGTAATCCGTGGCGAGCGCGGCCTGGTCGAGCGCGAGTTCCGCCTTCGCGAGGGACGCCGCCGCCTTGGTCTTGGCGCTCCCGTCGGGCAACCCGGCGATCAGATCGGTCAGCGTGTCAATCTCGTCGAGCACATCGGCCTCGAACGCGGCAAACGCGGCATCGAGAAGATCCGAGAGATCGGCCATCACCACTGCGCCAAGCACCACGGCGGTGGTCATGTTGGCCGCAAAATCGTTGGGGAACGCTTTGACAAGGGACTTGGCGACCTTGCCCGCCGCCTTGAGGTCGTCGGCGAGATCATCGGCGGGTTTGTTGAACGCCGCCAGCACTTTGACGATTGTCTTGAACTGCTTCTGTTCGGTCTTGTCGAGACTGTTGCTCAAGACACCTGCGCGCGATTGCAGTTCCGCGATGAGCGGGGCGAAATTGGTGGTGAACGGCGCTGCCGAAGTGCCTGGCGCGAACGACACCATCAGACCGAGCACCGCGCTCAGAACCACCAACCGCCGAACCGACACGAATCCACAACGAATCTGTTTCATAGATGCTCTCTCTTTGTGCTGTTGGCTCTTTCCCCACGTTGGAAGCACGACCCTTGTATCCTCTCGCCCCCGGAGTCAAGGGGGAATTCAGAAGCAGCGAGCATTACCGCGCAATTGCATTCGGACTTGGCTCAGGCTAAAACTACCATCGGATAGTGCGCCCGTAGCTCAGTTGGATAGAGCATCTGCCTTCTAAGCAGAGGGTCGTGGGTTCGACTCCCGCCGGGCGCGCTCTTCGCGGTCGCCTACTCGAACGCTTCCGGTAAATACTTCCGTGCCGCGCGCTCCATTCTGCGGAACATCCGCTCGGGTGCCGAAGGATACGGCGGACGAATCAGCCGCGTCCCGTGTGCACCACCGATCTGCGCCATGGACTTGTCCACCGCACCCGCGATGATGCCCGCTTCGCGCATAGGAACGACGGCTTCGTTGTAGAACGCGATGACGGGTGCTTGCCGCCGTTCGGCTGCCGGCCAATCGCCGCGCTCAATCATCGACCACCACGCTTTCATGAACGGCAGACTGATCCCCGCCAGCGCCGAGTAACATCCGCGCGCGCCCAGCCGGGCCCGAGCCACGAGGTAGCACTCCTGCACAAAATGACTGTGGGCCGGTCGGACACGGAGGAGGCGTTTCATTTCCGCTTCGTCGTCGCCAACGGTCTTGGTGCCGATCACGCACGGTGCGACTGCGACGATCCTGCGATACAACGCCGCCGTCAGGCGCAGCTTGCTGTGCGGAGGCGCATACAGAATCATGCCGAGGTGACCGGCCTCGTGTTGCACAGCACGCAGAAACGTCAGCACGCCCGCCTCGTTCAACGGCAGCCAGTACGGCGTCGAGAGGTGGATGATCTCCACGCCGAGGTCGCGCGCCTCGCAGATGCGTCGCAGCGCCCCCTCCTGGTTCGTCCAGGTACAGCCGAGCCCGATTGGGAATTGAACGCGCCGCTGCCGGCAACGTCTCACGAACCGGCGCGCCACCGTGCGCCAGTCGGCGAACTCGAGCGTGAAGAACTCACTCGCCGTGTCGAGCGTGTAGAGCCCGTGCGGTTCGGCGGCGATCAAGCGGTCGAGGTTCGCGTCGAACCGTTTCCAGTCGAGCTTCCAGGCTTTGTCCCAGGGCAGCAACAATGGCGGCCAGATGCCGCGGACGGAGGTCGGGTTGATTCGCATGAGCCGGAAGCGTACGGGCGGCGGCGAGGAATTCCAAGCGCTTCTTGTTTGACTTGCCGAGGCGATGCCTTACAAGAGCCGCCTTTATCGAATACTCCTATGAAGCATGGCCACGCGCAAGTCATCCCCTTTTTCATCCTCAATCACCAACTCGATACCACCTATCTGCGACGGTTCGTCAATGACTGCGCCGACGCCGGGGTGGATGGGATTTTTCTGCACCCGCGCGAAGGCCTCCTCACGCCGTACCTCTCGGAGGCGTGGTTCGAAGCCATCGGGGCCTGCGTGGATCAGGCGAAGCGCCGCGGAATCACCGCGTGGCTCTACGACGAATTTCCGTACCCGAGCGGCGTCGCCGGAGGCAAAGTCGTCGAGAGCAACCCGAGTTTCGCCGAACGTCACCTGCGGGTGCGACGTCACCGCGTCCGAGGCGGCGGACGGAAGCTGATTGAGCTGGGTCGCGATCCGGTGCTGCACGCATTTCTCTCGCCCGTGCGTGGCGGCAAAGCCGACCTTGCCGCAGCGCGCGACGTGACGGGCAGCGTCGGGCCCTTCAACGACACGTGGCTGATGCGCGAGTGGGACAGCCGGTATTACTACGCGCCGAAATACGCAAAGCTCTACGATTGCCCGCGCTCGACGGCGAGTCATCCCACATCGGTGTTCGAGGCGGACGTGCCGGCGGGCGAGTGGGAACTGACGGTGTTTCACGTGCGGACGGGGGGCGATTACATCGAACCGTTCGGGCATTACGTGGACGTGTCGAACCGCGCGGCGACGCAGAAGTTCATCGAGTTCACGCACGAGGAGTACAAGCGACGGTTCGGGCGTGAGTTTCGGAAGACGATCCCGGGCTTTTTCACCGATGAACCGAAGTATCGGAACACGCTGCCATGGAGCGACACCATCGCGGCGGAGTGGACGGATTACCAGAAGGACCCGCGCGCGTTGCTGGCGCTGGCAACAAAGGAAATCACTTGGCCATTCCCGCGCAAGGGCGAACCGACCCTGCCACTGCGCAAGCTCGAAGGGGCGGACGACGCCGAGGCGCGTATCCGTCTGCGGTATCGGCAGACGACGTTCCGGTTGTTCCGCGACAACTGGGCGCGTCCGATCTCGGATTGGTGCGCACGGCATGGCATGACGTTCACCGGCCACATCAGCCCCGAAGAGGAGTGGGTGCAGGAAGCGGCGATTTGCGGCAGCATCGCGCAGTTGCTGAAGACGTTTCACATTCCCGGCTGCGACCTGATCGTGCCGGCTGTGGGCGATCGGTCCAATCCCATTCTGAATTTCACGCCGTCGCTGGCGGTGTCGGCCTCGGCGCAGCAAGGCCGCTCGCAGACGTTGTGCGAGGTGTACGGCGCGAACAACTACCAGCTCAATGTGCAGGACATGAAACGGATCGCCGAGTGGCTGGCATTGTTCGGGGTGAACCTCTTCGTCAACCACAGCCTGTTCGGGTGGATTGACGGCTACCGGAAATACGACGCCCCGCCGACGTTCTACAAGCCGAACACCGTGTGGCAGCACTTCAAAACCTGGGCAGACAATATCCGCGCCACCGCGAACCGACTCGGCCCGCTCGGAGTGCGGGCGCAGGTCGTGATCGTGCGTCCGATGCGAACGCTGTGGCGGATCGGGCTCGATCGCGAACGGGAAGCGCGGGCGATTTTCGAGCGGGCGATGAAACTGGCGCTCACGCTCCAGGAACACGGGATCATGTTCCAATGGGTGGACGATCTCGATCTGGACGCCGCGCGTGTGAGCGGCGGGAAAGTCCAGATCGGGCGCGCGAAGTATCCGGCGCTGGTTCATATCGCCGGCACCCTCGACGCGGCGGCCACGGCAGCAGTGGCACGATTGCGGCGACAGGGCGCTCGAGTTCTTTCGCACACCGAGGCGGAACAGGAACCGGGCCCGCTTCGTTCGCGCAACGGCGCGATCCGTGTCGTACAGGCTGCCGACGGCGGATGGTTCTGCATCAATTTGCAGCGGAGCCGGGAGAAGTTCACGCTTCACGGCGAGGCACACGAGCTCGAAGGCTACGAGAGCCGCTGGATCACCGCCGGTGAGAAGCCAAAGCCGGTTAGCCCGGTGGTTCGCACACTCCAATTGAAAGGTTCGTGGGAAATGCGGCCTGCCGAGGACAACGTCGTCGTGTTGAAACGATGGACGCTCAACGGCAAGCCGACGAAGCTCGCTCCGTACTTCGACGTTGCTCCGCCAGAAGAAGCAGGCGCGATGGAGCAGGTCTCGCTCGATCTCATTCCAAGCCAACCAAAGATGGCGAAGGAGAAGCGGCTCGTCTATCGGACACGGTTTCGCGCGCGGGCGGTCCGCTCGCTCGCCGTGGTGCTGGAGGGCGAAACCATCCGCGGGCGCTGGACGGCGTCTCTGAATGGCAAGCCGCTGACCCAGTGGAAGAAGGTCCACCGGTACGAACCGACCAACATCGAGCATGCGTTGCGTGCGCGCAACGGACTCAACGAGCTGGAGTTCGTCGTCACGATCAACAAGACTTCCGACGGCATGATTGATCCGTGCCGGTTGTTCGGCGATTTCCGTGTCGAGAACGCCGAGGGTGTGCCGACGCTTGTCCCGAATAGAACGGTCAAAGGCTCAGGCGATTGGGCGAAGCTCGGATTTCCGCATTACAGCGGGACGATGATCCACGCCCGGAGTTTTCCGTGGACGAAGCAATCGGGCGAGCGCGTCGAGTTGGTCCTCACTCGTCCTCCGAGCGACCAATTGGTGGTGGTGGTCAACGGCAAGCGCGCGGGCGAAATGCTCTGGTCGCCGTGGCGGCTCGACATCACCCGCTGGCTGCGCCCGGGCACAAACCGGTTGGAACTCCATGTCAGCAACACGCTTATCAACCTGATGTACGGCCGCCCGCGCCCGAGCGGGTTGAATGGGCAGGTGCGCATTCGAGCGTGCAAGAGGTGATAGCTTCGGTGCCGCTTTTTTGCTTTGCAATCGGGGCGAATTGCCGTTTACTCGGCGCGCCAATTTCAGAAAGGAATTCATCATGCAGAACGCAAAGGTCGCCTTCATTCTTCTCGGCGCGGTCATCATCGCGCTCGTCATCGGACTCTTCTACGTTTGGAACAAAGGCCAGGAAGACCTGACCAGGGCCCGGACGGAGATCAAAGACGCGCAAATCGAGATCGAGGCGCTTAACAGCCAGTTGAAGACCAAGAAGGAAGAATTGCGCGTCCGGGAGGAAACCGAGACTGCCCTGAAAGGCGAGGTGGAGAAGGCCAGGCAGGAGGCCGCGACGGCGCAGCAGCAGTTGGCCAAGGTCACCAACGATCTGTTCGCCACTTCGCTCAAGCTCAAGGAAGCCAGCCAGACCGTTTCGGTGCTCACGACCGAGAAGAAGGCGCTCCAGGGCAACGTGCAAAACCTCAACGCCAAGGTGGCGTCATTGGACCAACGGATCGCCAAGCTCGAGAACGAGCTGGATCGCAGCGAGAAAAACCGCGCGCTGGTCTTGCAGGAACTGGCAGGGCTGCGGATCGAGAAGGCGGGCCTGGAGAAGAAGTTCAACGACATCGGCGAGGTTCGAGGACAGTACAAGGTGCTGCGGCACGATGAAGTGCTCGAGAGCCGCCGCCGTTGGATGGCGCAGGGTGATGGATTCTACACCAAAACCGGCCACTACCAGCAACCCAAGCCCTACGTGAGCCCGGCGTCGCAGTACGACGTCAAGAGCGAGATTCGGTGGGTGGCCGACACGAATCGCGCCGTTCACTCGGTCAGCGACAAGCCGGCGAAGTAGGACAGGCAGCTTGCCAGTCCAGTGTGGGGAAGGGCAGCCAGGACGGCTGTCCTACATCGGCAGCGACGACCGCTTCAGCAATTGATCGAGCAACGCGATCACGGGGCCGGGGAAGATTCCCAGCAGCAGGATGAACAACGCCGCGCCCGCCGTGGCGAAGCGGAACTGGATGGAAGCTTTGATCGGCGTCGAGTCCTCGGGTTCGATCACGTACATTTGCTTCAAGAGAATCAGATAGTAGTAGAGTGACACGGCGCTCATCGCGATGCCGAGGATCACCAGCCACAGGAGCCCGAGATTGTGGGCTTTCGCGGCGGCGAGGAAGAGATAGAATTTCCCGAAGAACCCACCGAGCGGCGGGATGCCGGCCAGCGAGAGCACGAAGATCAACATCATCAATGACAAGAACGGCGCGCGCCGGGCCATGCCGCGGAAGTTTTCGAAATTGTCGCCGCCCGCTTTGTCGGCCAGGGCTTGCACGACGCCGAACGCACCGATGTTCGCCAAGCCATAGACGATGACGTAGAATAGAACGGACTTCTGCCCGAGGTCGTTCGCCGCGAGCACACCGAGCAAAATGTAGCCGCCGTGGGCGATGCTGGAGTAGGCGAGCAGGCGCTTGACGTTGTTCTGCACGATGGCGGCAGTGTTGCCGAGGATCATGCTTAGCGCTGCAATGAACGCCAGCAGTGACACCCACCCGGTCTTGAGTTCCGCCGCGCCGCCGAGCGGCCACCAGTTTGCTGCTCCTTGCAGCAGGCTGCCGGGCAGCGCGATCACCATCACTTTGAGAAGCACGATGAAACTGGCGACCTTGGAGCCGGTAGCAATAAATGCCGTCACCGGCGTCGGCGCGCCCTGGTAGGCGTCGGGCGCCCAGAGGTGGAACGGCACCACGGCGATCTTGAAACCAAAACCCACGACCGTGAAAACGAGGCCGAGTAAAAGAATAGTGCGACTTGCCGGTGTCCATTCCGTTGCGGCCAGTGCTTTGCCGATTCCCGCGAGGCTCGATTCGCCCGTCAATCCGTACAGATAGCTCAATCCGAACAGCAGAAACGCCGACGACAATGCGCC
Organism: uncultured Verrucomicrobiota bacterium; assembly: GCA_964582645.1. Lineage (GTDB taxonomy): Bacteria > Verrucomicrobiota > Verrucomicrobiia > Palsa-1439 > CAZOTB01 > CAZOTB01. Next base: position 23,951 of record CAZOTB010000075.1, on the reverse strand, counting down.
GAAGACGTAATACTTGATGCCCGCCTCGGTGGAGTGCCGCTTCGATTTATGGAACGCGGTGAGGATGTAGAGGCAGAGGCTCAACAGTTCGAGACTGCAAAAGATCGCGATCAACTCTTCGCTCGTGATCAGGAACATCATCCCCAGCGTGCCGAAAATCAGCAGCGCGTAGTATTCTCCGACGTGAGTGGTGAACTCCGACTCGATTGAGATCAGCACGGTCAGGATTGTCAGCGCGACGATCACGACCTTGAAGAACACTGCCAGGCTGTCCACGACGAGCGTGCCGTTCAACAGGGCCGCACTCTCTGCCGCCAGGGGCGCGTCCCAGACGCGCGCGCCGAGCCACATCCAGATCACGCCAAGAAACACCGCCGTGGCGATGCCCAGGATACGGGTGCGCTGAGCCACCGGCTTCTCGCGCAACCAGACCAGGTCCACGCCGAGAAGGACGAACGCCCCGATCACCATTGCGATCTCGGGCGCGAGTGTGTGGAAGAGAGTGGCGTAGTTCATCGGTTATCGTACCTGAATATCTGAGCCGTGTTCTTTATCGGCTCTGTGCTTCGTTTGCAAAATTTGAAGATGCGCCTCTCATGCCTCCCTCATGCCTTGATCTCAATTACGAGATTGGCCCACCTGAGACACGGAGTTGGTGGAACGTACGATGCGAATCTGATTGATGATGACGGTGCCGTCGGGCTTGCTGTATCCGAAAAAGGTAGCTTTGTCGCCGGTCTTCATGCGGCTGAACATGTCTTCCAGCCTCTTCCCCTTGATTCGAATGCGATCTTCAAACCTGACTTGCTGGGTTGTTTCGTCGATCTTTATGTCCAGCGTACCTGCGTTCTTGTCAGCTCGGACGAATTCGCCGTTGAGGGTGACTGGAGAAATCGTGACGGAAGTACTCTCCACTGCTGGACCCTGTTGAGCAAAAGCCAGGCTGATGGAAAACTTCATCATGATGGCCAACAAAATCGCCCCAACGACAAGTGTTGTTGTTCCAATTCTCGTCTTCATTTCTGTTTCTCGTTTTTCTAATTGGTGTATGATTTGGGATTCAACGAAACCAGTCCAATTACAATTGTTCAACTTCTCGGAAATCCAACGTCCACTTGCCCGGTTCCCGCAATAACTCAAAAGCATCTTCTCGGACAAGGTCGTAGGCGCCCATCATGTCATCCTCCTTGGGTAGCAATCTCAGGCATGGATAATTATCAGAATTAGAAAATGCCAACTCGACTCGTCCGTAGTTAAGCGACCACCCAGATCGCTTACCCGGAAGCGTGCCGACAAATGCCACTCGCAATGTCTCAACTCCATCGGGCACGCAATCCGGAGGAAACCAATTGGCTTTCGGCAGGATCATCTCATGAAACGTTCCCATTTGGTTAGCAGTCTGCACAGAGTGTTTTTTCTCTTCTATAAAGCAGTCTATCTCGTAATCGTCAAACCTCTCAGGAACCGCTTGTCCTAGCTCCCATCGTAGAGGAACGATCTTTTTCAGGTGTGCCGGGAAGAGCTGAATCCCAGGCAGCCAAGCCAAGCGGGTTTTGATACTGTCACGGATGATATAGGATGCAAACTGCAGGAGAATCTCTGGGCATGCAGGGCCGGTTCGCTCGATCAAGAGATGTCCAATTTCGCTTCCTGGGCGCAGCTTCCGAATGGCTTCACTATGTTGTGGTGCAAGCTGACAAATTTCCTCCAAGATCCTATCGAATTCCTCCCTCGACACTTCGCTGTCCCAATCCATTTTCACGCTCGGTTCTAGAGGAATTCGCAACACCGAGTGAATACCTGAGACGTCTCTTAGCTCCAGCTCGTGCATCTGCGGCAACACAATCTGTCGGTCACACACAGCACCATACAACATGTCTTCGGAGATGCTCCGTCCGGACTTCCTTTGAATGAGATACCATTTCATTCTTGCTTATGCACCTCACGCGCAAGTCCGAATAGGTAATCGGATGCCCTGTTAACCGTCCGCGCATCTTTCCAGAGCAACTCGAAGTTTAGCACCGTGGCGACACCAACGGGATCTATCGTCGTAATACGCCCCCAGAATTCCCCTGCGTTGCCCGCGCCCTCCAAGATGCCGGTATCTTCCGAAATCTGCGCGCCCAATCGGTAATCACCAATGGTGGGCACTAGATCTAGCAGTTTGGTGGCGTCATGCGTCTCCGCCGCTTCCACACCTGTGTTAATTACGACGACCGCAAATCCAACAAGCACGAGCTTGCCAAACAATCCTTTCTTAAATACCTCCAGCATCAAGACTCGTTTGCCCTTTCCTGTGAAAGTTGCAACTTCAGCCCCCTGCTCCTTGGCCCACTGATGGATGAACGCCTTGAAAGCTTCTGGATCCGTTTTTTGGAGTGGTTTCCAAGCTTTGTAGCTATGGTCTGCATACTTGCCTCGTCCTAAGACTTTATGAAAATCCGCGTACTCCGGAGCGGGGACCTCACCAAGCATTTTTTGGCTGTGCGAATACAGGTCACTATAGTTTGGACTAGCGCCTCTCGCCTCGAATTCCGCAAACCAACCTTTCCACACCTCGAGCCATGACTTCTCAACGCCGTTGATGTTCGCCTTAAGACTGTGAAGCCCGACGCTCTTTCCGCGGTGGTCTTGCATGTCGAGAACGATTCCCCAGAATTTATCGTCCACATTCAACCTTTTACGAATCCGGGCATGACCGGTGCGTATTGAGTGTAATCCAAGGCATAGAAGGTTACGACCTGCAGAGTGTTTGTGAGAGCGAAGTCGTATCCGACGCTCTTGAAAAAGATGTGACCTGATGTTCTCTCGGTTGCATCGGGGGAAGGAATAGGATTTGGACTGGTCCACTCCGCCGATGGTCTTGCCTGCGTCAGTGCATTCGTGGTCATGCCAATGTAGGTGGTGCTGTAACCGCTTGGCATTAGGTTGGTGGTGCTTTGGCCATGGCAATTTAACACAGCGCCAAGCAATACGAAAGCTGCTCCCAAGCTGATGCTGAGTTTGTTCTTCATAATGCCTTTCCTAGTCCGAACCAGCTCCTGGCGTGGTTGTTGTGGTCAGGACCCCATCCTTTGCGAGCTGCTTCAGAGTCGCGGCAGCCTCCTCCAATGACATCCCTGGATTCTTCAGAAACAAATCTCGGCCTACCTTGTTGTTACTGAGGTCCATCGCCTTGTTCGCACAATTGAAGATGTGACCCTCATTCTGTTTGTGCGCTATCGTTTGTGAATTGTAAAGATTTGACCCGGATCCTGTTTTCACGACCCCGGTGTTCCGCTCACCGTTTCTCCAAACGCAGTAGTTCGCCGGAGAAAAGATTTGTGTTGGAACCAAAATAGGAACTCAGACTCGCCCCCGAAGCTTTGAGTCTTGCAATGACCCGCAGTGAATCGACCTTGTCTATCTCTCCCGCAATTACGCCGTTCTTGATGTCGTTGGTTATAACATTCCAGTCAGGAGCAGAGACTACAAGATTCGTATTGGCGTTGACCAGACTGACGGCAACAATGGTCCAACTGTTTGTGGCGTCTTCGAGCGAGGCCACGGTCAGGTTAGTGATTGAGGTCAATCTCAGCGTCTGGGTGTTGGTGATCCCCGGTTGTGGGGTAGAGATCACCAAGATTCCTTGTACAGCCTGCGTGACCGTGATGAGCGTTTGGGACCCCGCCGACTCACCTAAGACCTTCGTCAATTCCCATTGGCCAAGGTAAGGAGTCGGGTCTACCGTCGTCCCCGAAGGGTTGTCCAATGGGTTTTCCGAGCTTGTTGTTAAGCAGGAGGTCAAGCCTAAAGCCAAAGCCGGAATTGCAAGCAGTTTTGTCATTTTCATACCTTATGGAATTACAATGGGGACATCTACCTTGGAGTCGAACTCGGCACAGTCCGGAGGCGGGAGTGTCCTCTGCCACCTGAGGAAGCCCGCATTCATGGCATCTATTACCCTTGCAAGGCAATCGCGGCCACTGCACCCGAGCTGTCTTCCAACGCGATTGTTAAACAAATCCATCGACGCCTGCGGACATGGATTCAATGTGTACTCTTCATGTGCGTCCCAAAACAAGTTCGCCAAGACATTACCAATCCTCTGGGCGGCGAGGCAACTGGAGTATGCATGAACAAATGCATTGCCAATTGCGCCATCTTCCCATTCTGGAGGGTTCACGTCTGGATCCGGGTCGGTATCGGGCCATAGTCGACGTTGCATCGCACGTGCTTCGTCCGGAATGCGCCTTACTTGATTAAACGCAGCAGGGAACGCAATTGCGAGATTACGCTCGGCTGGACTGGCTCGGCCATACCGTGTGTTTATGTGCTCGACATTAGGCGGAGGCACAAAAACAGAGATTTCAACTTCGTCAAAGACTTCTGGCACTGCGGAATCAGACGCCCTAACAGTGAACGTGTGCCTAGGTGCGTCTGCAGGAATAGTCAGTAGCCCGCCTTGTGTGATTGTCGCGAAATCAGAAGTTTCAGACCAAGTTATCGTTCGACCCTTTGGATCAGTCTCCGCATAGAGTTGCATCGTGCAGCCTGTGCACAAAACGCTGATATCAGGATCGGTCCTCGTGATCTTGACACTCCGAATGTCATTCGCCAGTCCGAGAAACGAGAACAGGCGTGAGGCGCCGATCTCCGTCCAGGCGGCTTGCGAATTTCCGTGGAAGGTATCATCCGAGCAGGTGTAAGTAAACGAAGGCCAGGTGAAATCGCTCTCACGTAAGGTGTATCGCGTGTTGGTCCTGATCTTGACGAGAAACGCGACATGATTTGTCGCTTCAACTCCAGGCCACGGTGTCTCCACCGAATACCAGAAGCCGGTCTGGCCCCAGAACGTAACTTTTCCCGGGTCAATGTCCTCGAAAGGTGCGCCTGGCTCGCATGAGTTGATATGGTAGTACCAAAGATCGGGGAAGTACATGATGACCTGCTGTTCTTCGTCAATCGGCCAACGTTTGATAAACGTGTATTCGGAGTTGAACGTGTAGTCGTCCGATAGTGCTTCGGTCGCGTTGATACAACAATTCGAGGTGTCTTCGCCTTCGCAATAAGGTTCTTGTTCACAGTCGCAGACGACATTGGTGGGACAATCAAAGAACCAGTCTTCGCCGCCATCTAGATTGACCCCGTCAACCCAAGCCCGATAGGTTTCATATCCCCAAATGGCTCCCCAAGTTCTCGGATCGTCCTCGTGCTCCATGGTGAAATCATAGAAGTCGATCAGACTCCCATATAGATTGAAGCTGTCGCTGAAAGCGTGCGTTGTCACCGTGTGGCTCGGGACCGCTGCCAACGTGTCATCCCCACCCTCCTGCACGTACACGTGGCTGTTGGTGTAATGGTGAGCATACCAGCAATCACTCGCCATATGATCGTTTAGGAACCGAAAAGCCGTGTCAGATCGAAGTATCTCATAGCCATAGATCACGAGCGTGCTACCAATAGCGTTCCCGCCTTGGCCTTGGGATTCCACCGTGATGAGGTTTTCCTCCACGTCCAGCAGCAGGGGCACGGAATTACTGAAGGTGATGTCGCTCGGGCCGATCAACGTCGAGGCGGTTTGGCCGTTGATGGTAATCGCTTTGTTGCTGAAACTGAGGCTCGCCGTTCCCACGATGGTTACGTTGGAAGAATTGACCGCGATGTTGGGCGAAGGACTGGTGATTTCCAGCACGATATTTGTGTCCCGGATTGCCGTGAGAGTGTAGTTTGTCGAAACCGAGCCTGAGTTGAAAGCTGTGACCGTTATCAAATTCGTTCCGTCCCCAATCGGCAGCACGGTCCACCAGTTTGTGCCGCGCACCGCCGCCTTTGCCGAGGAGTTGGTCACGCTGGGGTCCGCCCCATCAAGCACGTCCACTTGCACGGTGGCGTTGTCATCATCCACGAAACCCTTGAGCCAGAAATTGCTCGTAGTGTTGCCGACGACGATGACGGCATTGGTGAAATCGGACGTGAAAACCGGGGTGTTCGTCGCCAGTGAGGGATCGTAAATCACCTCCACGGTGTTGCTCACGCTGAGGCCGGCCAAATCCGTCGCCACTGCCGTGAATGTGTTTGTGCCTTCCACAAGATCGTACGGGCCGGACCAAAAGTAGCCGTTCGTTCGCCCGTTCGCAAACACGTCACCCACGCGGACTTGAAGCCAATGGTTCGTGTCATTCACCGGCGGCGAGCCCGTGCGATCCACCGCAAAGCCCTGGATCTCAATGCGGCGTTTGCCCGTGGTGGCTCCATTCGTGGGAGAGGTGATCGTGATCGTGGGAGTGATCGTGTCGTAATACAATCGTTGGCCAAACAGAACGCTGTTTGTGCCGGTCGGGTTGTGGAGTCGAACAAACAAATCCCGGTAGCCTTGCGTCGTGTCTTGCAGCGTATAGTTGAACTGCTGCACGAATGTGTTGGTGATGCTGTTTTCCAGGGAGCCTGCCTCCGACAGAATTACAAAGTCGGCCAAGATGCCGGCTGGAAATGCAACGGAAAGCACAGCGGAAGTTGTCGCCTGCGCGCCATCATTGACTGTGAAGCTGTAAGCAGGATGATCCTCGGGGTCATTGGGGTCTGTCCCGGCGGCATCCTCGGCAGAATCTCGCCAGAAATCGCCGTCCGTATCGTCGGCCGCGGTCACGTGCGCGAGAAATTGCACGGAGTTTGTGCCGCCCGTATGGAAGGCGCTAGCCAAGACAAAGTTTGTGCCCACGGTATCAGACAAGCGCAGGAACACGGACGCTTGGCCGTTGGTTTGCGTCCGGACCTGTAGCGATGAGTACAGCGGCGTGCCATTGGTTGAGGTCGAAACTTTGGCGTTGCTCAAGGTGACCGAGAAGGAGATTGGCGCGTTGGTGAGCGGGAGGCCATTGGTGCCGGTGACGCCGACTGTGAGCGGCAGTGCGGCAAAGGTGTTCGTGACGCCCCACTGATTGCCGCCGGTAAGAATGACCAGAGTCGGTGTGACTGCGTTGTAGTAATCGAGCGGATAGGGATCCGTCCCATCGAGAATCCCATCGCCGTCGCTGTCGGGGTTGTTCGGATCGGTGCCGAGTTCTGCCTCCTGGTAGTTCAACAAGCCATCGTTGTCGGGGTCCACGTCGGCTTGCTCGGTGAAGGTCACGTTCGTGCTCTGGCCAGCCGTGGTGATGGTCACGGTGATGAGGTTCGTGCCCGCTGTGGTCGAAAGTCTGTTGCTGACCGAAGCCTGCCCGTCCGTGCCGGTGCGCGCTGTCAGCGAGGAGAGGAAGTTGACGCCGTTGGTAGTGAGGGCGCCGTCGCCGCCGACCACGGCGTAGGTTACCGGGGCATTATTCAGCAAGCCCGAGGCTGCGTTGGTCACCAGCACCTTCAGCAGCATGGGCAGCACCGTGCCCACCTTGTTCGTCTGATTGTTCCCGCTGAAGATCGAGAAATTCGGCAAGACGCCATTGTAATAATCGTTCGGGTCGGTACCGCCGGTCTGTTCGGCGAGATTCGTCAACCCATCGAGATCGGGGTCGTCCGTGTCAGTTTGGGAAAGATCGTCGAAGTTGTTGATTTCCCATACATCGTACAGGCTATCGCTGTCGGTGCTCGTTTCGTACAACGCGAGGACGTTGGTGGCGGCGAGGGCGTAGTTGTAGAGGCGCACGTCGTCGAGCGCGCCGGAGACGCCGCCAATGAGAAGAGGATCGCTGACGGCGTCAATCATACCGTTGGTCGTCAACGTGCTGTCGAGTGTGCCGTCCAGGTATAGCTTCATCGCGGCGCCGTCATACGTCGCGGTCACCAGATGCCAGTTGTTCGTCGAGAGAGTGTTGGTGCCGGCGAGCGTGAAATGCATTCCGTCGAGGAAGAGGTTGAACTCGGTGTTGGTGGCCGTCACCCACAAGAGATAGCTGCCGGACATTCCGTTCGTGCTCCACTTGCTGACGGTAAACCCTTCATTCGTCGAGAGTGGCTTCACCCACGTCGAGACGCTGATCGCTTCGGCGGGACTGAGTTTCGTCGCATCGGGCACGCGCACTTCGTTCTGGACGCCGTCGAAGGAGAGCGCGTTGCTGAACACGCCGCTCGTCCACGTCGGCAATGGGCTGCCGAACAGCGCGCCGTCGAGATCGTTGGCAGTCGAGTCATAAGCATTGGTACCGGTGCCTTCGTCGAATTTCCAGTGGCCGACCAGCTCCGACGTGGAGGGCGCGCAGGTCAGATTCATGTAGCAGACGATCGTGCCGTTGGTATTGCCGTTCCCGACGGCTGCGGGCGCGAACTCTCTCAGGATGCGAACCGCGTCCATCGTTCCGACGAACGCGTTGCCGACGCCCCGGCTGACGGACGAGTTACCCACGGTCAGACGATTTGTGTTCGCCGAAACGACCTGGTTTGTCAGCACGCTGCCGTCGCCGCGCTGGATGCCATCCACATAGAAATGCACGTTGCGCGTGAGTTCATTCGTCGCGGGGCGCTTGCCGTCATAGACCACTGCGACGTGATGCCAGTTTCCCTCATTGGGCGGGATGCCGCCGACAGACGTGGTCGCATTCTTGCCGTTCACACGCAGTTCGAGCGTGCCCGCGCTGCCGGAAAAGCGGAACTCAAACCCGGCCGTCGTGTTCGTCAAGGTCAGAGAACTGGTGTCGCTCAGGATACGCGCCGACTGATTGCTGCTGGTGCTTGTGCTCTCTCGTTTCACCCACGCCATGAGCACGAAGCCGGTGGCCCCGGCAAGCGGATCGTAGGTTGTGGCCGACTCGATCGCAGGCGTGGAAGCGCCGCTACCGGTGCTGGGAAATGAGACGCTCCAGCCGCAGCCGCCGCTCGGCGGCGGCAGGTTTGTGCTGAAAATGACGCCGTTCGTGACCGCTGCATTCCCGGCAGCGCCATCGGTACCGGCGTTCACAGTGTTGGTGCCGCTGCCTTCGTCGAAGAAATACTTCGTTACGACGGTAGTGTTCGTGCCATCACCGGGGCAGTTGATTTCCGGGATGGTCGGGTCGGTGCCGTAGCGTACTTCGCGGCCATCGTTGAATTGATCACCATCGGTGTCCACGTTGTGCGAATTCGTTCCCAGCCGGAGCTCGAGACCGTTCGGCAGGCCATCGCCGTCGCTGTCCACGTACGCCAAAGCAGTCACATCGCCATCGGCCAGCGCCCGGGAGTGAAAGCGCACGTCGTCAATCGTCCCGTTGAACTCCTTCGTTCCGTCGGAAATCTTCACCTGCTTCGTGTTCGATCCCATGGTGTAGGTTTGGCTGACGGTGTCGTTCAACACGCCGTCCACGTAGAATTTGACCGTGCCGTTCGTGTACGTCGCCGCGACGTGGTACCACTCGTTCGTCGGCAGGATCCGGCTGCTGGTGGTCAACGTCTGCCAGTTGTTGTTGGTCGCTACGCGCAGCGCTGGCTTGCCGCGATTGGCGCTGGCGTCGTCGAACCCGAAGAAATGCACGTCCTCCTTCCAGAACGTCACCATCTGGTGGCTGGTCGAGAACTGGCGCACCTTGACCCACGCGCTCGCGCTGAAACTCGGCAGCCCTTCGAGATGGTTCTGATCGCCCATCTCGATCTTGTCGCTCGAACCGGAGAAAAACACGGCATTGCTGATCGCGCCGCTCGTCCAACTGGCGCCGTTGTAGAGCGTGCCCGACGCCCCATTGCCGCTGCTGTCGGCGGTGGTCGAGCCGGTGCCTTCGTCGAGTTTCCACCAGCCGATCTGGCTCGCCCCCGCGTCGGGGTGGTTGGCGGAATTGAGCGGGTCGGTGCCCGCCATCACTTCCACGCCGTCAACGTAGCCATCGTCATCGCTGTCGGCATCGCTCGGACCGGTGCCGTACTGAGCCTCATCCACGTTCGGCAGCCAATCCATGTCGGCGTCCTGCGAGAGGTACAACTCGGCAATGGCACGATCGCTGAGGGCGTTGTTATAGACGCGCGCTTCGTCGAGTGAACCGACGAGAACGGAATCGAGTCCGCCCAGGGTGACGCCGTTGGTATTGACAGCGCACGTGCCGGTCCAGTTGACCGTGCCGTCGAGCAGGCCGTTGATGTAGAGTCGCGCTTTCGCGCCGTCGAAGGTCGCCGCGACATGCGTCCAGCGATTTGTCGGAAGCACCACCGCGCTGGCAATCGAGTTGCCGTACTGGCCGCTCATCTGGAAGACGATCTTGCGCGCGTCGGTGTAACGCAAACCCCATCCAGCCGTGAAGCTGTCGCCCTTGGTGAAAAACTGACTGAAGTCCGGTCCCGCCGAGCCGTTGGTAGTTGGTTTGATCCAGATCGCCAGCGTGATCGCGTTCGTCAGATCGAAGCCTGACCAGGCCGGGATGCTGACCTTTTGGCCGGTGTTGGTGAACTGCAGCGCATTGGTGACGATGCCGGAGAGCCAGGCCGGGCTGCTTACGAGTGTTCCGTTGTTGGCATTCGTCGTCGAATCTGCAGCAGTGGTTCCTGTTCCTTCATCCAGCCGCCAATGCCCGATGAGGTCGGCGCGAGCGGAGCCAAGCAGCGCAAGGAAAAGAGCCGCAGCGACCGCAATGCGCGAGCGGGAGACGGGCTTCATCGCGCACCTCGACTTTTTTCCGTCAAGGCCAGTTGGCGTTTCTCATTGGATTTGCTTCCCCACTCGTCCAAGGCTGGCGGACGCTTGCCGACCACGAGCGACGGAGCCTTGGTTCGCAACGTCATGAGGTTGGGCGGCGGCTGAGTGATGCCGAGTTGCTTGAGTTCGACCTCGTAGATCAACGCGAGTTCGCGATCCTGCAGCGGTTTGGAGAACAGCCGAACATTCCGCAGGCTGCCCTGGAAGTGACCCATCACCAGTGGCTCTCCGACCACGTCCAGTTTGCCACCTGTGTGGGTCGTGGAAACGCGAACGCCATCCAGATACAGCCGCGCCTCGAACCCGTCATACACCGCCGCGACATAATGCCAGCCTTCATCTTCGATGGCGGTCGAACTGATCAACGGGCGATACACTCCTCCGACCGACAGTTCCATCACGAGGTAGCCTTCCAGCAAGGAGAGCGTGTAACTGCCTTGCATCCCCTTGGCCGGCCACTTGCCCACGAGCACCCCTTCCGCCTCGCGCGACGCCTTTACCCATGCGGCAACTGTCACGACGTGTCTCGGCGTTAACGCTGGCGTGTCCGGAATTTGGACCTCATTCTGAACTCCGTCGAAGGTCAACGCCTTGTCGGGCCCGCTTCCCGAAAGCGTCGGCAGCGGCGACCCGATCAACTGGCCATCGAGATCGTTTGGAGATCCATCGGAGACCGTCGTGCTCTCAAACTGATCAAGCCTCCATAGTCCAACCATGCCGACATCGAGGCGGGGCTGACTGCCGGCATCCCTCGGATTCGTGCCCCAATCCTCCTCCTGCCGGTCGGTGAAGCCGTCGCCATCGCTGTCGGTCACGGCCTTCAGGGCGTCGAGCGCAGCCTCGTCTGTCATTAAGGCCTCCTCCGCCAAAGCTGTAACGTCGGTCAAAAGAGCGCCCACCAATGCCAAACCACAACCGACGAATACCAGCCTGCTGAACGCTCGACGGTTCAATTTCACTCCTCGTCCCGTAGTCTTAATGCTCGCTCCTCTGTTCTGTGTCCGAAAGCAGTGCGATTAAATACCTGAATGCAATTTTCCCAAAAAACGGCCCGTGAAGACGTTATTCACGGGGAAAATGCGCGAACCCGGCTTGGTGCTTACCAGAGAGGGCTTCTGCTGCAAGAATATTTCTTCTCATTATCGCATCCCTGCAAGGGAAGTGGTCGTGTGTGTGAGCGTCTGCACAAACAGATCGCTGCTCCGGTGGATCGGGTCGAGCAGCAGATCCGGATAGAGGCCGATGAGCGTTGTCAATCCCATCAGGATGATGCTGGCGACTGCCTCCTGCCACGTCAATGGGGCGTAGGTGCCGTGTCCGTGATCGCCCGGCGGCTTCGGCTTCGGTTCGGCGAAGAATGCCTTATGGATCGTCAACAAGGTGTACGCAACGGTGACCAGGATGCCGATGCCGGTGATGATGGCCAGCACTGGGAACGTCCGCCATGTCCCGATCAGAACCTGCAACTCGGCGATGAAACCGCTGAATCCCGGCAGCCCCATCGAGGCAAGACCCGCGATCACGAACGTGACGGTTGTAAACCGCATCGTCTGCCACAAGCCGCCGAGCTCGGCGAGTTGACGAGTGTGGGTACGATCATACACCATGCGTCCGACCACGGCGAACAACAGCCCCGCGATGATACCGTGCGAGAACATCTGCAGCACCGCGCCCTGGACGCCGATCACGTTGATCGTCGCCAGACCGAGCAGCACAAAGCCCATGTGACTGACGCTGCTGTAGCCGATGACGAACTTGAAGTCGCGTTGCACCATCGCCACCATCGCACCGTAGATGATGCCGATGACCGCGATGACGGCGATCCACCATTTCCATTCTTCGAGTCCCTGCGGGAAGAGGAACATGCCCATCCGCAGACAACCGTACGCGCCGAGTTTCATCACCACTCCCGCCAGCAGCATCGAGGCGGCCGTCGGCGCGGCAACGTGTCCCGTGGGCGCCCACGTGTGGAACGGCCACATGCCGGCGAGCACGGCGAACCCGACGAAGACAAGCGGGAAACACCAGCGTTGGAACTCGGGGCTGAACTGGACGGCGCTGAGCTTGATGATGTCGAAGCTGCCGATGCCCGACTGGAAGTAGATCGCGAGCATCCCGACCAGCACCAGCGCGCTGCCGACGAACGAGTAGAGCACGAGCTTCATCGCGCCGTACTCCTTTCGGGTGCTGCCCCAGATGGCGATGATGAAGTATTTCGGGATGATGGCGATTTCGTAAAACACGAACAGGAGGAATGCGTCCATCGCCATGAACACGCCATAGACGCCGCCGATCAACGCGAGGAAGAACGCGTGGAATTCCTTCACGCGGTTCTCGATGTTCCAGGAGTACAGCAGGCCGGTGATGCAGATGATGCCGTTGAGGACGACGAGCGGGAGATTGATGCCGTCCACGGCGAGGTGATACGACGAACCGATCTGCGGAATCCATTCCAGCGCGGTGCCGAGCGTGACAAGCTCGCCGGTTTCCATCGCGCGGTAGGCGAAGAATCCTTTCAGCGCAAAAAGCTCGCCGAGGACCGCAATCGCCAACCCGAACCAACGGATGAGGTTCTTACTCTCGCGCGGCATCAGCAGGATGATGCCCGCGCCGATGAAGGAAATGTAGATGGACCAGGGGAGAGAGTTCATGGTGTGGGTGTCATGAAGCGGCGCGCATGATGACCAGCATCTCATTAACACCCCACTTCAGTGGGGTGTGCGCCGTGATGCGAGGAGCGAGAAACCGTTTCAACGGTTTCGAAGCCGGCCACAAAGTCACTGACGCGGCTGCAACCCTCTCATTGACACCCCATTTGAGGGGGGTGGTCCGAACCAGGACGTTGATGCACCCGGTCTCGCGACTCTCATTGACACCCCACTTCAGTGGGGTGTGTGGAGCGAGGAGAGAAGTGAGAAACCGTTTCAACGGTTTCGAAGCTGGCGACAAAACCGCTGAAGCGGTTGAATCAACCCTCTCGTTTACCAAGACCCCACTAAAGTGGGGTGTTAATGAGACTGACATCGCGCAGCCTTGTCGTTCTTGACTGACTGTCACCCCACCGAAGCGGGGTGTGAATGAGAGAAAGGCACGCATATTCTGATGACCGAAATTCAGTTTCACGCTACGGCAAGTCTTCATCCCGAAACTCCAATCCGTAACGCTCCGCGAAGGCCTTGTATTCCTCCGCGAACGATTTCACCCGATGGTGTTCCTCCTGACCGGCGATGTACTTGGCCACTTCGTCCACGTTCGATTGCGACACAGAAAACGCGCCGTACCCACGGCCCCAGGCGAACTTGCCCGCCACCAGTTTGTTCTCGTTGATCCAGTGCGACGAACTGCCCTTGAACAGTTGGAGCACATCCTCGATTGTCATGCCGGTCGGCAGATCAATCAACGGCTGGGCGTGGTCTGCATTCACAAAGTTGATTTTCATGTAGATGTTCTTCGACTTGGCGTAGTCATCCAGATACCGCGAAACTTTTGTTGCCACTTCTTTTGACAGGACCCGCTCGCGCCGCAACGTCCCCCAGAGAATGTGAAGCCAACAACGAGAGTATGCATGGGTGGACATGTCACCATCCGTCACCAAACCGTTGAAACGGTTTGGACGCTTCTCTCTGTGGCTGCAACACCCCACTGAAGTGGGGTGTCAATGAGATGGCTCCGCCGCGAGACCCAAAAGCCTGTCGGCCACACGCGCCACGCGCTCTCTCATTGACCCCTCGATGGGTCGGCAGGTTGGCGCTACCAAACCGTTGAAACGGGTTGGACGCTCCTCTCTGTGGCTGCAACACCCCACTGAAGTGGGGTGTCAATGAGATGGCTCCGCC